>CAYWKH010000028.1:607-21546 GCA_964458805.1 uncultured Synergistaceae bacterium
AGTACAAGCGTCATACGGGATCCATTAAGACTACCATCGAGGGCCCGGAGGACGCCAGCTGGGCGATAAACGGGAGGGGCCTGCACGCTAGCGGCGAGACCGTGGACGGGATACCCACCGGGGTCTACACGGTATCATTCTCCGCCGTCCGCGACTGGGACAGCCCGTCCCCGGCCCAGACGACCGTCACGCGCGACACGATGGCGGAGGTAGAACGCGAGTACAAGAGGCACGTCGGCTCGCTCCATGTGTCCATCAAGGGTCCGGACTCCGCAAGGTGGAGCCTCGAGGGCGCGGACGGACAGCACCAGGGCGGCGAGACCGTGGGCGGCCTCCCTGTGGGCGAGTATACGGTGGTGTTCTCCGACGCGGCCGACTGGTTCACGCCCGAGAGGGCGCAGGCAGTCGTCGCGAGGGACTCCGTGGCGAGCCTCGAGGCTGCATATGCCGAGCACCGGGGGTCGATCTCGGTCGAGATAACCGAGCCGGCGGAGGCCACCTGGGCGCTGGACGGCCAGGGAAGCTACGCCAGCGGCGAAGTCGTGAAGGACGTGGTGGTCGGCACTCACAACATCTCCTACTCCAGGGTGGCGGACTGGGACGAGCCGGAGCAGATCACCGTGACCGTGGCCCGCGACACGCTTGCGAAGGCCGAGGTGGCGTACAAGAGGCACCACGGGTCTGTCCAGGTGAACATCGACGGCCCGGCCGACGCGCGCTGGCACCTCAACGGAGAGGGAGTCTACAAGAGCGGCGAGATTGTAAAGGACATCGTCGTAGGAGACTGCACTGTGACATTCCAGGACCTCCCCGACTGGGACGAGCCGGGCGAGAGGACCGTGACGGTCGCCAAGGATGCAGTCGCGACGCTCGATGCGGCCTTCGTTCAGCACACCGGCTCGGTCAAGGTTATCTTAACCGGCCCCGGGGAGGGGCGCTGGAGCCTGGATGGGGAGGGTAGCCACGCACAGGAGGAGACCATCTCCGGCGTGCCGGTCGGAATCCACACGGTCGGCTTCCCCGCAGTGGACGGCTGGGATGCCCCGCAGGAGCGCCAGGTGACGGTCGCGAGGGATGAAGTGTCGACGGTGGAGGCGGACTATGCGAGGCACGTAGGCTCGATCAAGGTGACGGTAGACGGACCGGACGGGGCTCGCTGGAGCATCGACGGCGAGGGCGGCTACGCCTCCGGCATGTCCGTCGGCGGCATTGTCATCGGGGAACACTTGATCTCCTTCTCCGAGGCGCCGGGTTGGAACGCCCCCCTCGATCATAAACTGACGGTGGTGAAGGACGCCACCTCCGAGCTGAGAGGAGTCTACGGACGCCATGTAGGGACAGTCGCCGTCTATATCGACGGCCCGTCCGAGGCGGAGTGGCGGATGCACGGGATGGAAGGGGCCTACAAGAGCGGCGGCGCGGCGAAATCAGTGCCGGTGGGAGACCGCAGGATTTCGTTCACGGATGTCGACGGCTGGTACACCCCGGAGGAACAGGAGATAACCGTCTTCAAGGATGTCACGACCATGGCGGCGGGGGAGTACAGGCGCCACACCGGATCGGCCTCGGCGGTGATTTCAGGTCCCGACGCAGCCGGGTGGAGGCTCGACGGCGAAGGTGTCTTCGCCAGCGGCGAAGTGGTGCAGAACGTGCCGATAGGCGATCACGCGATCTCGTTCGTCGACGCGGAGGGGTGGGATACCCCCGCCGAGGTTGCGATAGTCGTCGCCGGCGAGGATCTGACCTCCGTGACGGCGGAGTACACGAGGCATCACGGGTCGGTCTCGGTCGTGATAGAGGGGCCGGATTCGGCCACCTGGAGCCTCGACGGCGAGGGCGTGTACGCCAGCGGCGAGGTCGTGCAGAACCTGGCAACCGGGGAGCATACTGTGTCATTTGTGGATGTGGACGGCTGGAGGACCCCGGAGACGATGCGGGCTACGGTGACGAGGGACGAATTGGCCTCCCTGGTGGCGGCGTATGAGCAGGCCCCCGCTGCCGAGGAGGAGCCTGCGGCCGAGGAGGCGCCCGCGACAGTCGAGGAGGAGCCTGCAATAGTCGAGGAGGAGCCTGCGGCCGAGGAGGCGCCCGCAATAGTCGAGGAGGCACCCGCGGCGGCCGAGGAGGCGCCTGCGATAGTCGAGGAGGAGTCCGCAGTCGAGGAGGAACCCGCGATGGTCGAGGAGGAGTCCGCGGCCGCTGAAACAGTGCCTCAAGAGGAACCAGCCGCAATCGAGGAGGAGTCCGCAGTCGAGGAGGAACCCGCGATGGTCGAAGAGGCCCCCGCTTCCGAGGAAGAGCCTGCGGCCGAGGAGGCGCCTGCAATAGTCGAGGAGGAGCCTGCGGCCGAGGAGGCACCCGCGATAGTCGAGGAGGCGCCTGCGGCCGAGGAGGCGCCTGCAATAGTCGAGGAGGCACCCGCGATAGTCGAGGAAGAGCCTGCGACAGTCGAGGAGGCGCCCGCGGCCGAGGAAGAGCCTGCTGCCGAGGAGGAGTCTCCTGCCCCGGCCCTGACTCAGCCTGAGAAGCCCGTCTCGGGGTCGATATCGGCTCCCTGCGACTGACCCGTGTGAAAACGCGCGGGATTGTGGTAGAATCGCGCCATGCCGGGTGACGGCTTTTACTCCGATGATACGATCCTGGTGGTGGGCAATTCCCAGACGTCCGGCTACAACCCGATAAACCAGCAGTTCGGCTCGTTTTTCATCACCTTCATTCTGCTGAGGGAGACCGGCGAGATAGTGGATTGCGCGGTCTCGGTGACGAGGGAGATAACCGAGAGGTTCATCCGCGGACTGTTCATCGGTCGCCGGATGGGAGCGGACGAGGCCAGGATTTTGTCCGATGTGCAGGGCAGGTACTTCGGCTCGTCCCAGAAGGCCATTATAGCGGCATACAGGGATGCGGCGAAGAGGTTCAGGGAAGTGACGTCACAGACAACCGGATAGCAGGCTGCTTCATCCTTTGATCCGATCGAGCCGGCCTCGCGGATGGAAGGGGATGAAATCCAGCGATCGAGGGCGCCGCAAGCGCCTGTCGGTCGCTGGATTTTTTTTATAGACGGGCTCTGTCCCGAAACTTTTTTAGGAGGGGTTGCAGTATGATAACGAACGGCTTCACCTACATCGCTTTTCTCTTCTGTTTTGCGGGCGTCGTGGCCACTCTGGAGATGAAGTACAAGGACTCGACCTTCTTCAAGTACGTCCCCACACCGGTCGTGCTGTACGTCATGTGCATGGTTTTCGCCACGTTCGACCTGTGGGAGAGGAACGACAGCGTCAACGCGGCCTACAGCGTGGTCCGCGGAAACCTCATCCCGGCCATGATCTTCGTCATGCTGCTCAGGTGCGACATCAGGAAGATCCTCAAGCTCGGGCCGCGGATGCTGATCGGCTTCTTCTCCGCCACCCTGACGATCATGATAGGCTTCGTGGTGATGTTCGCCCTGATGAAGAACGGCTTTCCGCCCGAGTCCTGGAAGACCTGGGGCGCGCTGGCCGGCAGCTGGATAGGCGGGACCGCCAACATGGTGGCGATCCAGGGGGCCCTCGGCATCAGCGACTCGTCCATGGGCTACACCCTGCTGGTTGACAACGTCAACTACTCCATCTGGGTGATCCTCCTTCTCGCCACGGTGCCCTACGCCAAGGTGTTCAACAGGTGGACCAAGACCGACACCTCCACGATAGACTCGGTGGGCATGATGCTCTCCGAGGTCGGCGAGAACACCAGGACGAAGATGGAGACCGCGGACCTGGCCTTCCTCGTAGGGGCCGGACTGCTGGTGTCGGCCCTGTCATCCTGGCTGGCGACGTTCATCTCCCCGATGCTCATGGATGTCTTCGGCAAGAGCGACTTCCTGTCCGTCAGCACCGTCACCATCATCCTCGCCACGATATTCGGGGTTCTGTGCGCCATGACTCCCATGAACAGCATCCCGGGGTCGTCGCCCGTGTCCATGACGATGCTCTACATGATAATCTGCCTGATAGCCTCCAGGGCCTCTTTCAAGGAGCTCACCGACGCCCCCTACTACCTGGCGGCGGGCTTTGTGATACTGGGAATCCATGCGATCCTGATGGCCATAATCGCGAAGATCCTGAAGATAGACCTGTTCACCTGCGCCGTGGCCAGCCTGGCCAACATCGGGGCCGTGGCCGCAGCCCCGATCATAGCCGCCGCCTACAAGGAGACCCTCGTGCCGATTGGAGTGCTGATGGCGCTAATGGGCTACGTCGTCGGCACCGCAGGCGGGCTGTTTGTCGCCAAGATCCTCTCCATGATGGTGGGTGCCTAAGTTGAAGATTCGCGACATTCATCTTGGAGTGCTGTCGGCGCCGTTGAAAAAGCCCTTCAAGACGGCCCTCAGGACGGTGCTCGAGGTGACGACCAACGTCGTCGTGGTGGAGACGGACGAGGGCGTGTGCGGCTACGGAGAGGCGCCTCCCACGGCCGTGATAACCGGCGACACCAACGGCGCCATCAGGGGGGCGGTGGAGGAGCGTCTTCGCCCGCTGCTCAAGGGCAGGGACTTGGAGGACCTGAACGGCGCCCTGGACGTGGTCGACGGCGCGCTGGTGCACAACACCTCCGCCAAGGCGGCGCTGGACATCGCGCTGCACGACCTGTGGGGGAAGAGCCTCGGAAGACCGTTGTACTCGCTGCTGGGCGGCGCCCCCAGGGAGATCCGGACTGACTACACGATAAGCGTGAATCCGACGGAGGTCATGGTCAAGGACAGTTTGGAGGCGGTGGCCGAGGGGTACGAGGCCCTCAAGATAAAGGTGGGCACGGACTTCGCCCTGGACATGGAGCGACTTAGCGAGATCAGGAGGGCCGTCGGAGGGGAGATACTGCTGAGGGTCGACGCCAACCAGGGGTGGACCGCCAAGGAGGCGATCAGGACGATCCGCTTCCTCGAGGACGAAGGGCTCGGGATCGAGCTCGTCGAGCAGCCGGTCAAGGCGCACGACTTCGACGGGCTCAAGCTTGTGACCGACAGCGTCGACACCCTGGTGCTGGCGGACGAGGCGGTCTTCTCGCCGCGCGACGCCCTTGTGCTGCTGTCCATGAGGGCGGCGGACCTGATCAACATCAAGCTCATGAAGACAGGCGGCATCAGGAACGCCCTCGCCATCTGCGCGATGGCGCGCGCCAGCGGGGTGGAGTGCATGATCGGCGCCATGATGGAGACCAAGATCAGCGTCACGGCGGCATGCCACCTGGCGTCCGCCATACCCGCGATAACGAGGGCGGACCTGGACCCGCCCATCCTGTGCTCGACGGACCCGGTGAGGGGCGGTGCGATCTACAGCGGCTCCGCCATCACCCTGTCCGACGGCCCCGGGCTGGGGATAGAGAGGATCGACGGCCTAATGCTTCAGTAGAGGACCCATCTCGCGTTGAAATGGCTCGACAGCGGGGCGAGGGGCGCTCAGACCCCCTCGCCCCGCTCGTGGCCGCGGATCAGAATCTCTTGTACTTGTCCTTGCCCAGGCCGCACACGGGGCACTTCTCGGGCGCCTCGTCCTCGATGGTATGCCCGCACACGGGGCACACGTAGACCGCCTGGAAGGCGATGTCCTTCTTCTCCAGCGCGCTCTCGCGGGCCTTGCGGAAGAGGTCGGCGTGCTGCTTCTCCGCCTGCAGCGCGAAGTTGAAGGTCCGCATAGCGTCCTTCTCCCCCTGGAACTTCGCCGCCTCGAAGTAGACCGGGTACATCTGGTCGATCTCGTGGTCCTCCCCCATGATCCCGCCCCTCAGGTTCTCGGCCGTGTCCTTGACTCCGAACACCGCTCCCGCCGTCACGGCGGCGTCCGCGACTTCACCCCCGAGCACGTTGAAGTGATTGTGCGCGTGCACCTGCTCGGCGTAGGCCACGGCCCTGAACAGTCGGGCTATCGTCGGGAAGCCCTCCTTGTCGGCCGCGTCGGCCCACTGGAGATAGCGCATGTGCGCCATGCTCTCGCCGCCGTAGGCGGAGCGCAGGAATTCCGCTGTCATAGCATTTTTTACGGACATGAGAATGCTTCCTCCTTAAGAAATATTTCTTGAAAGAAAGCATACCATACTCCCCATGCGTGTGAAAAGAGGGGTGACATGTGGCGGCTCCGGTTGAAGCCGGGAGAAAGCGCGAAAATTATGCAGTGTAGTATTATTGAATTGGATTTTGCAGTCCGCAGCGCGCGGATATCGACGTGTCGTCCGAAGTTCACCTCCGGGCGGGGTGGGGAAGACCACCCCTGTTTGTCCCCGAGGGGTGGGGCGAACGGGCCGCTGTGCTGGTAGAATTCTCCGAAATAGCCTGGGCCGGGAGGAGATGAGTCGAATGATCCGTCGATCGGAGAGGATCCGGGGCCGGGGCGAGCTGCCATTGCTCGCCGGGGAGGCAGCAGCCGGAGGCCGGCCGTGAGAATCCGCAGGACCCTGTGCGCCGCCGTAGGCATGGGGCTGGTCTTCGCCTGGATGGAGTCCCTGTTCGTCCGGCACGGGATCCCGGGTCGACTGTCGGAGGCGGGGTACTCCGGCTGGCACCCGGTGCACCTGTTTCTCGGGGTGCACGGGCTGACCTACCTGGCGCAGGCGATCATCCCGGGCGGGCCGGGCGACGAGCGGCGCTCAGTCGTGCTCGGCCTCTGTTCGATGCTCTCCCTGCCTTTGCTGCTGGGCGTCGCATCCTGGCTCGGGCCGCCCCATTCGTCGCTCGCGGCCCTGTCGGGGCTGATCCTCTCGGCGGCCGGGGCGGCCCTGCTGGTAGGGGGCTGGGGCATGTTCCTGGCGCGGCTCATCCCCGACGACGTAGCGGTCGTATTCGGGCTAGCTCCGCTGGCCGCGGCTCTCTCCGGGCTCCTGGCCTCCGCGGTCCACCCTCGGCTTACTCTGCTCCTCGCCCCTGCGCTGTCGACACTCCTGCTCATCTATCCGGTGGCGGAGGACCCCGAGGCGACGGAGGTTCGTGCAGGGGCTGCATCCCTGCCCTTTTGGAGGCTCTCTGTCTTCCTCTTCTGTCTTTACGCGGCCAACGGCTTCCTGTTCGAACTGAAGCCCCCCCTCTTTCACGCGCAGCGCCCGGCCGCACCGGCCGTCGGCGCCCTCACCGGCATCCTCGCGCCCCTGGCGGCGGCGGCGGCGTTCCGCTTCTATCCGAGGGCCGAGCTGCGGACCTTCTACAAGGGGGCGTTCCCCTTCATCGCGACGGCCCTGTTTCTGATGGCCTTCTCCCCACTCGATGCCCTGCCGAGCCTCCTGCTGGAGACCGGGCTCGCATTTTTGGATCTCTACGCCTGGCTGCTTCTCATTTACTTTGCGTCCCGCTCGGGCGAGCGGCGCAAGAGGGTCGTCAACGGCGGCCTCTTTCTGATAGTCCTCGCTGGAGGGGCGGTCCATCTGCCCGCCTTCTCCGGGGAGCCCGGGTACCTGGCGCTGCTTGTGCCGGGCGTCTGCCTGCTTCTGCTGATGCTGGTCCTCTGGGACGGGGCGGACATCCCCCTCCAGCAGGAGCGGGTCGCGGAGAAACCAGTGTCCGAGCTAGTCGCAACCGGGACTGCCGAGCCCGCCAAGCCCGGGCCCGAGGACGAGAACAGGGAGGACGAACTCCTCCTCCGCGCCAGGCTAATGGAGTTCAACCTGACGCGGCAGGAGACGGAGGTGGCCATGCTCCTGCTCGAGGGGCGCAAGGACCGGAGCATATGCTCGACTCTCTTCATCACTCAGAACACTCTAAAGTATCACCTTCGCAATGTCTACAGAAAGACTGGGACGGCCAACCGGCTCGAGCTCAGGGAGAACCTGGGGTAGGCGAAGGGGGAAAGCGTGGTGATTCCTTACGGCTTGGATGCAGGAATGCGCGGTCGGGGACGGCGGTCCCGCAAGGGGTGGGAAAAACCACCCATTCTTTTAGGCCATGGGAGGAAGTAACAAATCCTCCGTGATGCTAAAATGCTACCTGAAGGTATTCCCGGAAGTAGGAAGGAGATGATACTGTATGAGAGAACGGTTGAGGAGAGTGCAGGCTGCGCTGTTGGTCGTCCTCATGTTCGTCTTCGTCTTCGCGGCCCGGACGGAGGCGGCCGAGCAGGCGCCTAAGAACGACGTGACGCGCGCCGAGTTTTTCCTGAAAAAGTTCGAGGACAGGGTCGTCCGCTCCAGGGGACAGCCCTTCAAGCCTGGGTACGACGAGAACGAGGCCCTCAAGCGCGTGAGGGAGCTAAAGGAGAAGTACCCGGAGGACCCGGCGGTCGAGGCCCTGTTCCAGAGGGCGAAGGCCGCCCTCATGAGGAGCAAGGGGGACTTCATCGAGATCACCCCGGGGATGCTGGTCTACCGCGAGAACGAGCAGAAGCTGAAAAAGCTGTTCGGCGACCTGGCGGACAGAGAGTGGAAGGAGTTCACCGGCGAGATCCTCGCAGGCCCCGTCGTCCTCTCTAAGGCGTTCCCCTCGCCGGACAGGACCCAGGTCTCGATAGAGGAACTCCAGGGAAAGTACGTCATCCTGGATGACTTCGAGTACCCGGCGGGGCAGTTCATAGACCTCGGCAGGGAGTTCGTCTCCGTGGGCAGCGGGACGAAGGGCTGGTACTTCGTGGAGATCTCCAACCGCAACTGGCTGGGGCCTTACGAGGCCCTGAAGCGCTACCGCAGGCTGATCAACAGGGATCTCCCCGAGGAGGGGAAGTGGACCCTGCTGGGCAGGATCACCGGGATAGAGATGGTCGTCCCGCAGGCGGAGAAGGTCAAGACCATCGCGCCTCAGTGGGGGTGGGTCGTGACCCCGGTCGCGATATACATCCCCGGCCACACGTTCGCCCTGTACGATCCCACCGAGGAGTTGGGCGGCCTGTTCGCGGGGGAGGAGCGGATGGAGGAGATAAAGAGCCCTCTCTACACGGTGCGCCGCGTTCCGTCCGACGTGACGCCGGAGAGGCTGGTGGAGATCTTCGCGGCCTCCATAAAGGAGAAGAACTTCGACCTCTACCTCGAGTGCATAGACCCGAAGCGCGCGAGGACGCGCTCCGAGATGTCCCTGCTTCGATACCACTGGGACCTGCACTTGGAGCGGTTCGCCAGGCTCTACGTCCACGTGGAGACGGAGGAGGCCGTGATCGAGGTGATCAAGGGCTTCGACAGCGGCACGGGAGTGGAGGACTTCTTCCTCGACGAGGGGCAGAAGGAGAAGATCCGCGAGATATCCGGAGAGCTGGTCGAGCAGGCCACGGTCGTCACCAGGGCGTGGGACGAGAACGGACGCCAGTACGGGTCGCCCAAGCCCCACTACCTGGTACGCAGGGACAAGGGTCGCTGGTACATCGACAACTTCGAGCAGCCGTTCTAAGGGGGCGACGGGTATGAAGACGAGATTCAAAACGGTTCTTTCGGTGCTTCTGCTGATAATGGCCCTTTTCTCCTGTCAGGCGTGCCAAGCGCAGGAGGGGCAGCCCTCTGTCCTGTCGGAGACGGTCTCCTCTGTCGAGAGGAGGATCTCCGAGGTCCATGATCAGTTTCTGGCAGCGTCGGCTGAGGTGGAGGCCGTCATGAAGCAGATGTCGACCGATGCATCGAAGATGACCGGCAAGTGGAGAGAGCTGATAGAGAGAAGCTACTCGTCGCCTGCGGTCGTGGAGCTGGCAGAGCTTCTCCCGGCGCTCGACAGGGCGATCGAGAGGGTCCGTTTCGGCGCGGTTCAGGCGGGCAACATAGGCCCCGATATTGCTCAGGAGGTGTACGACGAGGCGGAGGAGCTGCTTAGGTTCTCCCGAGAGATTCAGGATGCGGGCAGGGTGATCGGGTGGATACTGCAGATCAACCGCCACATAGCCTCGATCCAGCACGACATAGCCAGCGCGCCGGTGAGAATTGCTGCCTACGTCAACGAGATGAAGGGAGTGGGCGAAAAGCTGACCGAAATGCTCAGGGTCGTGCCGAGCAGCACTGTCGATATGAGCGAGTCGGAGTTGGCCTCGCTCAAGGGCAAGGTCCGCGAGTATGCGAAGGAGTCGAGACAGCTCATGGCGGTGACGACAAACGCTCAGGTGAGCCTGTTGTACATGGTGGAGGCGATCCGCCTCGACACGGCCGAGCAGCTCGACGAGGAGTTCAAGATAGTAGAAAAGATCGTCGAGTCCTGGAGGAACTCCGGGGAGCTGTATCCTCTGATCGCAAGGGAGATAACCGAGGGAGTCGCCAGATGGGCGCCTCTTCCCAAGGCCAGGCTGGATCTGTACAAGAAGTCCAGGGCGGACTATATGGACGCCTACGCGGCCTTCTTCAAGGAGGAACTCTTCAAGGGAATACCCTATTTTGAAGGCAAGAAGTTCATCGGGATCTCCATGGTCGTCGATGACGCGCACAGGACCATGCTGTCGCTGCTCGCGGCGTTGGAGGGGCAGGAGAAGGACATGGCCCGGCGAATGAAGGCCCTGAAGGACGACGCGCTTATCACGGCGATGGAGAGGGAGCAGATCAGGCGTTACGACGAGAAGTACGGCCCCGAGGTGCACAGGAGGCTCAAGAGAGCCTGCGACACCGCGGCGGGCGGGAAGGAGCGGATCGAGGCGTTCAAGGCGTACCTGAACGACCCGAGGTCGCAGGGCGACGACCCCAACAACCTTCGCAAGGCCAGGGAGGAGCTGGAGAAACTGGAGCGCCGGCAGCACCCGGAGCAGGTCGAGGCGGACTACGCGATGTCGGATTACGTAATGGAGAGGGTCGAGGCGATCAAGGCCATGAGAAAGATGATGGAGGGACACGCCGGTAGGAAGAGGTCGCTGGGGCTCGATCCCGTATTGATATTTGATCCGTTCTAAAACGAAAAAACCGAAAGAATAAAGGAGGGGGAGCATGAGCATTTTTGCGAGGGTGACGGACATATTCAAGTCGAACGTCAACGACATGCTGGACCGGATGGAGGATCCGGAGAAGATGGTCAAGCAGATGATCATCGAGATGGAGGAGGGGCTGGTCAAGTCCACCGCGGCCCTGGCCAAGGCCATGGCCAACGAGAAGGACCTCCGCAAGCAGCAGGAGAACGCCACGGCCCAGTCCAGGGCGTGGGAGGAGAAGGCGACGGTCGCGATGAAGGCCGGAAACGCCGACCTGGCCAAGCAGGCCCTTTCCAAGAAGCTGGTCTTCGACGGGCAGGTGAAGCAGTACGAGTCTATGGTGGCGCAGGCGTCGGGGACGGTCTCGCAGCTTCGCGGGCAGCTCGACACCCTGAAGATGAAGCTCGACGAGGCCAGGATGAAGCAGGCCACCCTGGTGGCGCGCGCCCAGACCGCGAAGACTCAGAAGGAGTTCTCCACCGCGATGAGCGGGGCGACCTCGCAGAGCGCCTTCGCGAAGTTCGACAAGATGGAGAAGAAGATCGAGGGGATGGAGGCGGAGGCCCGGGCGTTCGGCGAGCTGTCGGGGGACCTCCCCGAGGACGACGCCTTCAAGACGATGGAGAAGGACATGGCCCTCGAGGCCGAGATGGCGAAGCTGATGGAAAAGATGGGGGGTGCGGGCGATGCATAAGTTCCCGGTGCTCAAGGACGGCGTCAACGAGAAGCTCCTGGCGGAGGCTCGCGTCAAGGTCGACCGCTGGCTCGGCGAGTTCTTCGACGAGGAGGACCTGACGCGGGTGGACGACCTGGTGCAGTTCGAGTTCGGTAGCGCCACCATCCAGGTGACGGTGAAGCCGTGGCACAGCGAGGACGTGCTCGTCAAGGTCTTCTCCTACCTGGCCGAGGACGTGGACGGCAAGAGGGCCGCTGTCGACTTCATGCGCCTGAACGCGGAGCTGCCCCTGGGGGCCTTCTCCCTGGTCTTCGACAACACGGTCATGCTCTCCTGCTCCATTCCCGGGGCCAACCTCGACAAAAGCGAGCTGCTAGGCGCCCTTCAGACGGTCGCGGCCTACGCGGACCAGTACGACGACATTCTGAAGGAGTACTATTAAAGGAGGGGATCAGATGAACATGGTGGCGATAGGGATCGGCGGCCTGCTGGTCGCCGGAGGGGCCTACCTCTCTTTCGTTCAGAAGAAGAGGACGGAGGGGAAGGTTACGGAGCTCAGGTTCATGAAGGCGGTTTCCCTGGCGGAGCTTGACGAGACGTGGAAATCCCTGGCTAACGAGGGGCTCGGCGACGGCTTTCGCGACATGGTGGAGACCAACGGAAAGGCCGAGACGGACGGAGAGCTGAAGGCCCCCTACAGCGACGCGCCCTGCGCCTACTTCGAGGCGACCGTGACCCGCGAGTTCGAGAAGGAGGAGAGGGTCAAGGACCAGGACGGCAACATGCAGACGAAGAGGACCAGGAGCTCCGAGACAGTCTCCTCCAGGAAGAGTCCGTCCCCCCTTTACATCGCCGACGGCGGTGTCAGGGTCGGGGTGGACCTGGACGGTGCCTCCCTCTACCTGAAGGACGGCGAGGACCGTTTCGAGCCTTACGACAGCAACAAGACCTACAGCTTCTTCGGAGTGCGGTTCACAGTGCCGTCCGGGGCGGGGGCCCGCACCCTGGGCTTCCGCTGCAAGGAGAGGATCATACCGCTGGGCCACCCGCTTTACGTGGTCGGGGAGGCCAGGCAGTCGGGGGGCGGGCTGCGCATAGGCAGGCCGTCCGAGGCGGGGAAGCCCTTCATAGTCTCGACGAAGTCGGAGGAGGAGGTCGTGAACGACCTGAAGGGCTCGGCGAAGGGCTCTTTTTATCTTGGCATAGCGCTCATGGTGATAGGGGCGGCGGTCGCCGTCTTCCTGCGCTAGGGCAAAAGTACGGGAGGTGTAATCGAAAATGAGGAGGGCGATATTTGCGGTTGTCCTGACGTCGGTTTTCATACTGGCATCGGCGGCGGCCGGATTGGCGGCCGACCCCGTGTACAAGGGCAGCAAGACGTTCGGCCCGATGATAACGGGCGGCATAACGGACGAGTTCGCGGGGATGATCCGCGAGGACCCCGACATAGCCGCCGGCAAGCCCTTGCGCATCGGCAAGGACGTGGGCGACGAGGACCTGCGCAAGCTGGTCCCGCTGGCGGACGTGCTGACCGGTCTCCTGATCGAGAGGAACGACGCGATCACCGACCTGTCCCCCCTGTCGGCCCTCGCCGGGCTGACATACCTGAAGCTCGACAGCCTCAAGGGGGTGACCACCCTAGCCCCGCTCGGTGCGCTGACTAAGATGAAGGAGCTCGAGATCCGCGGAGTCCAGTACCCGGACCTCGATTTCCTCGCGGGCATGAACGACCTGGAGTCTCTGGCCTTCTTCATGATGCCGCCGGATGCTAACGATGCATCTCCGCTCAAGGGCAAGGTAAAGCTAAAGAAGCTGCACTTCTACGGCGGCGTCAAGGGCGGTGTGAAGGACATCTCGATGCTGGCGGACATGAAGGATCTTGAGGATCTCAGCCTGTACATGACCAGCGTGGAGGACCTGTCCCCCATATCCGGCCTGACCGGTATGAAGAGGCTGAGCCTGTACGGGATCCCCGCGACCGATATGAGCCCGGTGGGGAACCTGGCGGAGCTGAACTACATCTGGATCTACGCGACCAAGTTCGACGACTACTCGCCTCTTGCGAAGCTGACCAAACTGGAGGAGCTGGACTGCGGAATCTCCGCCCTCGACACTCTCGAGTACGTGGAGAACATGCCCAAGCTCAAGGTGATCGGCATGCTCCGCGAGGAGATAGACGACTACTCGCCGCTCGCGAAGTGCCCCGAGCTGACCAAGGTCAGCTTCGAGTCCATGAAGGGAGGGCCGATAGACCTGTCGGTCTTCTCGGAGCACAAGAAGCTGGTCAACCTTTTCGTCCGCGGCTCGGAGGTCAAGAACGCTCCCGCCGTCGCGGCGCTGCCGAAGCTCGAATGGCTTATACTGATCGACACCACCGGGATCGAGGATGTCTCGGTATTCAAGGATCTGCCCAAGCTGAAGAGGGTCAGCCTCAAGGCTGGGCAGTTCCCCGACGAGCAGATAGAGGCGCTTGGCGACAAGGCGCAGGTTCAGAAATGATCTCGGGCGGCCGGGGGAGGCGGCTCCTCCGGCAGCCCGGCAGGGAATCGCAGGACGGGTTTCCTTGACATGAGAAATGCATTGTTAGTATAGTGTGGGTTACGGCGGCGAACTTAGTTTTTCTGTGCTTTAGCGTGACAAAATATCGAAAGTGGAGTATCTTTTTAGGTACCCCCGGGTTGCCGGGGAGTCCGAGGAGTCGGGAGGGGTGTACATGAAAAGAAGGTTCTCGGCGTTTTTGTGCTCTCTAGTGTTGGTGGTCCTGGTCATATCCCCGGCATGGGCGGGCACGATCGACGCCCTGCCTGCGTGGCCGGACGACGCGGTTTACTTCATGGGCGGCGTGGAGGAGACGAATGAGATCATAAGCTCGGTGGTCGAGTCGGCGCCGTTCAAGCTTGCCGCCGCCATGGCACCGGACCTCGGGATGGTGAAGGAGTGGTTGGACCAGTTCCCGGTGAAGTCGGCATCCTGGGTCTTCGGCATGACGGAGAACGGCTTCTCCCTGCACTGCGCGATCCAGATGGACGACAGCAAGAAGGGGATGCTCGAGAAGCTGGCCGCCGGCAAGGGGGAGAAGAGCGACATCGACGCGCTCCTTAACAGCCCGCTCCCGTTGGGGCTGGAACTGTTGCCGATCGAGGGGAGCACCTATGCTGTGGCGGCGGACGACATTGCGTTTGCGCTGCTGTCAGTCGAGGGAGACATGCTCCTGGCAGGCATGTCCCCGGAGGACATTGAGGCCGCAAGGGGGGCCCTGGCTGACCCGGCCAAGAGGATGAAGCTGGAGCGGCGCCTCCCCCAGAAGAACTTCCTGTACTTCCACGACAACGGCATGGCGGCATCCGAGCTGACAGCCCAGTCCAAGGGCACGCTCGGCGAGCCCGCGGAGGACCTTCTACTCGAACTGGGCTTCGGGACAGTGAAGAACGGCTTCGGCCTCTCGGTCTTCACCAACTTCGCCAGGGTATTCGGGCTGGACAGTCTGGAGCAGGAGCTTCAGCCGATTAATAAGGGCGACATGTTCCTGGCCGGAGGCGGACAGGCGTGGCTTGCATGGGCCGCCAGGGCCGTCATCGAGAAAAAGCACTTCCAGGTCATACGCGATGTAGCCGAGGAGGGCGACTACGACGCGAAGCAGATAGTCGAGGCGCTGGAGCAGCTCAAGACCATGGGGATCACCGAGGATGCCATCATCAGGATAATCAGGTCGGCCGGGATCGTCCTCGGCGGCGAGGGCAAGTTCTACGACATCCCGGTCCCGGGCGGGTACTTCTACATCTCGGGCGAGAAGGGGTCGACCGAGCTGCTGCTGCCGCTCCTCGAGGCGATAGTGAAGGATAGCGGAGAAGACTACGAGCCACTGGTCAGGGAGGGGTGGCAGGCCCTGTACGTCTTGAGAGACCCGGCAGAGCTGATCCTCGGGATACGCGACGGGGTCTTCATCGCCGGCCTTCTCAGCGTCGACCACCTGGACGAGGAGCCCAAGTTCGCCCCCGCCATGGAGGAATTGCTGAAGGAGGGCAAAACCATGCTCTTCCAACTGGACATGGGCGTGGTGCGCAGGATGCTGGCCAAGCTGCTGGACCCCGACGGACCGATAGCGGCCGTCTTCCTCGCCGACGACGATGACTTCCTGGAGTCCGCGCCGATCCTGTTCGAGGGCCTTAAGGCGACCGCGGGCTTCAAGGGGCTGCAGATCAGCTTCAGTGAAATGGACCGTTTCGACCTGACCGCCCTCATCGGAGCTCCGGACGCGGCGGAGGTCAAGGCCATCGACGGGCTCGCATCGAAGTGGCAGGAGTTCATCGAGCAGATGGACGAAGAGGAGGAAGTGGAGGTAGAGTAGGAGCAGTAGCTGCGGCAACAGCCCGGCGCCCCGGAGAGACCCCCGGGACGGCCGGTTGAGCCCGAACATGATAGGAGGTACGATCGCTTGAGAAGGTATATGGCGCTCCTGGCCGTGCTGATGCTGTTTGCGAGCGGGGCCGCGTGGGGAGAGGTTCACCCCCTTGATGAATGGCTCGAGGCCTGCATGGATGAGGACCCTAGCACCGCCGGCATGGTAGATTGCGCGGCCGAGGGCTCCAAGCTGTGGGATGCGGAGTTGAACAGGGTTTACAAGGAGCTCGCGGGGCAGCTCTCCAAGGAGGCGAAGGAGGCCCTTCGCACGGCCCAGAGGGCTTGGATTCCGTGGCGCGACAGCGAGTATGCCCTTGTCGGCGCCGTGTACGACACCATATTCAACTCGCCCTATGGCGGGACTATGTGGGTGACGGTGCACGCGATGGACAAAATGGAGGTCGTCAGGGAGAGGACGCTGAAGCTGACGGAGTGGCTCGAGGAGATCGAGGCCGGAAAGCCGTCGTACTCGGCGAAATACCCGGCCGCTCAGACCGACGAACAGCTCGCCGCCGCGATGAAGGTCAAGAACGACAGCGCGAGGCTGGGCAAGGTCATAGGCAAGAACGGCGCGGAGATCGCCTCCAAGAACCTGAAGCTGTGGGAGGACCTTCGGAACAAGGATGCTCAGTTCCTGGTCCTCTTCTACGGAAAGAAGGGGGACAAGGGCTACCCCCTGCACGCCCGAATGCAGATGAACGTGAAGCGGGCGGAGAAGCTGGACGGCTTTTACACCACCCTTAAGGACGAGCTGGGAGAGGCGCTCGAGGACAAGCCGAAGAAGAAAAAATAGAGGTCGAGACAGTGGTCAACGCGAGGACCGGGAGGATTGCTCCCGGTCCTCGCTGCTCGGTCAGTGCACTATCTCGTTCACCCAGCGCTCCACAAGGCGCGTCCTCTCCCTGCCCGACCACTCGATGTCCAGCTCCAGCAGCTTCACGTCCTTCATGTCAAGCGCCGGGTTCTCCAGCTTGACGTCCGGGTGGGTCGGTATCAGGTTGATGCGCTCCCTCTCGTAGATGCGCTGCATGTCGGGGCCCGCCGCCCAATCCAGGAACTTTCTGGCCAGCTCGGGGTTCTTCGCCCCCTTCACCAGCCCCATGGCCTCGACTCCGTAGACCACTCCCTCAACCGGGTAGCTGATCACGACGTCGTACCCGGTCTGCTGCATCTCCAGCGCGTCGACCAGGAAGAAGATCCCCCCGGCCGCCTGCCCCCTGCCTATCGGGAGAGCGCCGCCGGCGCCGCTCTTGGTGTACTGCTGGATGTTCTTGTCGAGCTCCTTCTGGTAGGCGTAGGCCTCGTCCTCCCCCATCGCCAGCACAAGGCTGAACAGCCGCGAGACCGCGGTCCCGGCGGTCCTGGCGTCCGCCATGATCAGCCCGTTTCGGAACACCGGCTTCAGCAGGTCCTGCCAGGAGGCGGGCGCCTCGATCGAGTTCTTCTCCAGGAAGGCCCGGTTGAACATGAAGCAGAGCGGGTCTATCGCCACGCCGGTCCAGTAGCCCTCCCGGTCCGTGTAGGCCGAGGGTATCATGTCCGCGCCGCCGGGCACGTACCGCTCGAAGATCCCCTCCGCCTTCCCGGCGACGAAGGCGTCTGCTATGCCGCCGAAGAAGACGTCCGCCTGCGGGTTGCCCTTCTCGGCTATGAGACGAGCCAGGACCTCGCCCGACGGGAACCTCAGGAAGTTGATCTTGATCCCGGTGTCCCTGGTGAACTGGTCGAAGATCGCGGTGGCGTACCTCTCCGACCATATCGTGTAGACGTTGAGGACCTCCTCTGCCCGCGCGGGGCGCGAGGCGAGCACGACGCCCCCGAACACTGCGGCGAACAGGAGCAGCATCGCCGCGCCCCTGAAAATACACTTTTCTCTCATGCGAATCATCCCCCCAAAAGTTTTGTTGCCACTATCCTACGCCTCCAGGGGGGGTGATTCCATAGCCAGGGGGGCGTCAAAAACGCCCCCCTCTGGCCACATTTCTCATTGCTCGTTGGCGATTTGCCAGCCCACGAGGGGCCGTCAGGGTTGCAGTCGATCCATGCCGAACAGCCCGGCGTACTCGTCAAGCCGCTCCCAGGTCGCGGGGTCGAGGTAGACGCCCTCCTCCAGCGACCTCCTTCGGCGCTCGAACTCCTTCTCGCCGTGTATGTAGATCCTGTCCCTGCCCTCGGCCGCGGGGCTGTTGCGTATCCTGTCCAGAATCGACGCGACGTGAGCCTTTATCTCGCCGGGGTCCCCGAACAGGTCGAGGCGCGTGGCCTGGAAGTAGTGGCATATCCCGCAGCTCCCGACGTAGGTGTCGTAGGTGGGGGTCCCCAGGGAGAGGCCGGCCGTCAGCAGCTCCACAAGCAGGCCCAGGCCGTACCCCTTGTGCCCGCCGAGCTCCTCCTTGGCGCCCCCGAGGTAGAGCTGGCCGCCGTAGGGGCTCTTGTCCATGCGGTTTATCTCGGCAGCCCTGACGGCGTCGACCGTGTCCGCACCGTCCTCGTCAACGGCCCAGCCCACCGGCATGACGCCGCCCCTGCGCGCAGCCACCTCGATCTTGCCCAGTGCGACCGTGGTGGTCGCCATGTCGAGCATGAAGTGAGGCAGCCTTCCGGTCGGGACGGCCACGCAGATCGGATTCGTCCCCAGCAGGCGCTCCCGCCCGAACAGCGGGATTCCGGCCCTCAGGGTGTTGGTCAGGGCCACCCCCATCATCCCCTCGTCGGCCGCCTGCTCCGCCCAGTAGCCCGCCATCCCGAAGTGGCAGGAGTTGCGCACGACGGTCATGCAGGTCCCGTGCTCGGCGGCCTTGGCTATCGTCCTGTCCATCGCGAGCCTGGAGGCCGCGAAGCCGGGGGCCCTGTTGCCGTCTATCACGAGGGAGACCGGGGTCTCGCGCACGACCTCGGGCGTCGCGCCAGGGTCGTTGAGGCCGTCGATCAGCTCCTCGTGGTACATCTTTATCCGCGCTACCCCGTGCGAGGCGTGCCCGCGGGCGTCGGCCTCCACCAGGGCCTCGGACGCCACCCTCGCGGTCGCGTCCGGGTAGCCCAGCCCGGCCTTCAGCATCTCCGCCATGTAGGCCCGCAGCCTGTCGTACCCTACCAGGGTCCTCTCCATCACCGCACCTCCCGGCCGCGCTACCTGATGATCGTGATGCGCCCCTCGACCTCCGCCCTCATCTCGCCCAGGTGGCGGATGTACTCGGCCGTCGACTCCATTATGAACTGCTCCAGCGACACGAACGAGCCGTTCTTGAGCACCACGTACTTGTCCCCGCCGCCCGCGGTCCAGTCGCTGGTCGCCAGGGTGTACTCCTTCGCCGCGTCGACCGCCTCCCACTGCCCGTCGGCGCCGAGCACCTCGAGCTTCACGACCCTGTCTCCCTCCTCGCGGAGGACGCCGTTGTTGTCGATCAGCCTGGGCTTCTTCCTGGTGTCGATCTCGACCCTCATCCCCGACACCTGCATGAAGCCGCCGGTCGGAGTGCGCAGGCTCTCGTCGTACTCGTCGCCCTCGCCGATCAGGGCGGAGGCGCTGGTCTCCATCACCTGCATCAGCTCCGCGCCGGTCACTTTGCCGACGTACAGGGTGTTGCCGAAGGGCATCATGTTGTTTATCTCCGCGTACGATATCTTCCCGGCGGGGTATACCTGGTCGCCGCGTATCCCTCCGCCGTTGACTATCGCCACCTGGGATCCTGCCTTCCACCTGAAGGCGTCTGCCACCAGGTTGCCCAGGTTGGTCTCGCTGCAGCGGATGGCCCCCTTGCGCGCGTCCATGTCCACCGGCTGGTCGGCGATGGGGGCGGAGAAACGCTCCTCCAGCTCCTTGCGGAACGGCTCGATAATGGCGGCGATGTGCTCGTCCTCTGCGACCGAGGCGTCAAGCTCCTGCACGCGCCAGGCCGATTCCGCCGAGACCGCGCCATCCTTGACCGTCAGCTCCATGACCCCGAGGTGCCGCGCGTAGGATCCCGCCTGGCCTATCAGGGTCTTCCAGCCGCCGGGGCCCTCGACGAACTCCCCCTCCTCCATGAGGGTGTGGCTGTGGCCGCCGATTATCGCGTGGATCCCGGCGACACTGGAGGCGATCTCCCGGTCCGCGTCAAGCCCGCAGTGGCTAAGCAGGATGACGGCGTCCGGTTTCTCGTCCTTGAGGAGGTTCAGCATCCTCTCGGCCTCCGCGGGAAGGTCCTGGCCGGGGCGGAAGTCCTCGCTCCCCTTGGTGACGAAGGCCAGCGCCGGGGTGACGAGGCCGAAGAAGGCGACCTTCATCCCGTTCTCGGCGGTCTTGATGAAGTACTCGGGCAGCGGGGCGGGGGTCCCGTCCTTCATGCGCAGGTTCGAGACGACCACCGGGAACTCCGCGTAGCCGAGCGCCTCGAAGAACACGTCCTTTCCAAGGTCGAACTCGTGGTTGCCTATCGTGCCGACGTTTAGGCCCATAGCGTTGAAGCCTGTCATCTCGGGCTTGCCGTGGAAGTAGAAGAACATCGGCCCCTCGTTGATGTCGCCGGCGTGAACGAAGAAGAAGTTGCCCGGGTCCTTCGCCCTTATCCCCTCCGCGACCGTGAAGGCCTTGGCCAGTCCGCCCGCGTCCTTCTCCGGGTAGATTCGACCGTGGACGTCGTTCAGCGAGACCAGGGTCAGCTTGCCGTCCACCGCCGCCGCCGCCGCCGCGAACGACAGGGCCAGCGTCAGCGCCAGCAGTGCGACCGTAATAAAGCGCCTTGTCCTCATGATGCACCCTCCTTGCAGGTTATTCCGCGCCCTTGGGGGCGGTGACTAAATTATAGCGCAAACGGCCCCCGGCGAGGCAGGGGCGGGACGAACGGGGGCGGCCTGCGGAACAGAGTCCTCTGCTCGAAGGCGTACGCGATGGAGATCAGGTCCCCATCGCTCCACGGTCGCCCCATGAACTCGATCCCTATCGGCACTCCGAGGGGGGCGTCCCCGGTCGGCCGCGAGAAGCCGCCCGGCAGGGTTATGGCCGGGAAGCCGGCCGCCGAGGCCAGGGCCCCGTTGCGCTCCGTCTGAGACTCGCCCACCGGGAC
>CAYWKH010000029.1:0-1259 GCA_964458805.1 uncultured Synergistaceae bacterium
TCTCGTGGCCAATCACCGCCGAGCTGGTGGTCACCCCGTCCACCACCCCCCTGGACATCAGCTCCGCCACCAGGGTCGTGACCCCCTCGTGGATGTTCGGGCCGCTCCCCGTGGCCACGACGACCTTCCCGCCGCGCCTCTTGACCTCCACGACTCTCTCCGCGGCCGTGTCCAGCGCGAGCCGCGACCGCTCGTCCAGCCCTTCGTAGAACTCCTCCAGAAGCCCCTCGTTCACCATCATCGACCGATCACCCCTGTTATCTCGACCGCCGAAAGCCTGGCCGCCCCTCCGACGGAGCGGAAGTAGTCCGCGGCCCCCTCGCGCGCCCGGTCCCTCGCGCCCGGACGAAGGCTCGCCTCCCAGAGGGCGGCGATACCCTCCGCGCCCCCGACCACGGTCGCGACACCCCTCTCTCCGAGTCCGCGAGCCGCCTCGGTGAAGTCCCTCATGAAGGGCCCGTGGCACAGCGGCACCCCGAAGGCCGCGGGCTCCATTATGTTCTGCCCCCCCCTGTCCACCAGGCTGCCTCCTATGAAGGCCGCGTCCGCGAGCGAGTACAGGTCGAACAGCACGCCTATTCGGTCCACGACGATTATATCCCGTGTGCGCGGCGGAGGGGACGACAGGAGGACCGAGGGGGCGACCGCCGACGCCGTGTCGAGCACCCTCGGGGCGCGTTCGGGGTGCCTCGGCGCCACCACCAGCCTAGCGCCCGGCCGGTTGCGCCGCACCGCCCGGAAGGCGTCGAGCGCGGCCTCCTCCTCCCCCTCGTGGGTGCTGCCCGCGATGAACAGGGGGCTCCCGTCCGGGACCGCTCTCGGGCCGAACAGCAGCTCTCTCGCGCTCGCGGCGTCGGAACTCCGGCGTCGCATCAGCAGCGCGTCCACCTTGCAGTCCCCGGTGACCCGCACCTTCGAGCCGGGCACACCGAGCGACAGAAGCACGTCCCTGTCCGCCTCGGACCGCACGAGCATCAGGGTGAAACAATCATACACCATCCGCCAGAAGGCCGGGGCCCTGAGCGCGATCCGCGCCGTGCGCTCGGATATCCTGCCGTTGACCAGGAAGGCCGGGATCCCCCTGCGCGCCAGGGCAAACAGCATGTTGGGCCATATCTCGGTCTCCATCGCCGCGTAGCCGGCCGGTCGCACCGCATCGAGCGCCCTGGCCACGACGCGGGGGATGTCCCAGGGGTAGTAGACCTGCCGGTCGAACAGTCCCTCCGCCAGCCTCCTCGCCATCTCCCTCCCGGTCCGCG
>CAYWKH010000029.1:1269-21512 GCA_964458805.1 uncultured Synergistaceae bacterium
GTGTTGGAGAGCAGCACCGGGATATCGCCCCCGCCGAGGCCCCGCAGCTCCGACAGCAGGGGCCAGGCCGACTGCGCCTCCCCCACCGACACCGCGTGCACCCACAGGGGCGACTCGGGGAGGGGGCCGGAGTAGACCCCCCTGCGCTCGTCGAACCCCTCCCTGTACCTCGCGGCGAGCCACGGGTAGAGCAGCGGCCACGCGGCGGTCGTCAGGGCGCCGTACAGCCGCGCCCCCGGTCCGGGACGGGACGCGGTCAGGTCAGGCCACCCCCGCCTGCAGCAGCTCGTGGAGGTGGAGCATCCCCACCGGGCGGTCCCCGTCGACCACTATTATCGCGGATATCTCCCTCAGCTCCATCGTCCGCACGGCCTCGACCGCCAGCCTGTCGGGGCGTATGACCGCCGGGTTCCTGGTCATTACCTCCCCCACCGGGAGGGACATGCTCTCGACCCCGCGGGACCCTATCAGCCTCCTGAGGTCGCCGTCGGTGAAGATCCCGGCCAGAGCGCCTTCGCCGTCCACTATCACGGTCGCCCCGTACCCCTTGCTGGTCATCTCGAACAGGGCGTCGCTCACCGGCACCTTCGCCTCCACCACCGGCAGCTTGTCGCCCGACCCCATGACGTCGCACACCCTGGTCAGCAGCCTTCTGCCCAGCGCTCCACCCGGGTGGAACAGGGCGAAGTCCTCCCTGCGCAGCCCGCGCAGCAGGGTGACCATGCCCGCCAGGGCGTCGCCTATGGCGAGCTGGAGGGTGGTGCTGCACAGGGGGGCGAGGTTCAGAGCCCCGTCGCTCCCCTCTCCGTTCGGCGCGCACGGGCCGTCCCCGGCCTCGGACCTCACCGAGGAGTCGAGCACGACGTCGGCGTTCCTCGCCAGGGGGGAGGCCAGCCCTCCCGTGATGGCGATTATCGGAGCGCCCAGTCTCTTGAAGTGGGGCAGAAGCGAGATAGCCTCGGACGTTGTCCCGCTGTTGCTGATGAAGATGGCCGCGTCGTCCCTGGTGACCATCCCGAGGTCTCCGTGGGCGCCCTCCGCGGCGTGAAGGAAGAATGACGGCGTCCCGAGCGATGCCAGGGTGGCGGCGATCTTTCGGCCGATTATGCCCGACTTGCCCATGCCGACCGTGACCAGCCTCCCCGCGCAGGAGTAGACTATGCGGGCCGCCCGGGCCAGCTCCGGGCCCAGGCGCCCGGCGGCCCTCTCTATCTCCGCCGCCTCGGCGAGCATGATCGACCTCCCCGCGCTAAGAAGCTCCTCGTCGGAGAGGCTTCGCCCCTCGCGCTCCCACGGCAGGCTGACCATACTCAATTACCCGCCTCGGGCCCCGCCCAGGTCAGGGAGGAGTACCCGAGGTTGAGTACCATGAAGTGGTGCAGTTCGGCCAGCTGCTCCAGCAGGTAGCGCATCCTGTGCAGGGGGACCAGGTTCGGGCCGTCGCTCCTGGCCCTCTCGGGGCAGGGGTGGGTCTCGAGGAACAGGGCATCGACCCCGGAGGCCACGGCGCTCCTGGCAAGGGAGAGCACGAAGCGCCTGTCCCCGCCCGACGCCCCGTTGGCCGCGCCGGGCGCCTGGACGCTGTGGGTGGCGTCGAACACCACCGGACATCCCAGGGAGCGCATCACCGGGAGGGAGGTCATGTCCACCACCAGCCGGCCGTACCCCATGAAGGTGCCGCGCTCGCAGAGCATCAGTGACGAAGCCCCCCCGGCTCGGCACTTCTCCACCACGTGCCTCATGTCGAGCGGCGACAGGAACTGCGCCTTCTTCACGTGCAACGGCCTTCCGGTGGCCGCGGCCGCGAGCAGCAGGTCAGTCTGGCGGCAGAGAAAGGCCGGGATCTGCAGGACGTCCACGGACTTGGCGGCCCGCTCCGCCTGCCACGACTCGTGTATGTCCGTGAGCACCGGCACCGAGGCCCTGCGGCGTATCTCGGCCAGCTGCTCCAGCCCCTCGTCCAGGCCGGGTCCGCGGAACCCCGTCAGGGAGGTGCGGTTGGCCTTGTCGAACGAGGCCTTGAAAATGTAGCCAAGGCCGAGCGATCTGCATATGTCCCGCACCGTCTCGGCGATCTCGAGCCCCAGCTCCGGGGTCTCGAGCGAGCACGGCCCCGCGATCAGGGCCAGCCCGCCCGCCCCTATGGGGAAGTCCCACCTTCTACCGGGCGAATCGTCCCTTATGCGTACTATCTCCTCGGAGCGCAGAGCCGCCCCGCCCTCCGGCATGGGGCGCTCAGGTGCGCACGATGACCGCACGTCGCATCATCTCCTGACTGTTATTTTGCGGCGCGCCGGTCGGGGCCGCCGCCCCACTGGACCGCAAGCGCGTCGTACAGGCGCGCGCGAAGATCCCAGCCCATCCGGGCGGCCGCGTAGTCCGCCACTCGATCCAGGGCGCCGGGTCCGCCAAGTCGCGACACTCCCTCTTCCGACATCCTCCTGCGAAGCGCCTCGTCCCTTATTATCGCGACGGCAGCCTCCGCCAGGGCCCGGGAGTCCTGCGGCACGAGCACCTCCGCGTCGCCCAGCAGCTTCTTCTGAACGAACTTACCCTTCTCCTCTATGGACACCACCGGGACTCCCATCCCGGCGCACACCTGGTTGGCCGTGCCGCCGAGACCTATCAGCACATGCGCCCTCGCGGCGACCGCCGGCAGCGGGCCGAAGAAGAAGCGAATCTCGCACGACCCCCTGCGCAGCGCCAGTTCCCGCGACAAACCGCCGGGCGCTCCGCGGACGGCGGTCCACCCCTCGCCCTCGCAGGCCTGGAGCAGCCTGTCGGTGTCGAGCGTGGGCGCGACCACCATCAGGTACGAGGCGCCCTCCGGCAGCATAGACTGCACCCTGTCCACCGACTGCAGCAGCAGGTGCAGGTCGTCGTAGGCCCTCCGCCTGCTGCCGGGCAGCAGGAGCACGCGCGGCCTCCCGTCATCCCCCCACGACACCGGCTCGATATTATTATCACACGTTATGTCCATTATGGGGTTGCCGTCGAACCGGGCGTTCGCGCCGGACCTGCTCAGCTCCCCGGCCGTGTCGCGGTCGCGCGTCCAGGTCATCCTGCTCCTGTGCTTCAAGATGAACCTCTCGAGCCTCCAGTGCCCGCTCAGGTAGACGGTCTTGGCCGTCGCCACCAGCACTGGGAGCTGCCCCTGCCCCCACAGGGCGTGCAACAGCAGGTAGACGTCACCCACGCACAGCGGAGACCTTATGCGGCCCCGTAGCGCCGCCCACGCCCTCATCTGCATGGCGATGGAGCGCAGCAGCCCGGCCCTGAGGTCCCTCCACAGGTCGACCAGGCGGTACTTGATCACGCCGTCGCTCGGCGAGTCCGAGGGCACCGAGTCTATGGGTATGCCCTCCTTCGAGTAGTGCTCCCCCCTCCCGACTATCGGGAACGCCGACACGACCGCGGAGGGGAAGCGCTCGGACAGCTTCCTCGCCAGCAAAACCCCCATGGAGTCCTCGCCGTAGCCGTTGGACGCGACCACCATCCTCGGGCGAAGGGAGTCGAGCAGGCAGGAGCGGAAGCGCTCCTCGTCGTCCAGCACCGTGGATATGAAGGGGACCATGACGTCTCGCCCGCCCCTCCACTCGCGAGGCATGTTGTACACGTCCTTCTCGGTGCAGACCATGCACGAGGCCCCGCACTCCCTCATGGAGTCCTCCAGCGCCCTCATGTCCTCCACCCTGTAGCGGTAGTGGTCCTTGAAGCGGTGCTCCCTCAGAATCTCGACCCCCTCGGACTCGAGCGAGCGCCGGAAGCTCTCCGGGCTGCCTATGGCGGAGAAGGCCAGCGCGGTCCCGGGCGGCCCCGGCGCAATCCCCCTCCAGCCTCCGTTCCAAAGGCGCCACTCGTGCAGCGATATGCGAGAGAAGAACAGCCTGTCCTCCGGGACGAAGCGTGACAGCTCGCCCACCAGCGTCCTCAGTCGTCCGGCGGACACCTGCTCGGACTTGGTGACCACCACCGCGGACGCCCTGGCCAGGACGGAGGGCGGCTCCCTGAGTATGCCGGCCGGAGCGATCCACCCGTTGCCGAACGGGCAGCACGCGTCCACCAGCACTATGTCGGCGTCGCGCCCCATGCGCCGGTGCTGGAAGGCGTCGTCCGCCACGATGAGCTGCACCCCCCTGCCGGAGAGCACGTCCACGTCCCTCAATCGGTCCTTCGACACGGCCACCGGCACACCGGGGAGCCTGGAGGCCAGCAGCAGGGGCTCGTCGCCGACGAGGTCGCGCAGGCGGCCCAGGTCGTCCGCGCCGTCGATCGCGTCCGCGGTTATCACCACGGGGTCGACCGTCCGGCCGCCGTACCCCCTGCTGATGATGGCCGGCGACACGCCCGCCGACAGCAGGATTCGGCAGAGCATCTCGACGAACGGGGTCTTGTTCGTCCCCCCCAGGGTGATGTTGCCCACGCTGACCACCGGCAGGGGCGGCTCCTCCGACCTGGCCAGGCCGTGGTCGAACGCGAAGTTCCTGACGGCGACCACGGACTTGGCGACGAGGCCGAAGGGGTAGGCGAGCGCCCAGAGCGACAGCCGGGTCTCGCCCCGCGCGAAGGAGAGGTAGCTCCCGAGCGCGGAGCGGACGGGGGTGCGCAGCCTCCTGAAGGCCCCCTCTCCTCCCGGTTCGTTCATGACCTCAGATCCTCCCCCGAGGTGTACAGTCTGTGGTACAGCCCTCCCAGGGCCATCAGCTCGTCGTGGGTCCCCTGCCCGACTATCCTGCCACGGTCGAGCACGACGATCCTGTCCGCGCCCCTGATGGTCGACAGCCTGTGGGCTATTACCAGGGATGTGCGCCCGGCCATCGCCGTGTTCATCGCCTCCTGGACCTGGCGCTCCACCTCGGAGTCGAGCGAGGACGTGGCCTCGTCCAGGATGAGTATCCGCGGGTTCCTGGCCACGGCCCTGGCGATTGCGATCCTCTGCCTCTGGCCGCCGCTGAGGGTCACGCCCCTCTCGCCCACCTCGGTGTCGTAGCCCAGGGGGAGCGACTCGATGAATTCGCGTATGCCGGCGATGTCGGCGGCCCTGGCGATCTGCTCGGAGGACATGCCGGTCAGGCCGTAGGAGATGTTGAAGCCTATCGTACCCCTCAACAGTATCGAGTCCTGGTGGACTACGCCTATCTGCCTGCGCAGCTCGGACAGGTCCAGGGTGCGCACGTCGCGGCCGTCCACCAGCACCGCCCCCCTGTCCGGGTCGTAGAAGCGGGGCACCAGGTCGGCGAGGGTGGACTTGCCCGATCCGGTCGGGCCGACAATGGCGACCCTCTCGCCGGGGCGCACGTCGAGGTCGATGCCGCCGAGCACCTCCCGCCCCGCGACGTAGGAGAAGGAGACCCCCTCGAAGGCCACCCTCCCCTCAAGCGCGCCGACCCTGACCGGGTTGGCCGGGGAGGCGATGTCCACCGGGGTGTCCAGCATCGCGAAGATCCTGTCCGCGGCGGCGAGCCCCATCTGAAGGGAGCTTGTCACGGAGGTGAGCACCCTGATCGGCTGGACCATGAAACCCAGGTAGCCCAGGAAGGCTATCAGCTCCCCCGGCGTCAGCTCCCCCCCCACGACCTTCCTGCCGCCCAGCCAGAGGATCAGCGCCAGGGCGGCTATCAGCACGACCTCTATGATGCCCGCCAGCGCCGACTGGACCTGCACTCCGTGCATCACCGCGCGGAAGTTGTCCCGGTTGCTCCTGCCGAAGCGCTCCAGTTCCAGGTCCTCGGTGGCGAACGAGCGCACCACCCTTATCGCCCCGAAGGCCTCCTGCACGACGGCCGACAGCGACGCCAGCTCGCTCTGTATCGCGTGCCCCACGCTTCTCAGCCTCCTGGACGCCCGGTCGAGTATAAGCACGGTGAGGGGGATGACCGCGAACGCCACTAGCGACAGCCTCCAGTTGATGTACAGCAGGAAGGCCACCATCCCGACGAATGTGACCGCCTGCACCACCAGGTTGACCAGCACCGAGGTGACCAGGTTCTGCAGGATCGACACGTCGTTGGTTATGCGCGACATGAGCTCCCCCAGGCGCTTCCCGTACAGGTACTTGAGCGACATTCGCTGAAGGTGGTCGTACAGGAGCAGGCGAAGGTCCATGACAACCCTCTGCCCGGTCCAGTTCATCAGGTACTGGTGGCCGTAGGAGGCGAGCCCCTTGCCGATGAAGAGCACAACGAGAAGAAAGGGAATGGTGTTGAGCATGGCGAGGTCCTTCTGTATCAGGACGTCGTCCACCACGTTCTTCAGCAGCCAGGGGGGCACTATGTTGCACGCCGAGGCGACGAACATGCATGCGAGCGCCGCGGCCAGCCTGCGCGCGTACGGACGGGCGCAGGCGAGCAGGCGCATGTAGGGCGATGCCTTGTGCGTGCTGTTCAATCCATTCATGTCAGGCAAGGGTCCTTTCGATGTGATCGGCCATCCGGGCGGCGGCCCCGCGCGGCGCCTCCGAGGAGAGCAGGGACAGGGAGAGGCGCGTCTCCGCCAGGCGCGCCCGGTCGCCCAGGTGTTCGGCCACCCTCGCGGCGATGTCGCCGGGCGTTACGTCACCTATCATCTCGTCCACCACCTGGCGTCCCGCGAGACGGTTGGGCCACGCGGTGAACCCCGTCGAGCGCCGTCTCGACCTGAGGGCGACCGCGCGCAGCGCCGGGCCGGCGAGCGGCAGGCGCGACAGCGAGCCCGCGAGGCCCGGAAGGGGAATGTACCTCAGCGATGAGAAGGGCACCGCGACCAGGAAGGGCACCGCTCTGTGCATGAGCTCCAGGGTGTTCGTGCCGGGCTGGGTCACCGCGAAGTCCACCCCGTCCAGGGAGCCCGGCAGCCCTCCCGGCGCAGGGGCAAGGCCGCGCGCCCGAAGCCGCTCGCCGTCCTCCTTCCCGTCGAACGGCGACAGGAGGACGCGGGCCTCGAGCGACGGCAGGAACTCTCGCAGGGCCGACGCGGTCCGCTCGATCAGGGGGATGGCGTAGTCGCGAATGCCGGGCCTGCTTCCCGGGAAGAAGGCGACGCAGGGGGCCTTCGAGGGCTCTCTCCCGTCGGGGGCCGGCACCGGCGCCGGGATCAGGTCGGCCGCCAGGTCCCCAACCACCAAGGGCGACACTCCTGGCCGCGTCATCGCTCGCGCCATCGCGGGGAAGGCGGTGTACACAGCCGCGCACACCTCGAGCCCCCTCTTGTCACCGTAGGAGTAGCAGAACAGCGGAACGCGGCGGGCGGTAAGCATCCTCCCCCACATCAGGTCGCCCCCAAGCTGCACAACGGCGTCCGGCGGCTCGTCGCGCCTCGACTTCCACAGGGCCAGCGCGGTGGCGGACGCGGACTCCGGCCCGGAAGCCAACAGTCCAAGGGAGGCGGCCGCCCGATCCTCCGCCCCGGACGCGAACTGACACGGGAGCAGGCGAAGAGACACCCTCCATCCGCGCCCGCCGAGCTCCGCGGCCAGGGGGCGCACCCACCCCCACAGCTCCCCCGGTCCGTTGGTCATAAGGACGACCCTCCGAACGCGACCGCCTCTCACCGCCGAGGCTCCCCGCGGGCCGCCGCCTGCGCCAGCACCGACTCCGCCCAGAAGTCCGCCGCGCCCGACTCGCCCATCCTCCCGCGCGCCGCCGCCAGCCCCTCGTGGACCGCCGCTCGCCGCGACGGGTCGTCCAGGTAGCGAACTGTCTCCTCGAAGGCCGCGGATCCTATCATCCGGTCCTTGAGCAGCTCGGGGTAGATGTCGACCCCCGACAGGATGTTGGGAAGGGAGACCCTGTCTGTCCTGGCGAGCAGCATCCACGCCAGGCGCGACAGTATGCCCGCGCTGTAGGCCACCACCATGAAGCGGTCGAGCATCATCGCCTCCACCGCAGCGGTGCCGCTGGCGCCCGCGGCGGCGACGCAGGAGGCCAGCAGATCTCTCCCCTCCCCCTCGAACGTATCCATGCCGCGCAACTCCCCCCTCATCCACTCCGCCAGGTCGTCGGGGAGGCCCGGGGCTATCGAGAACACCGGAGACAGCCCCCTTGCGGAGAGCAGGGCGGCGCACTCGACAAGGCGGGGGAGCAGGCGCTTCACCTCCGACCTCCGACTGCCGGGCAGCAGGGCGACGATCCTGCCGGAGGGGGGGGTCGGACAGCGGGGAAAGTCGTCCACGAGGGGGTGGCCGCGCCAGGCGGACCTGACCCCCCTGCTGGCCAGGAACTCGTGCTCGAAGCCGAACAGGGGAAGGCACAGGTCGAAGTCGCGGGCCAGCGCCCTGGTCCTGCCGCTCCTCCAGGCCCACACGGTCGGGGGGACCAGGCAGACCGCCCGGCCGCCCCACCCGCGCGAGCGGAGGGCCGAGGCGAGGGGGAGGTGGAAGTCCGGGCTGTCTATCAGCACGATCGTGCCGGCGCCGCTCCGCACTACTCGGTCGGCCAGGTCGTTCCTCAGCCGGATCAGCCTTGGGATGGCGGGGATAACCTCGCCCACCCCCACCAGGTGCAGCTCGGAGGAGTCGCGGACTACCTCGAGTCCGGCGGCGGAGCTTCTCGCCCCGCCCATGCCGAACAGGCGGCCCCCGTATCCCTTCGAACGGAGAGAGCGCACGAGAGAGGCGGCGTACAGTTCGCCGGAGAGCTCGCCGCTGCTGACGAAGATCCCCCCGGCCCCGGCGTTCAAGGCGCCGAGACCCCCACGACGGATATTCCGAGCGGCCCGGCCAGATCCCTGAACCTGTCGGCGTCAAGCAACAGGGTCCTGCCCGACTCGACCGCCAGGCAGGTCAGCCCAGCGGACCTCATGTTCCTGAGGGTATCCACTCCGACCACCGGCACGTCGAAGCGCGGGTCCTGGTCCGGGCGCATCATCTTCACCAGCACCCCTCCGGGCGAGGCGCCATGCTCCGCCGTCTCGTTGACGAGCTCGCCGGCCCTCCGGATCATGGCGTCGGTTCCCTCCATGGCCTCCACGGCGACCACGGCGCCGCGCGCCACGACCACGCCCTGCCCGAACGAGAGCGGCAGGATGGCGGAGAGGACCTCGCGCCCGACCCCGACGTCCTCCATCTCCCTTGCCGAGGGCGGACGCCCCGCTATGTGCCCCTCCGGCGCAAGAGAGTCCCCGAGCAGGGCGGCGTAGGGAAGCACTTCCAGCCCGGCCCTCTCGAAGGCGGCCACTACCCGCCCCAGCAGGCTGTGGTCGTCCATCCCGCCCCCCTCGACGACATCCTTGAGGAGGCGGTCGGGCAGCTCGGCGTATACCAGGTTCTTCGGGACCATCCCCGCGAGTATGACGGAGTCCGCCCCCCGCCTGATCATCTCCCGCAGCGCTGCGCCCAGGTCCAGCCCCCCGGCGGGAAGCGACATGGCCTCGACGCCCGCAATGGAGGCGAACGGCGCGGTGTCCCCCGTGCAGTAGACCAGCAGCGGCACCCCCAGGCGGGAGGCCTGCCTCGCGACCAGCACCGGCAACTCCCCGCCGCCCGCCACCAGGGCGGGGCGGACCCCGCGGGTCGAGGAGGCGAAGGGATTTTCCTGTGTCATCGGATCGTCTCCTTTCGAGGATCGGTCACCCGTTCGCCCTCCTGGCGAACCAGCCGCCGATCAGCAGGAAGCAGATGTTCGGGAACCACGCCGCCAGGACGGCCGGGATGTTGCCGGCCTCCCCGAGGGCGCGACAGAAGGACATTACGACGTAGTAGGCGAAGACTATAAGCACGCTCAGGCCGAAGCCCAGGCCCGGCCCGGAGCGGGTGGAGCGCACCCCCAGGGCGGCTCCCAGCACGGCCAGCACGACCGCCGCCCACGGCAGGGCCAGCCTCAGGTGGAACATCACCTTCAGCGGGGCCAGAGACTGCCCCTGCTGCTCCATCATGGAGATCTGCTCCAGGAGCTCCAGCGAGCTCATCTCGGACGGCCTCCTCGATGCCTGCTCTATCTGTTGCGGGCTGAGGTCGAGCTGGAGCTTCTGCCTCTCGAAGCGGAACAGGGACTGAACCCTGGAGGACTTCGTGACCTCGAAGACCTGGCCGTTCTCTATCCACCACTCCCCGCCCTTCCACACGCCCTCGTCGGCGAGAGAGATCCTGCTCAGCCTGCCGTCGTCGAACTCCTGGATTATGATGTCCCTCATGAGTCCGTCCTTGGGCTTCAGCTCGCCGAGGTAGATCACCCTCCTGAGCGCACCGTCGCGCTCCTCCCGCAGGAAGACCTTCTCCTTGAGCAGCGCCGGCCTCTCGTGCAGCACCTCGTACTTCAGCAGGTTCTCGGCGGCCCTGTTCGCGAACGGGACGAGGGTCTCCGCCCCTATCATCGCCGCCAGGCCCACAAGGACGGCCGCCAGGAAGACCGGGCGCAGTATCCTGTGAAAGGGTATCCCCGCCGACTTGAGCGCTACCAGCTCGCTGTTTGCCGACAGCCTGCTGAAGGTCAGCAGGGACGAGAGCAGAGAGCCCATTGGCAGGGTCAGGATGACCACCTCCGGCAGGCGGTAGATCAGGAGCCTGGCCACCACCCCGAGCGACACCCCCTGCTCGATTATCAGGTTGGCGGCCTGGAAGAGCAGATCCCCCGCGACGAAGACCATGGTGAAGGAGGCAACGCCGAAGAAGAAGGCGCCGGACAGCTCCTTCAGTATGAACCTGTCGAGGATGCCGACCCCCGCGCCGCCCATGGCGATCAGGGGGCCTCCGCCGTCCGGTTCAGCATGAGGATGAGCTCCGCCGCCTCGCGCACGGCGCCCTCCCCGCCGCGGGCCGAAGTGACCGTCCACGCCGCGGCCTTCGCCTCCCGGGCGGCATCCGACGGGGCGAAGGAGAGCCCGACCGCGCGAAGGCAGTCCACGTCGTTGACGTCGTCGCCCATGTAGGCGACCTCGTCCGCCGGGATGCCGAGCTCGGCGAGCAGCCCCGTCAGGACCGGGAGCTTCTCCCTAACTCCGTTGAACAGCAGGTCGACGCCGAGCTCGCGGGCGCGGGCCTCGGTGGCGGTCGAACGGCGCCCGCTTATGAAGGCCGTGCGGACCCCGGCCCGGCGCAGAAGGGCTATCCCCATTCCGTCCCTGGCGTCGAAGCGCTTGAACTCCCCGCCGCCCCCGTCGACGTAGAACTTCCCGTCGGTCATGGTGCCGTCCACGTCAAGCACCAGCAGCCTAATCCTCCCCATCTTCCCTCCTGCGCGAGCGTCCGCTGGTCCAGATGGTCATCCCTCTCCTCGACTGTCCGCAGAACGACAGGATCCCCCTGGCCTCCGGGGTCCCTCCCCTGTCCGACGCCGCCAGGCGCTCGAGCGCCGCCCTGAACGGGAGCCCGCCCCTGAACAGCTCGTCGTAGATCGAGCGCACCAGGTCGCGCGACGCGGGGTCCATCCCCGCCCGTCGCATCCCGACCCTGTTCAGGCCGTAGATGACAGCGGGACGTCCGTCGGCCGTCAGGTAGGGGGGGACGTCCTTAACCACCTTGGTCAGCCCGCCTATCATGCACAGCGCGCCGACCCGGACGAACTGGTGCAGGCCCGCCATGCCGCCTATCACCGCATCGTCGCCCACCGAGCAGAAGCCCGACAGGGCCGACTTATTCGCCATCGTCACCCTTCTGCCGACCGAGGCGTTGTGCCCTATGTGCACCCCCTCCATCAGGAAGGCGCCGTCCCCCACCACCGTGCTCTCGTACTCGCCGGTGGCCCGGTGGACCGTGACGTTCTCGCGCAGGGTGACGGAGTCGCCGATCCTGACCCACGACTCCTCTCCGCGGAAGGAGTGGTCCTGGGGCTCGCCGCCGAGGACCACGTGCTGCTCCAGGCGGCACGCCGCCCCAATCTCGACGAAGTCGAGCAGGGTGACGAAGGAGGACAGAACCGTCCCGGCGCCTATCCTCACGCGGTCGCCGACGATGCAGAAGGGGCCGATCTCCGCGTCGTCCGCGATCTCGGCCCTTGGCGACACTATCGCCGCGGGGTGAATGCGGGGCATCTAGCTGTCCGCCTTCTCCCCGTCCGCGTCCGGTGCGAGGGTCTCGGCCGCCACGAAGCTGAACTCCGCCTCCGCCGCGATCTCGCCGTCCACCCTGCCGACGGTGCGCACCTTCCCCACCCTCCTGCGCAGCCTGACCATCTCCGCCGTCGTAACCAGCTGATCTCCGGGCCTCACAGGCCTTCGGAACCTGGCCTTCTCCACCCCGGTCAGGAACGTTATCAGGTTCTCGCAGCCGGGGCTCGCGGACAGCATCATCGCGGCCACCTGTCCCATCGCCTCGAGCACCAGCACTCCGGGCATTATCGGCTCGGCGGGAAAGTGCCCCTGGAAGAAGGGCTCGTTGATCGTGACGTTCTTGAGGCCCACGGCGTGCTTCTCGTCGATCTCGACGATCCTGTCCACCAGCAGGAACGGGTAGCGGTGGGGCAGGCACTTCATTATCCTGTGAATATCGAGCATGTTCGGTCTCCTTTCGTGCGGCCCAGCCTGCGCAGGCGTTCAACCAGCCTGCAGTGCATGGCGTGGCCGGCCCTAACGGCGATTATCCGGGCGTTCAGGGGCGACCCCAGCAGGTAGAGGTCCCCCAGCAGGTCAAGTATCTTGTGCCTGACGAACTCGTCGGGGAACCGCAGCCCCCCCGATGCCTGGACCGAGTCGGCGCCGACCACCACCGCGTTCTCCAGGCTTCCCCCCCTAGCGAGGCCGTCTGCCCTCAGCCTGTCCACCTCCGACGCCAGGGCGAAGGTGCGGGCCGGCGCGATGCACTCCCTGAAGTCGTCCGCCTCGTGGTCGTAGGACGCCATACTTGTCCCGATAGGGCTGCGGTCGTACTGGATGACGTAGGTCACGCGCAGTCCACCGCCGGGGAAGAGCGACAGAAATCCCCCGCGTGCCTCGTCGACAAGCGCGACAGGGAGCGCGGGCGATATCGCCCCCCTGCCCGGGATCTCGCAAGGGGGAATCTGCTCCGACGCGAGGAACAGCTCGTCGGCGAAGCCGCTCGCGCACCCTCCGCAGGCCGGCATCTCCGGGCCGTCGAGCGATACTCTCACCGACCACAGCCCCAGCCCGAGCAGAGACGCGAACAGGTGCTCCGTGGTCCTGGCCCTCGCGCCGCCCGGCAGAAGGACCGACGTGCCGCGCCCCACCCCCTCCGCCCGGCAGGAGGCCAGAGGCGCGCGCTCCCCGCCCGTCTCGAGCACCGGGCCGCCCTCCTGCAGGGGCGACACCGTGACCTTCGACAGTTCGCCGGAGTGCAGCCCCCTTCCGGAGAAGGAGACCGGGCGCTTCAGCCTTCGAAAGCCGTTCATCGGGCCGCGCCGGCCGCCCCCGCGCCCTTCCCGTCACCCTCGCGGGCACGAAGGGCGTCGAGCTCCTTCTCGAGTCGCTTCACCCGCGACAGGAGCTCCGGCAGGCGCTGCATCGCCGCCTGGACGCGGAAGTTCTCTCTGTGCGGTCTGGCCGGGAAGCCGGAGACCACCTCACCGGGGGGCACGTCCCCGATCGCGCCCCCCTGGGCGGCCACGATCGCCCCTCTCCCGACGCGGACGTGCTCCTTCACCCCGCTGCGCGCCGCCATCACGACCCCGTCCTCCAGGACGGCGCTGCCGGCTATGCCGGTCATGGCCACGATTATGCAGTTCTCGCCCACCCGGACATTATGAGCGATGTGCACGTGATTGTCTATCTTGGTCCCGCTGCCAACCACCGTGTCGTCCAACGTCCCTCTGTCTATCGTGGTGCAGGCGCCCACCTCCACATCGTCGCCGAGCACAACGCCGCCGAGCTGGGGCACTCTCTCAGGGCGGCGCCCGTCCGGCGCTATCGGGACACCGAAGCCGTCGCTCCCGAGCACAGAGTTGCCGTGGACCAGGCAGCGGCCTCCGATGCGAACCCTCTCGAACAGCACCGCGCCGGCCTCCAGCACGGATCCCGGCCCGATGGAGCATCCCTTCCCGACGTAGACCCGCCCCTGCAGGAAGGCTCCCTCACCGACCGAGGAACCCGCCTCGACCACGCACAGGGGCCCTACCCAGGCGGTCGGGTGGATATCCGCCTCGTCCGATACAACCGCCGAGGGGTGGATGCCCGACGAGCCGAAGGAGCTGCGGCGAGGCCCGGCGAACAGGGACAACAGCAACGGGAAGGCCCCCTTGGGGTCGTGCGCCGACACCCCCTCGCATCCGGGGTTGCGGGCGAAGAACTCCGCGTCGGCCAGGTAGAGGACACCCTCCCGAGGGCGAGCGAGACGGTTTTCTCCGGCTGTCGAGGCCGTCCCGTCCGAATTCCACAGGCAGACTATATCGCCCTCGCCGCCGTTGGCCGGGGAGGCGACCCTCGCCACCACGCGAGCACCATCGCCCACCGGCCTGCCCCCTACCCTCTCGGCTATCGCCCGCAGCGTCATCCGCTCCTTCATAAAACTCCTCCGTTCTCCACCCTGGACCGCGACGACGCGGGGCCGCGCGCGATCCGGGAAATCCATCCTCTACAGGTCCAGAATGGCCTTGAGGGCCCAGCTGCCGATGTCGCGCTCGTCGTAGTGCAGTTCGAGCGAGATCCTGTCGTCCAGCCGGTACCCCAGCCCCAGCATCGAATCGCCGTCCTCGCTCTGCCGCCACCACAGGTAGGGGGAGCGTGGCCCGCCCGCCAGCCACAGGCGGTACCACAGGACGTTTCCAGGGAAGGCTTTCTCCGCCCCCACCGTCACGTTCCTGACGGGACTCCAGCGGAACCCCCAGCGACTCTCGAGCGAGAAGTCCTCGACGGACATTATCCACTCGCCGTAGAGCTCCACCTCCCACCCCGAGACGGGAAGCGCCTTCCTCCCGAGGTGAAGGCCCGCCTCCGGGTACCTGCCCTCCGCCCCGGCGTAAGCGGACATCCACGCCCGCACGGAGTACTTGGAGCTCTCCACCTCCGCCTCCACCGGTGACAGCTGCTCCGGCGTGAAGGAGACGTCGACCGCGGCACGGGCGTTTGTGACGGTGTTGGTGTCGCGCAGGGCGTCCGCCGCCAGGCTCTCTATCCTAAGCCTGTTCAGCGAGGCCCATTCCAGCGGCAGGCCGACCACGGGGGCGAGGGAGCGCAGTATCTTCTCCTTGAGGTCTGAGCGAAACGCAACCGGCAGGGTGGTCGAGTTGATCGACGGGACTATCGCCAGCACCAGCGGCGGCCTTGGGGTGAAGGAGATCCTGAGTATGCGCCTCTCCTCGGACCTTCCATCCTCCGCCGGGCCTCCCCCCTCCAGCCTGACCAGCAGGGAGGGGCTCCAGCCTGGCAGCACAGGGGCGCAGGCGTCCTCGATGGCCTCCTTGAGCGCCACGTCAGCCCAGGACAGGGCCTCCAGCGGCAGCAGGGCCAACATCCGGGGCAGTATCCTCTCGAGCTCCGCCGCGCCCTCGGAGAACCACCGGTCGGCGGGAGGGGACAGGGGCGGGGGGTTGATCTCCACGCTCCACTCCGTCGCCTGCTGGGCCGACAGGTCCACCAGGATCTCCGTTCCCCGCATGGACACGGACGGCGCGTAGCCCGCGAACAGCCGCTCCGCCACCACGGACAGCAGCCTGACCCTGTCCTCGCCCGAGAGGTCCGTCCGGGCGGACAACTCCCACCACACAGACTGAAGGCTGCGCTCGACGCCCTGCCTGAGCCAGTAGGGGGCCCCCTCCACCCGTATCTCCCCGGCACGGGCCTCCAGAGCGGGCGCGACCGCCAAGAAAAAGGCTGCGGCGATGAACGGCAGCGCGCAGCCCTTTATGAAACTCTTGCGACGGAAAATAAAGCCGACTGTGTCGCGCACGCCCAAGAGTCCTCCGGCGCTAGAACATCTCTCCGAAGCCGAAGTGGGTCCTGTTCTCGGTCTCTCCCTGGGCGTAGTCCACCCTGAAGTTGCCGAGGGGGGTCTTCACCCTGACTCCGATGCCCCAGGCATCGTGGAGGTCGGAGAAGTCGATCCCCTCGTCAAGCCAGGCGTTGCCCACGTCGTAGAAGACCACGAGGCTGAAGGCCTTCTGGACGGGAATCCGCAGCTCGGCGTTGCCGAGAAACATCTCCGTGCCCTCGAACTCGCCCCCGTCGAAACCTCTGAGGGTTCCCGTGCCGCCGACCGAATACAGGCCGGCCGTGGGCAGGTCCCCGGACGAGAACCCCACGCGCATCCGCGCCGCGAAGACGACCGGGTTGTCCTTGTCTATCGCCCCGAACTGCCTGTTGAGGAAGTCCTCCAGGCCCAGGACCGGGGTGTAGTATCTGGCCTGCAGCCAGTACTTGGTGTAGCTGTACTCGCCGCCCAGGGCCTCCATCGCCTGCTCGACGTTGAGATCTATGACGTCGCCCTTCGGGTAGCTTAAATAGGCGTCGGTGTTGTCGCGGGTCACCGTCCCCAGCACGGAGAATATCTTTCCCCTGGTGAGGTCGTCCACGCCCGTCTGCTCCCTGATGTTGTACGCGTCGATGTCGCGCCAGTCCAGCGTGACGAACCAGCTGTACTTCTCGTCCTTGCCGAACTTCCTACCCGCGCCGAGGTAGATGTTCTTCATGTCCTCGTCGTACTTTAGCTGCCTGACGCCCTTCCTGTAGTAGTAGCGGTCCTCCCAGTTGCGCTTTAAGTAGCCGACCTTCCACGCATAGTGATTTCTGTCCATGTACGGCTCGGAGTAGGTCGCCCAGTACTGGGAGTTGTCCCCCAGCTCGAAGCCCACCTCTCCGACCCGGCCCAGCCCCTGCCAGTTGGTGTCGGAGTAGGTCAGTCCGCCCGACCAGCCGCTCGACGTCCCGTGGCTTATGGAGAGGCCTACCTTGGCGGTCTTCTGCTCGACCACCGTGACGATGATGTCGGTCTCGTCCGGCTCCTCCCCCGGCTCGAAGCCGACGTTGACGTCCTCGAAGAACCCCTTGTTCTGCAGCTTGTTGATCGAGTGCCGAAGGACGGTGGCGTTGAAAGGATCCCCGCGCCGCATCTTTATCTCGCGCGCAATTACGTTGGTCTTCGTCTTGGCGTTCCCCTGGATGATGATGTTCCCGACCCTGGGCTCCACTATCTGGACGTCGATCATCCCGCCCTCCACCTTTACGTCGGCTATCTTGACCATGACGTAGCCGTCATCGTGGTACTTCTGCTGTATGCGGTCGAGATCGTGACGGAAGAAGACCCTGTTGAACACGTTGCCGGGTGTCGTGAAGACAAGCTTCAGCAGATCCTCGTCGCTGTAGATGCTGTTGCCGGAGAAGGATACGCTCTCGACGACCGGGTTCTCCCTGACGATGAAGGTCACGCCCACCCCGTTGGCGACGCTGTACAGGTTGATGTCCACGAAGGAGAAGAAGCCGAGGGCGTAGATGGCCTCGACGTCGCTTTGAAGCTGTTCCCGGCTTATGGGCTCTCCGGCCTTCGTCCTGACCACGCCGAGGATGTGCTGGGAGACGACGTGCTCGTTGCCCTCCACGTCGACCAGCGCCACGACCGGATCCTGGGCCGACGCGGGAACCGCCCCGAGCAGGGCCGCCAGCAGGCACAGCAGACATGCCGTTCGCCAGGACCTCATGTTGATTTCTTTCACGCGCACTCTCTCCTTCCGAAAAAGCAGGGTGGATTCATTTCGTGATAAAAAATAAAACGCCCCCAAACCGCAAACAAGCAGAACAAAGATGAGGACGCAGTCCAAGGGCGTCACCTCTGGAACTGGATCGGCGACTCCTCCCCCCTAAGGGCCTTGCGTCCTATCTGGACGAGGGAGAGGATCGAGTCGAGCTCCGCCGCCTCGGGCGCGGCGACCGCCGAGACCCTCTCGACATGCGCGGGCGCCTCTTGAACCTTTCGCGACGGGGCGGCGACGTACGCCACCCTGCCGCCGGTCCTCGCGTCCGCAGGCGCGTCCGTTCCGTCGAACTCCTGTTTTCTCGCCATCCATTCAAGATTCGCGTCGCTGAGGCTCTTCCTTAATCCGTCCAGTAGCGCCTTCTCATCCGCGGTCACCCACTCCAGCCTGTTCTCTGCCAAAGCGTCCAGCCTAGTGTGCGCCGCGATCGACTGTGCTGCCGGTCCCTGGCTCTGCATTGCCAGCGGCGCCGCGGACGCGAAGATCAGGACGGAGCAGACGAACGCCACCCGGAGGGCGGTCGCCCCTCTCCTGGCCGGCCTGGGGGCCATGGCATTCTCGGCTTGTGACCATATCTCGTCCCTGACCTCCTCGAGCTCGGCCTTGGCACACTCCATGTCCGCCAAGGCACTGCCCCAGGATCCCGCGGAACAGGCCTTCGCGCACCTCTCCAGCCATCTGTATATCCTAGCGAACTTCCTCTCCATGACAAGCCCTCCGTGGGATACTCCCCCGCGCACTCGGTGCGCGCGATACAAGCATATCCTGTTATCCCGTTTCAGACTTGATTTGTGGCCTCCGGGCCCAGCCATTTTCGAAGTTTCGCTATCGCGCTCCTTCTGAGCCGATAAACGTGGCTGACGTCGATCCCCCGTTCCCTGGCCACATCTCTGGCCTCCATGCCCTCGATCAGCATGGCCTTCAGCACCTCTTCCTCCCTCGCGGGCAGCCTCTTCATCTCCTCAAGCACGGCAAGCACGGTGTCGAAGGCGTCGGGCGAAAACCCGTCGTCCACGGCCAGGAGTTCATCCTCCACAGGCACCGGCGCCCTGCTCTCCGAGCGCTGCAGGTAGTTTATCATCTGCCCCCTGATCCTGTAGAAGGCGTAGGTGGTGAACCTGAGCCCGCGCTCCGGCTCGAAGCGGTCCACGGCCCTTATGAGGGCAATCATCCCCTCCTGGACCAGGTCCTGGTACGAGGAGGGTCGGACCGTGAACTTCTTCGCCAGCCAGAAGACAAGCGGACGGTACGAGACGATAAGCTCGTCCCTCGCATCCTCGTCGCCCTCCTTGGACATGCGGCGCCACAACTCCTCCTCCAGCGCGCGGGCGGCCCGCCCGTCGGCGCCTTCGGCATCCCCTCCCGCCAATTGCCCGGGGAAAACCGTACTCTCCATTCGAGTCACGACAGCCCCTCCCCCTTCAGCCCGGCTCCGCCAAATTCTACCAGCAAACCCCCCTCTTGTCTAAACAGGGAAGGCGATTTTTGGCAAAATTTCCTCCGCGACATCGAGGTGCAGACAGTCGTTGAGGAAGACCAGCGAAAACCCCCTGCTCCCCGACTCGACCGCGGTCACGGAGCAGTTGGACAGCTTGACCCTCCAGGTCGAATCCAGGCTCATCCCGACCAGGATCGCCAGCGCCGCCCGGATCACCCCGCCGTGGCTGACGATCACGACCCGCTCCTCGTCGCAAGCTGACGCCTCCTCCAGCACCGGCGCGAGCCGGGATCTTATCTCGGCGAACGACTCGCCGCCGGGCGGGGTGCGCTCGAACGGGCTCCTCCTCCACTCGCGGAAGGCCTCCGGGGCCCTCTTCTCAAGCTCCAGCATGGAGTGACCCTCCCAGTCGCCGAAGCCCATCTCCAGCAGACCGTCGCGCGTCATGACCTCGCAGCCGCACGAGGCCGAGAGTATGTCGGCGGTCTCCCTGGCGCGGGACAGAGCGCTGCAAAACAACCTCGCGCCCCTCCAGCCGCCGGAGCGAAGCGCCAGGCGTCGGGCCTGGGCGCGCCCCTCTTCGTTCAGAGGAACGTCGCTCCTGCCCTGGAAGCGCAGGGCGTTGTTCCAGTCTGTGCTGCCGTGCCGCACGAAAAAGATATGACGCTTTGCCAATGGCGCCCCTCCTTGCAGGTTAGACACTTCCCAGGGTCGATGATACCATACGGAAGGCCGACGAGGCCGAGAGGAGGCAGGTCATTGTACCGCTACTACCCTGGCAACTACGCCGACCCCAACGCCGAGGAGATAACAGCGCTGCTGGACGGGAGCGGGGTGCGCTGTTCGCGTCTGCTGTGGACCGGGGCGTACCTTGGCGTCGAATCGCACGCGGCGGCCCTGGTCGAGGGGATAATCCCGGCGGTGATAGACAGGTTCACCACCGTCGAGGACGTGGAGATCGGCACGCCGACGATGGTCGAGGAGCTTCCGTCGCCCCTGGCGGTCATGAGCCTGGTGGAGTACTACTATCACAACCCGGTCTACACCTGCGAGAGGTCCCAGGCGGAGTTCGACCGCCTGTACAGGCTGCTCTTCCCGTCAGGCCGCAGGTACGAGTGCTTCGCCTGGTCGGACGACTGGTGCGACTTCTTCGACGCCGGGAAGGAGTGGTTCGGGACCGGCTGCTGGAGCGTCTACGACACCACCTCCGGGGCGTTCGCACTGTTCTTCGTGTCCGAGACGGATTGAGGCGCGAGGAG
>CAYWKH010000030.1:0-1569 GCA_964458805.1 uncultured Synergistaceae bacterium
ATGGCGGGCGCGCTCGACACCGTGAAGATATGCCGCGCCTCGGAGCTCGGCTTCGACGAGCGGTTCATGCCGCGCGGCGGCGCGTTCGAGTTCACCTGTCTCGACGGGGAGCAGCTCGACGCGCTCCGAAGGGAGATGCCGCTCGACGAGGATCTGCTGGCCAGGGGGGAGCGGGCCGAGGGGCGGCTGGTGATAAAGGCCGCCGGCAACATGGCCTACCCGATGGGGCTCAGGAACGAGAATCTCGCGGGGGAGATACTGGTGATCAGCAGGACGCTCGGGCTGCCCTTCGAGACCGTGGCCGGGTGGGGGGCCGACAGGCGCACCATGATCGGCGCGGGGGCGTCGCTGGGCCTGCCGGTGCTTGTCAGCATACCCCAGATGGTGGGGAGCGGACACGTCGGCATGGCGATCGGAGACAGCATATCGGTCTTCGAGCGCTCCGCCCGAATCGCGGAGATGCTGTCCTCGGCCGATGTCATAATAGAGTCCGCGGTGGCCCTGACCCAGGAGATACACGACGGCCCGTTCGAGTGCTACACGGGGCACGGGATATGGTCCTGGTGGAAGGGGCTGCCTGTCTTCTCCCTGCGGGGCAAGACCCTGGTGCGGATAGACCTCGACGAGAACCTGCGCAGGGCCAGGGACCTGGAGACCGGCGGCTCGGTGGTGCAGCAGGCGATCGACAGGGGGCTGCCGAAGACCAAGATCTCGAAGATCCCGTTCAGGATGGAGATGTCCGCGTTCGCGCGCCTGGAGGGGAGCATGCCGATCATAGGCGACATAGGCCAGGTGTGGCCGGTGCTGGCGTGGAGGATCGCGGGCGCCCTGTCGCTGAAGCTGGAGTTCATGAGCTACGCGCAGCAGACGCCGGAGGGGAGGGCCATGCGAGAGTGGATAACGAGGGAGATAAAGCCGGTGGACATGGTGTTGGTCAGGGAGAGGGCGCGGGCCGCGGGTCCCGCCGGCCGCGGAATGCGGGAGGCCCGGCCGTGAGGGCCGTAGGTGTCATACCGGCCCGCTACGGCTCCACTCGCCTTCCGGGCAAGCCCCTCGCCGACATCTGCGGCAAGCCTCTGATCCAGCGGGTCTACGAGAGGGCGGCGGCGTCCGGCGCGCTGGACAGGCTGGTGGTCGCCACGGACGACGATCGGATCGTCGAGGCGGTGAGGTCGTTCGGCGGGGAGGCAGTCCTCACCTCCCCCGACCACCCGGATGGCACCAGCAGGGTCGCCGAGGCCGCGTCCCGGTTCGACGGGGACATAGTGCTGAACATCCAGGGGGACGAACCCCTGCTCGACCCGGTGATGGTCGGGGAGGCGGTGGCGCTGCTGGCGGAGGACGAGTCCGCCCTGTCCGCCACACTGTGCGTCCCGCTGGCCCCGTCCCTGCTGCACGACCCGGCCGCGGTGAAGGTCGTCTTCGACCTCAGGGGGTTCGCCATCTACTTCAGCCGCAGCCCCATCCCCTTCCTGAGGTGCCCCGAGGGGGCGCCGCCTCTGTACGAGCACATCGGGATCTACGCCTTCAGGAGGGATTTCCTGTACCGCTTCGTCTCCCTGGAGGCAA
>CAYWKH010000030.1:1627-19244 GCA_964458805.1 uncultured Synergistaceae bacterium
CCCTGTCGCGGGCCGAGTCGCTGGAGCAGCTGAAGATACTGGAGCACGGCTACAACATGAAGGTGGGTGTCTCCTCGGCGGTGAAACTCGGCCCAAGCGTGGACACCCAGGGCGACCTCGAGCAGGTTCGCGGCATAGTCAGGTCCATGGCCGCCGCCCCGGGCGGGCGCGGGGCGTAGGAGCGGTGCGCGGATGCCCTCCGGAGGGAGCGGGCCCGGCGGTCCGTCGCTGATATTCATACTGAGCGATACAATCCGCGGCCACCTGTCCCAGAGCCGGGGCGTGGCCGGGTGGCTTTCGCGCTTCACCGGCGCGGACGTCGTCGAGATGGAGGTGCCCGGCATCGAGGGCAGAAGGCGCGTGGAACTGCTCAAGGTGCGGGGGCGCGGGCTTCCCCGCATGAAGCCGCACGACCTGGTGGCCTGGCTCGACGAGACCGGGGGCGCCGGGCTGTTCGACTCCATGAGGAGGGAGCTGGCCTCGCGCGGCCTGACCGGGGCCGGCGCCCTGTTCATCGCCGCAGGGAGCTCCGCCGCGCCCTTCGCCCTCGCCCTCGCCAGGATCGCGAGGGGCAGGTCGTGCGTCCTGATGACCCCGTCGGCCATCCCCGCCTCGTCGTTCGACTTCGCCGTCGTGCCGTGGCACGACCACCCGCGCCCGTCGCCGAACGTGCTGGTCACCCTGGGGGCTCCCAACTCGATCTTCCCGGACGAGCTTAAGAGGCGCGGCTGGGAGCTCGCGGAGCGCAACCCTCCGTCCGAGGAGAGCAGGGGCAGGTGGGGCCTGATGATCGGCGGGGACGACGCGAACTACTCCGTATCGGAGGAGTGGGTCTCAATGGCGCTACCTCCGATACTGTCGGCCGCGGAGGGGCTGGGGATCGACCTCTACATCACCACGTCGAGGCGGACCTCCGCCGGGGCCGAGGAGGTGCTGTCCCTGCTGGTCCCCCTCTACACGTCGGTGCGCATGCTGCTGCCAGCCTCGAAGGAGGACTTCAACCCAGTGCCGGGTATGCTTGGGCTGTGCTCCAGGCTGTTCGTCACGGAGGACTCGGTCTCGATGGTGTCGGAGGCGATCACCGCGGGCAGGGAGGTGTTCCTGCTGAGGGTCGGAAGAAGGGGCGGCGCAAGAACCGCCCTGCAGGACGTCACCTCCTGGCTGGTGCGGAGGAGGCTGCTCCCGGGTCGGCTCCTGTGGGGCAAGCCCCGCTTCGACGCCCTGTTCGACCTGCTGCGCCGCCGCGGGCTGCTGAGCGAAATGCACCCGCGCGCCCTGAGGATTCCCGAGTCCGAAGTCGTCTCGCCGCACGTGGACGGCCCGGCTCTAAACGAGTCGCGCAGGGCGGCGGAGTGGATAATCGAGAGGTGGAGCGAACCCCGCGCCTGAGTCGGCGCGAGGGCCCGGCAGGCGGGCCCCCGTCCGAGGAGTGAAGCGCGCCGCCTACAACCTGTGGGCGCCGGCCGCCACGAACGACAGCCCGGCCTTCGTCAGGGCCTCCGCGGTGGCGTTGACGGCCTTGTGCTTGGTCAGGTAGTTCAGCATCAGGGCGTCCATGTCGCCGGAGGCCTCTATCTCCTTCTTCTCCCTGAAGTAGTCCAGGATGTCCGACGGGTGGGCGAGCTCCCGCTCGTCCGCCGGGTCGCCCCCCTCGTGCTTGGCCGAGATGTTCGGCACGGTTTTCACCAGCTCCAGCAGCCCGTCCCTGCGGTTGTACGGCTGGCGGACGATGCTCTTCCAGGTCTCCGTGACGTGATGCTCGATCCTCACCTGGTCATCGAGCCCCAGGTCCCTGCGTATCGCGGCCGACGCGGCGATGTGGTCGTCGTCGATCGAGTTGGAGAGGTTGAACCCCGCCAGGGGCGTACTCCCGTCGTCCCTGGCGAACAGGCGCGCGGCCAGCAGAGTCCACAGGATCGCGTAGGGGTTGTCGTTCCCCATGAAGACGGAGATCTTGAAGCGCACGTCCACGCCCATGCGGTAGAGCAGGTATCCCAGCAGCACGGTGCCTGGGTTGATGTTCAGCACCTCGTCCACCCCGTAGTTGGTGTAGTAGTAGAGCACCTCGTCCACCCACTGGAGGGGGTGACCGTTGGGCTGGCCTATGCCGCCGAAGTAGCCCGTGATGGTCTCCGGGCCGCCCAGGTGCACGTTCGAGCCGTCCACCCCCTTGGTGTCAAGGGTCTCGACGCAGGTCGCCCCCAGGATTTTGGTCGCGGCGCGGACCGCCGGAAGGTCGCCGCCGTCAGCCTCCTGCTCCTTCATCTTGCGCACCCGTATGAAGCGTCCCGGCAGGACCTCCCCCTTCTCGACCGACTGCCTGACCTCCGCCAGCAGCCACGGGAAGTACTGCAGCGCGCTGATCTCCAGGGTAGGCGCCTTGGAGAAGTCGTACTCCCATGCCGGTCGCTGAGGGTTCACGCGCGCGCGGTACTGCGACAGAGGGATGAACTTTCCCTCGTCCCTGAGGGTCGCGATCCATTCGAGGTCCTTGACGTAGGGGGAGTTGATGCGCTCGAGCCTCTTGACCAGCGACTCGACCTTTCCGGCCTCGCGCGCCCTTTCGTTGATGTCGCGCACCGTGCCGTACTTGCCCACGACCCTTCTCAGGTCCGCCAGGGCGGGCGTCCTGGGGTCGCACAGGTAACCGTTGATCTCCTCGAATACGGATTGGGCGATGCGAAACTCCTGGAACGACATAGTTGTATCCTCCTCTTGTCCTAAGATAAAAAAAGACGGGGGCCTTCGGACTGTAGCTGTCGAAGACCCCCGTCGGAAACGCGAACGGCGCAATGCGCCCCCCTACGCTCCCGGAGGGTCGCTGCACATCATCATGCCGAAAAATGCCGAGACGGGCGAAGAAGCCCGTATAAACTTCGAGAAGTCCATGGCTCTTTTCCTTTCCGACCGAACTTGCGGACTATGCTACCCGAGGCGTGCGAAAAAGTCAACCGCGGCCCGCCCTCTGAATCCGCAATGACGAGAATGCGTGGTATGATGTTGCGGAATTCTCTTTCGCGCAGCGCCAGGGAGGCTCCGATCAAGTGCGTTCCGCCAGTCGCAAGGCCGGTTGGCGCCAGGTTCCTCGCCGAATGAAATGGCTTTGTTCAAAGATTCCGGAGTTGTTGGGAGAGAGGGAACGGCAGTGGAGGACCCTGAGTTGCCGCTGCATCGAAAGGGGGGATCAGCGTGCGGAGAGCATTGCTTGTATGCCTGTGCTTCGTGCTGCTCAACCCGCACCCCGCCGCTGCGGAACAAGCATGCCGCGAGTTTTCGGGCGAATTCATCCCAGGGGACAACGGCGAGCGGCTGCTCGCGCTCCTTGTGTCGCTCGCCGACCCGGAGTCGATGGACCTGGAGCTGAGTGCCATCCCCGGCGACGACGGCGCGATCCTCGCAGTATCCGTCATAATTAGCGATGGCGTCCTGGGCGGGGTCAGAATCGAACGGATCGCGCTCGAGTCGGCATTTGTGCGGCTCAACTCCCCCTCGGAGTGGATTCGCGGCGACCGGCGCTCCCTTCGAATCCTGGGCGCGCTCCGGAGCAACTTCGAAATCATGGTCGACGAGCGCGACATGCTGGAGGCCTTGAAGACGTACATCTCCGGAAGCTGGGGCGGAGTCCGCCTGGAACTGGCCTCCGGCGAGCTTCGCGTGCAGGGACGCTACCGTCCCGGCGCTACAGGATTCTCGTTCCTGGCCGGGCTATCGACGAAACTGGAACTGCGCGACAGGAGGCGCGTCCTGATGAAAACTCCACGGATAAGCATCAACGGCGAGGATAAGACCGCCCTCTTTCAAAGAGATCTCGAACGGCTCCGCCCCGTTCTCGACTTCGACGAGTTCTCTCTTTCGCTGATGCCCGCGCGCCTCTCCGTCGACGCAGGAAAGCTCCTCCTGGGGACGGCCGCGCCTCCCGGCCCCGCGGGAGGCATAAGATACCGCTATGTCCGCGACCGGGAAAGGCCCTTTATCATGCATCCGTCGGAATCATTCCCCGTCCCGGCCGGTCTGTTTCGGGACGGGGACATCCTGCTCGTCTGCGGAAAGACGTGGCGGAGCAAGATCGTCAACCTCCTGGAGGACGGAGCCTCGGCCTTCACCCACTCCGGCGTCGTCAGGGTGATCGGCGGCGTCCCGTACGTCGTCCACGCGTCTCCCGATGTCGAGCTGGTGCAGATGGAGCGCGCCGAGGATTTCCTGTCCCCGGAAATGGTGTACAGGGCGAGCCTCTTCCGCGTGCGCACGGGGCCCGCCGTCGCCGCCGAGGCGAGCAGAAACGCCCTTGAGTACTACGATGAACGCGTGCCGTTCGACACCGCGTTCGACGGCGAAGACCACGGAAGCCTGTACTGCACCGAGCTAGTCTGGAGGGCGTACGCTCAGGCCGGCATCGACCTGGCCGACGGGCTGTGGGTCCACCTGAGCAACCCGCTGCTCAGCGGCCGGGTGCTGCTTCCGAACAGCCTGATCCGAAGCCCGCTGCTCGAAGAGATAGCGACCCTGAGATAGCGTGCCGCGAACAAGCCCAAGAATCGGCGCGCCACGTCGCCCGCCGGCCTAGTGCCGGGCGAAACGGGGTTGATCGGAACCCTTCTTTATATTCCCCTTGCGATTTGATATACTGCACGATGTCGCGGCCGGATCGCGCGGCACTATAAAGGGGGCTTTTCGAATATGGATCTTGCATGGTACCACTGGGCGGGGATCGTGCTGGTGGGGGTGATGCAGGGCTTTCTCAACACCGTGGCCGGAGGGGGAACCCTGCTGGTGCTCCCGGCGCTCACCTTCCTCGGGATGGATCTTGCCGTGGCGAACGGCACGAACAGGATAGCGATACTGCTTCAGAGCGTCTCAGGGGCGGCGAGCTTCAGGAGTCAGAAGGCCCTGTCGTTCGAACGGGCCCTGCCTCTCGCCGCGGCGGCGACGCTGGGCGCCCTGGTCGGGACCTTTCTCGTGGTCCAGGTGGACAAGAAGATGCTGAACCTGGTGATCGCCGCGCTCATCTCCCTGATGGCCCTGCTGCTCGTCTTCAAGCCGAAGATGTGGGAGGAGGTCGAGGATAAGAGCTGGCCGAAATGGGGGGTCTACGCGGCCTTCTTCGCGGTCGGGATCTACGGCGGGTTCATCCAGGCGGGGGTGGGATTCTTCCTCTCCTGGGCCCTGGTGGTGGCAGCGGGGATGGACCTGGTCAGCGGGAACGCGGTAAAGACGATCATCGTAGGGTGCTACACCACGATAAGCCTGGTGATATTCTTCATGAACGGCCTCGTGAATATCCAGGTGGGGCTTGTGCTGGCCGTGGGCAGCATGGCGGGGGCCGTGCTGGGGGCCCGCTTCACCGTAATGAAAGGCAACAGGTGGGTGCGCTATGTCCTCGCGTTCGTGGTGGTGGTCAGCGCCGTGAAGATGGTGATGGACACGATGTCGTAGCGCCCGCGCTTCGCGGGACGGGTCCTCCGGCCATCTGGAGGACCCGTCCGAATATAGGCTGTTTCGGGGCGGAACTTCGCCGTCGGCGCCCCGGCCGTCGTCGCGCGGCTTAGCCTGCCTTGGCCGCGAAGCTGCCGGCGGCGCGTTCGGCGGCAGTCACCGCTATCAGGTCCGACAGCAGTGCTTGCCCTGTCTCCTCGCGCCCCGCGCCCGGGCCTATAATGGTCACGTCTCGCAGGTTGTCGGTCGTGAAGGTCAGGGCGTTGGTGGCGCCGCCCACCCCGGCGAGCGGGTGCGCCAGCGGTATCTCCGTCGGCGAGACGGAGGCCGAGACGCCTCCGCCGGTTCGAGCCGCCCTCGCGATCAGCTTTATCCTCCTGCCCCGGCCTGCGGCGGCCTCCACGTCGGATCTGGTGATGGACGAGATGCCGGTGCGATCGACCGCGTCCAGCGAGATCGGCGAGCCGAGCACGACCGAGGCCAGTATCTGCGCCTTCACCGCGGCGTCCCACCCGTCGACGTCGCCGGACGGGTCCGCCTCGGCGTAGCCCTTCTCCTGGGCCTCGGCCAGCGCCTCCCCGTACTCGCACCCCTCCTCCATGCGGGTCAGGATGTAGTTGGTGGTGCCGTTCACTATGCCCTGCACCTGGCTTATGTCACACCCGGCAAGGGACTCCATGGCCAGGTTGAGAGACGGGGTGCCGCTCATGACGGAGCCCTCGAACCGGAAGCGAGCCCCGCGCTCGCGGGCCAGCTCTCGCAGCTCCTCGAATGCGAGCGACACCGGTCCCTTGTTGGACGTGACCACCGACCTGCCCGACCCAAGCGCCGCGCGCGTGACCGAGAGGCCCGGCTCGCCGGTCTTAAGGTTGGTGGGAGTGACGTCCAGCACCACGTCGGTATGTGGGAGAAGGGCCGCCTCGACCGGGGTTATCCTGTCGGACCCCAGCTGTTCCCCCCGCTCGGCGCGCGAGAGCAGCTCCGCCAGCGACAGACCGTCGCGCGACACTGCCGCCCCCCTGGTGCGGGTGACCACCGCGATCGTCCTGCAGTCCAGCCCCCACCTATCGGCCAGCTCCCGCTCCTTCCGGACCAGGATGCGGGCGAGCCCCTGCCCGACGTTGCCGAAACCCACGAAGCACAGCCCCACCGTCGATTCTACGCGCATTGGAATACCCCTTTCTTCTCTATGAACTCCTCGTGAAGGGCCCGCACGGCGTCGGCCGAGCGATCCCTGTCCACCACGCAGGTCACCGACAGGGCGGAGGAGGTGAGCATGTGCACCTTCGCCCCGAGCCCGGCGAGCACCCCGAGCATGGCGACCGGAACCTCCGGGTGGTTGCCCACGCCGGGGCCGATGACCGAGACCCGCGCCAGCCCCTCGTCTGCGGACACCGAGCACCCGTCGTGCCGCGAGCAGATCTCCACCGCGTCCATCAGGCGCGCTCCGTCTATGTGAAAAGACAGGCCGTTCCCAGCGGTGATGGCGGTCGTCCGTATCCCCTCCCGGGAGAGGGCGTCCATCAGCATGCGCTCCAAGCCCCTCCCACCGCCGACGGTGAGCACCGCGAAATTCTCGTCCGAAGCGACCGAACGTATGAATACAGCCTCGTCCACGTTTCTCTCCACGATCCACGTCCCCTCCTTCTCCTCCATGCTTGACTCCACGCACAGGGGGATCTTCATCCTCCCGGCCATCTCTATGCCGCGCGCCTGCATCACCGAGGCGCCGCAGAACGCCATCTCGAGGCACTCGTCCCAGCAGACCCGGTCGAGCTTCACCGCCCCCGGCACCCGGCGCGGATCGGCCGAGTAGATGCCGTCCACGTCCGTGAAAATCCGGCACTCCGACGCGCCAAGGGCGGCGGCCAGCGCTATGGCCGACAGGTCCGAGCCTCCGCGCCCCAGCGTGATCGTCTCGCCGTCCCTGGTGCCCGCCTGGAACCCGGATACCACGGCGACGTTGCCGAATGCTGTGGCGGCCTCGATGCGACCCGGGTTCACGGACAGAATCCTCCCCTCCCCCCAGGCGCCCTCGGCCAGGAATCCGGCCTCCTCGCCGCTGAACGAGCGGGCGGGGCACCCCTCCGCCGAGATGGCCATCGACAGCAGGGCGGAGGACTGAAGCTCCCCTGTCGCGAGCAACCTGTCCAGCTCTCTGCGGTCGGCCCTGCCCGGAGCGGTCGCCCTGGCCAGGCCTATCAGCTCGTCGGTGGCGCCGCCCATCGCCGACACGACCACCGCAGTCTTGCGCCCCGTCCGGGCGAAGTCCGCGGCCCTGCGCGCCGCCGCGCGAATCCTCTCCGGAGTCGCCACGGACGTGCCGCCGAACTTCAGAACCACGCCCTCCCCGTTCTTCCACATGGTGACCACCCCCTCGCCAACCAGGCTTGCATACAAAAAAGCCGGGGGTCTTCGTATATGAAGACCCCCGGCTGAAGCTTCGAGCGCACGCGATGCTAAGCGCCGACCGCCCCAGGAGGGTCGCCGCTAGTCATCGTCATCGCGGATGCGAATAGAGCTTCTTGGCCTGCCGGTATCGCACCGTTCATATTGCGGGAACCTCCTTTCGAAGCGGAAGATTTGATTAGCGCAGATAATACCCCTCTCGCCTGGAATTGTCAATAGGGTATTGCCGAATTGGAACGAGAGGTCGTGACAGATATTTTGCATATTATTCAACGTTTGATAGTAAGATAGAGACATTAGCGAGCAACAGTGATAAGTGTTGACTTTGGCATTTGCATCATGTAGTCTGTTCCTCGATTAGAAGCGCTTGGTATGTTTAACAGGTGAACGCGATGCTCGGGAAGCCGGTACGAGTCCGGCGCGGGCCCGCCACTGTAAGCCGGACGAAGCCGCGGCAATCCACTGAAGTCTCTTCGGGAAGGAGCGGCCAAGGATGACGGCAAGCCAGGAGACCGGTCGCGTTCATCGAGCGAAAACGCCTTGCGGGGTTGGGGTCGTTTGCACGGAGTGCCGCCTTTCCGGCGGTGCCTTGTCGCGCCCCCGGCCCTTTTTTTTTGCTCCGCCGGGCGCGGGGGGCGAGAATTATTCATCCTGGTGATAACGGGAGGTGATCCGCGGCATTCAGGGCAACGCCTGATCGAGGTAGCGCCCGGGCGGGGCGCGTGTCGGCCCGCGCTGTGTTTCGCGGTTTTTCGGCGCGGGGGCGTTTGAGAACATTTTGGAGGTGAAAAGACGGTGAACCTCAAGACAAGGCTCTTTGGCAGGACCTACCAGTTCAAGGAAATCAAGGAGGTTCTCGCCAAGGCGAACGAGGAGAAGTCCGGCGACCGCCTTGCCGGGATAATCGCGGATTCGATGGAGGAGAGGATAGCGGCCAAGCACGTGCTGTCCAACCTGACGGTAGCCGATCTCCGCAACAATCCGGTAATCCCGTACGAGCAGGACGAAGTGACCCGCGTGATCCAGGACGATGTCAACGAGAAGATCTACACCGAGGTGGCCGGATGGACTATAGCCGGGCTTCGCGAGTGGATCCTGTCGAACGAGACTTCGAGCGAGCAGATCAAGCGCGTCAGCCGCGGCCTGACCAGCGAGGTGATCGCCGGTGTGGCCAAGCTCATGACCAACATGGACCTGGTGTACGGGGCCAGCAAAATCCGCATCCAGGCTCACTGCAACACCACGATAGGCCTTCCGGGGACTCTGGCGGCTCGCTGCCAGCCCAACCACCCGACCGACGACGTCGAAGGTGTCACGGCCGCTGTGTACGAGGCCCTCTCCTACGGGGTGGGCGACGCGGTAATCGGCTTGAACCCGGTCGACGACACCGTGGACAACATCAAGAAGATCCTCTACAGGTTCCAGGAGATCAAGGAGAAGTTCGAGATACCCACCCAGATCTGCACCCTCGCCCACGTCACCACCCAGATGGAGGCGATCAGGCAGGGGGCCCCCTCGGACTGCATCTTCCAGAGCATCTCCGGCTCCCAGAAGGGCAACGAGGCGTTCGCCATCTCCGCCGACCTCATAGCCGAGGCCTACGACCTGGCCGACAAGCAGGGCACCGGAGTCGGCCCGAACTACATGTACTTCGAGACCGGCCAGGGGGCCGAGCTCTCGTCGGACGCCCACTTCGGCGCGGACCAGGTCACGATGGAGGCCCGCACCTACGGATTCGGCAAGCGCTACAAGCCGTTCATGGTGAACACGGTCGTCGGCTTCATCGGCCCGGAGTACCTGTACGACAGCCGCCAGGTGATCCGCGCCGGGCTCGAGGACCACTTCATGGGCAAGCTCACCGGCATCTCGATGGGGTGCGACGCCTGCTACACCAACCACATGAAGGCGGACCAGAACGACATCGAGAACCTCGCGGTGCTGCTCACCGCCTCGGGGTGCAACTACTTCATGGGAGTGCCGCACGGCGACGATCCGATGCTCAACTACCAGTGCACCGGCTACCACGAGTCCGCGGCACTGCGCCAGCTGCTCGGCGTCCGCCCGATCAAGCCGTTCGAGAAGTGGCTCGAGAAGATGGGCCTGATGGAGGACGGCAAACTGACCAGGAAGGCCGGCGACGCGTCGGTGTTCTGCGTCTAGCGAAGGACTTCCGCAAGTCCGCGCGAGAGGAGGGCGGGGCATGAAACTCAAGACGGTTCTCGGCGGGACCGCCTGGTCGTTCAAAGACCTGAATGAAGTGCTGGCGAAGGCCAACGAGGAGAAGTCCGGCGACACCCTGCTGGGCATCGGGGCGTCGTGCTCCAAGGAGCGCATAGCCGCGAAGTACGTGCTCAGCGCCATCACCCTGGAGGAGATCCGCAACAACCCGTCCGTGCCCTACGAGGAGGACGAGGTCACCAGGGTCATCGACGACGGCGTGAACGAGTCCGCCTACCGGGAGATCAAGTCCTGGACGGTGGCCGACCTTCGCGAGCGAATCCTGAGCCACAAGACCTCCGCCGAGGATCTCAAGCGCATCGGGCGTGGACTGACGTCCGAGATGGTTGCAGGTGTGGCGAAGCTTATGTCCGCGATGGACCTGGTCTACGCGGCGAGCAAGATGAAGAACAGCGCGACCTGCGTCACGGAGGTGGGGCTGCCCGGGACGTTGTCATACCGGATACAGCCGAACCACCCGTCCGACGACAGCGACGGCATCCTGGCCTCGATCCGGGAGGGCCTGTCCTACGCCAGCGGGGATGCGGTCATAGGCATAAACCCCGTTGACGACTCCATGGAGAACACCAAGAAGCTGTTCCAGCTCTCCTGGGATTTTATACAGAAGTGGGGCATCCCGACGCAGAACTCCGTCCTGTCCCACGTGACCGTCCAGATGGAGGCTGTCGAGAACGGCGCCCCGGCGTGCATGTTATTCCAGAGCGTCGCCGGTACCGAGAAGGCCAACTCCGCCTTCGGAGTGACGGCGAAGCTGCTGGACGAGGCCTACGACCTGATAACGAAGCAGGGAGTGGCGACCGGCCCGAACCTGATGTACTTCGAGACCGGGCAAGGGGCGGAGATGTCCCTCGACTGCCACTGCGGGGTGGACGGCATGACGCTGGAGGCGCGCACCTACGGCTTCGCCAGGAGATACGCGCCGTTCATGGTCAACAACGTCTCCGGGTTCATCGGGCCGGAGACCCTGTACGACGGCAAGCAGATCATCCGCGCCAGCCTGGAGGACCTGTTCATGGGCAAGCTGACCGGCCTGCCGATGGGGATGGCGCCCTGCTACACGAACCACACGAACATCAACCAGGACGACCAGGAGGTGGCCACGATGCTGCTGGCCATGGCCGGGTCGAACTACTACATGGGAGTCCCGGTCGGCGACGACGTGATGCTCTCCTACCAGGACACCAGCTATCACGACGACGCGACCCTGCGCGAGATACTGGGGCTGAAGCCGGCGCCCGAGTTCTTCCGGAAGATCGTCGAGTTCGGCATCCTGGACGAGTCCGGGAGGCTGACCGAGCGGGCGGGAGACGCCTCGCTGTTCGTTTGACGGCGGGCGTCGGGGAAAAATACGCACAATTCCTGCGCGATGGGCGGCCGGAGGCATGCCGCCCGAGCGACCATCACAAATCGCAAAACGCGATATGGATGTCTGCTTAAGGAAGGTGAGATTATGGTAACCGAGCTTGAGCTCAAGCAAATGGTCCAGCAGATCCTGACGGAGATGAGCGGTAAGGACGGGGGCGCCCCGAAGGGCTCGCCCGCAGTGGCCCAGTGCGTTGCCTGCGACGACGGCGACGGACTGCCCGATCTCACGGAGATCGATCTGAGGAGGCACTGCCTGGTGCCCGACCCGGCGAACCGGGAGGCGCTCATGGCCATGAAGCTCACCACGCCGTCTCGCATCGGCGTGTGGCGCGCGGGTCCCAGGTACATGACCGAGACCCTGCTGCGCTTCCGCGCCGACCATGCGGCGGCGCAGGACGCGGTCTTCACGAACGTGTCCGACGAGTTCCTGGAGGCAAACAAGCTGGAGACGGTCCAGACGGAGTGCACCAGCAAGGACCAGTTCCTGACGCGGCCCGACCTGGGCAGGCAGTTCGGCCAGGAGTCCAGGGACGCGATCAAGCGCATCGCGGGCCAGTCGCCCAAGGTCGTCATCTATATAGCCGACGGCCTGAGCTCCACGGCGGTCATGACCAACGCCATCGACACCCTCAAGGCGATAGAGCAGGGTCTTGACAGGAACGGCATCAAGATAGCCAAGCCCTTCTTCGTCAAGTACGGCCGCGTGCCGGCGATGGACGTGGTATCGGAGGTCACCGGGGCGGACGTCGTCTGCACCCTCATCGGGGAGAGGCCAGGCCTGGTGACGGCGGAGAGCATGTCCGCCTACATGGCCTACAAGGCGACGGTCGGCATGCCGGAGGCCAAGCGCACCGTGGTGTCCAACATCCACGCCGGAGGCACCCCGGCCGTCGAGGCCGGCGGCTACATCGCGGACATCATCAAGCTGATGCTCGAGAAGAAGATCAGCGGCATCGACCTGAAACTCTAAGGTTACTTTTTTCTGTCGGGAGGGAAGAAGAAATGAAGGGCGATCCCTTGAAGGCAACGCTTTTGAGCGTGAAGATCATCCCCAACGTGAACCCGGAGATGGCCGCGTCCCTAGGACTGCGTCCGGACCAGAGGAGCATCGGGATGGTCACCGCGGACAGCGACGACGTAACTTACACCGGGCTTGACGAGGCCACGAAGAAGGCCGACGTCGAGGTGGTGTACGCGAAGTCGTTCTACGCGGGAGCGGCGAACGCCAACACCAAGCTCGCCGGGGAGATAATCGGCATCATAGCCGGGCCCAACCCGGCCGAGGTGCGCAGCGGGCTCAACGCCCTCGCGGACTTCGTGCAGAACGACGCGTGGTTCATCTCGGCGAACGACGACGACTCGATCCCATACTACGCTCACTGCATTTCGCGCACAGGCAGCTACCTGTCCAAGGTGGCCGGGGTCACCGAGGGGGACGCGATAGCCTACCTCATCGCGCCGCCCATGGAAGCGATGTACGCGCTGGACGCTGCCCTGAAGGCAGCCGACGTGAGGCTGGTCTCCTTCTACGGGCCCCCGTCCGAGACGAACTTCGGCGGAGGACTGCTGACCGGCTCGCAGTCGGCGTGCAAGGCCGCGTGCGACGCGTTCGCGCAGGCGGTGGTCTTCGTAGCGGAGAATCCGGTTCTGTACTAGAGCCTCTGTATTGAATCATGCAGGGCCGCGAGGCATGCGGCCATGCTGTAAGGGCGGTGAGACTCTTCCATGGAGAACAGGGCTCTTGGAATGATAGAGGTCCGCGGAATGCTCGGCGCGGTTGAGGCGGCCGATGCGGCCCTGAAGGCGGCTTCCGTCTCGCTTCTGCGGTTCAGGAAGGTCGGCGCCGGGCTGATGACCGTCTTCCTGACGGGAGACGTCGCCGCCGTGCGGTCCGCTGTCGACGCGGCCACGGCGTCGCTGGGCAGGATGGGACAGGATTGCTCCTCGCACGTAATACCGCGCCTGTCGCCCGAGGTCCTCCTGATGATAGCGAGCGGACAGAGGCGCTCCTGTGCTTCCGCCGAGGCGGGAGGGGGCGTGGCGGCAGCGCCGTTGCCGACGGCTGACGAAGCCTGCGACGCCCCGGAGGAGGAACCGGTCTCCGAACATGGGCCTGAAGGCGCCCCGGACGCGGACGAGACTGTCTCTCCGGCGGAAGAGGAGTGCGAGGAGGCCGATGACGAGGAGGCGGAGGATGCCAACGGAAACGGCGCGGGCTGGAGCGGCGACACGGCCGACCTCGAGCTCATGACCGTCATGGAGCTTCGTAGCCTGGCGCGGAACGCGGGGCTGAGGACGATGACCAAGAGGCAGATACGCTTCGCCGGAAAGGCGGAGCTGATCAGGGAGCTTACGGCGTTTTTCGACACCTCCGGAGGTGACGGCCGATGACGCGGCTGGAGGATCGCGACCTGCTTTCGGTGCAGGAGGTGCGGAACCTCGTGGCCAGAGCCAGGGAGGCGCAGAAGTGCCTGACGGCGTTGAGCCAGGCGCGGATAGACGAGCTTGTGCAGGCCGTGACGTTGGCGGCGCTGCGCAACTCGCCGGCGCTGGGCAGGCTGGCTCACGACGAGACGGGCTTCGGCAAGGCCGAGGACAAGACGCTCAAGAACTTCTTCGCAGCTCACAGCGTCTACGAGGCCATCAAGGACCTGAAGACCGTCGGGATAGTGAAAGAGGACAAGGTCAACAGAATGTTCGAGGTCGCGGTGCCGGTGGGGGTGGTGGCCGGACTGATCCCGTGCACCAACCCGACGTCGACCGCGATATTCAAGGCGATGATCGCCCTGAAGGCAGGCAACGCGATAGTCTTCTCCCCGCACCCCAGTGCGAAGGGGTGCATCCGGGAGACGGTGCGGATTCTGTCCGAGGCGGTGGTCTCCGCGGGCGGACCCGAGGACATATTCGGGTGCATGTCCATAGTCACCCAGGAGGGCACGGAGGAGCTGATGCACTCGCGCAACGTGGCCCTGATACTGGCCACCGGCGGCGCCGGCATGGTCAGGGCGGCCTACAGCTCCGGGACGCCCGCGATAGGAGTGGGCCCGGGGAACACCCCGGCCTTCATAGAGAGGTCGGCGGACATCCCGACCGCGGTGCGCAGGATAATTTCAAGCAAGACGTTCGACTACAGCACGATATGCGCCTCGGAGCAGTCCGTGGTCGTCGAGTCGTGCATCGAGCGCGGAGTCAGGGAGGAGTTCGCAAGGCAGGGAGGGTACTTCCTGCCGCAGGAGGACGCGGCGAAGGTAGCCCGCGCCATCTTCACCCCGTCCGGGGGGATGAACCCGCGGACGGTAGGCAAGCCGCCGAAGTTCATCGCCGACGCCGCGGGGATCAGGATCCCCGACGACACGACGCTGCTGCTGGCGGAGGGAATGGGAGTCGGGAAGGAGTACCCCTTCTCGCACGAGAAGCTATGCCCGGTGCTGGCCTTCTACTCGGCCGACGGGTGGGAGAAGTGCTGCGAGCAGTGCATAGAGCTGCTGGCCTTCGAGGGCGCGGGGCACACCCTCGCCATCCACTCGTCCAACGAGGAGGTCATACGCGAGTTCGGGCTGAAAAAACCGGTGTCGCGCGTGGTTGTCAACGCCGGCTCGGCCCTCGGGGCGGTCGGCGCGACCACGAACCTGGTGCCGTCCATGACACTGGGGTGCGGCGCCATCGGGCACAACGCCACGTCGGACAACGTGGGCCCGCTGCACCTGATCAACATCAGGAGGGTGGCGTGGGGCGTCAGGGAGATGGAGGAGCTTCGCCCGTCAACGCCGTCCGCGGCCAACGGGCTGGACGACGAGGCCCTGGAGCTGCTGGTGGAACGCGTTACCGCGAAGCTGGCCGAGAGACTCGGCCTGTAGCTCTTTGACAGTATCCTGTTGAACACGGAATATAGCAAATACTTCTCGCAGGGAGGTAAGGGAACGATGAATAACGGAATGCAGGCGCTTGGAATGATAGAGACGAAGGGTCTGGTCGGGGCGGTCGAGGCGGCCGACGCGATGGTCAAGGCCGCCAACGTCACCCTGATCGGCAAGGTCATGGTCGGCGGCGGACTCGTCACGGTCATGGTCCGAGGCGACGTGGGCGCCGTGAAGGCGGCCACGGACGCGGGCGCCGCCGCAGCGGGCAAGGTCGGGGAGCTCATCTCCGTCCACGTGATACCCCGCCCGCACGCGGAGGTCGAGTTCATCCTGCCGAAGCTGGAAGGCTGATCCCGGCGCGGCGTGAGGACCGGAAGGGCGAGAGGGAGTGACCGGGATGAGCGAAGAGGCCCTTGACCTGCTCGTCGAGCGAATAACGGCGGAGATACTGAACCGTCTCTCCTTCGAGGTCGAGGCCTCGGGCAGGCACGTGCACCTGTGCCGTGATCATATCGACGTCCTGTTCGGCAAGGGGCACTCCCTCACGAGCTCGCGCGGGCTGTCCCAGCCCGCCGAGTTCCTGAGCGCCGAACGCCTGACGCTCGTCGGGCCGAAGGGGACCATCGAGAACGCGGCGATCCTCGGGCCGGAGCGCAAGCGAACCCAGGTGGAGCTGTCGATAACCGACGCCAAGGCCCTGGGAGTGAAGGCCCCGGTGCGCGACTCCGGGGACACGGGCGGAAGCGCGCCGCTGATCCTCAGGTCGGCGGCGGGCGAGGTAGTGCTGGATGAGGGGGTTATTATCGCCCACAGGCATGTCCACATGACGCCCGAGGACGCGGAGCGCTTCGGCGTGTCCGACGGGGACAGGGTAAGCGTCAGGGTGGCCGGGGATCGCCCCGCTGTCTTCGAGGGGGTGCTCGTGCGGGTGTCGCCGAGGTACCGGCTGGCGATGCACATCGACTACGACGAGGCCAACGCCTGCGGGTGGAGCGCGGGGGTCCGGGGACGGATAGTCGGTCGCTCGGATGGTTAGTGCGGGGGGCATGGACGAGCTGCAAAGGGGCAACGACCTCCTGGAGGCGGCGTACGGGCGGCGGGGAAGAGCCGCCGCGGTCGCCCGGGGAGCGGCGCTGAAGATCGGAGTGGACCTTGGAACCTCGTCCGTGGTGATTATGGTATTGGACGAGCTGGACAGACCCCTCACCTGGGAGATGGAGGAGGCGTCCGTGATCCGCGACGGACTTGTCGTCGACTTCTCCGGTGCCGGATCGATCGTGAGACGCCTCAAGGACCGGGTGGAGAAGCACCTGGGCAGGGAGTTGCGGGCGGCCGCGATAGCCGTTCCCCCCGGCACCGGGACCAGGGACAGGTCGACCCACGGCTACGTTTTGGAGAGCGCGGGGATCGAAGTGGCCGTGATACTGGACGAGCCCACGGCGGCGAACTCGGTCCTCGGGATACAGGAGGGTGCCATAGTGGACATCGGGGGCGGCACCACCGGGATCTCGGTCTTTCGCGGGGGAGCGGTGGAGGCCGTGTTCGACGAGCCGACCGGCGGTACGCACGTGTCCCTGGTGATAGCGGGCAACCGCAGGATCCCGTTCCACGAGGCCGAGCGGCTGAAGAGGGACCCGAAGATGCAGAGGGAGCTGCTGCCGGTGGTGACCCCCGTGCTGCAGAAGATGGCATCGATAGTCACCGGACACACCAGGGGCCGCGACGTGAGAGTCCTGTACCTGGTGGGCGGGACCTGCTGCCTGGAGGGGATGGAGAGCGTCATCGGAAGGGAGACCGGCATACCGTCGTACAAGCCGCTCCACCCGTTTTTGGCCACCCCCCTGGGGATCGCGATGAACTGTCCGGTTTAGCAGGCGCCCGCGACTGAGTTGCGTGACGAAGCACGGCGAATGAATCGTTTGCCTGAAGATAGTAGGTGAAAAGATGGATCAGGCTAAGTTGGTCGACATGGTGACAGAGGAGTTGATGAGGAGGCTGGGCATGAGGGGCGGGGACCCGGCGAGAAAGCCGTTGCTGGTGGCCGGCGAGCCCGGTTGCTGCGAAGCTCCGCCGGGCGTGGCCGTCGAGTTTGCCTCCAAGGGGGCCGAGCCCGAGTGGCGCGACTACTCTGGCGTGGTCGTTCCCTCCCTTTCGGAGAACCAGCTCGTCCTCGCCTCGTTGGGCCTGAAGTATGGACTCGAGTCGTCGGTCATGGTCGGGGCGCTGCTTGCCGGCGTGCCGGTGTACGTGCTCAAGGAGGGCGTATCGTGGCGGCTCGCTGCCTGTTGCGATACGCCGCTGACCAGGCACTA
>CAYWKH010000030.1:19344-21498 GCA_964458805.1 uncultured Synergistaceae bacterium
AAGGTGCTGACGGAGCGAGATCTGAAGGAGATCTGCCAGGACGGCGGATCGGTGCTGGTCGACCCGAGGGCGGTAATAACGCCGCTTGGGCAGGACTGGCTCCGCCTCAAGAAGATCGCGGTCCGCCGGGAGGGTGCGTAGTGATTATCGCCAAGGTCGTGGGCAACCTGTGGGCCACCAAGAAGGACGAAAAGCTGAACGGCATGAAGTTCTTCGTCGTTCGCCCGGTCAAGGGCTCCAAGCTCGAGACTTTCGTGGCCGTTGACGCCGCCGGCGCGGGCATAGGGGACGATGTCATAGTGTCCCAGGGAAGCTCCGCCCGGACGGTCTTCGCAGGCGGGGACGTGCCGGTCGACGCCGTGATAGTCGGCATAATCGACTCCGTCGAGGTCGACGAGGGGCTCCTGGAGTACTAGGGCCCCTCAAGACCGCCAGATGTGCCGCTAGTTGAAGTCATAGGGCGGTAACGGTCTTAATCGCCATTCTATACCGGAGGTGAATCATATGGGAATCAACGATGTCATTCTATACATCATGACCGGGTTCATGGTCCTGGGCGCTCTCGACAAGGCATTCATGGAGAGCCGCCTCGGGTTCGGCGAGAAGTTCGAGGAGGGCTTCATGGCGATGGGCTCGCTGATGCTGGCGATGGGCGGAGTAATCACCCTCGCCCCGCTGCTCGCCGCGGTGCTGAAGCCCGTCATCGTCCCTCTTTACAAGATGGTCGGCGCCGACCCGGCCATGTTCGCCACCACCCTGCTGGCCAACGACATGGGCGGCTACCCGCTCGCCAAGCAGATGGCGGAGAATCCGGCCATCGGCCGCTTCGCCGGGATCATACTCGGGGCCATGATGGGCCCGACGATAGTCTTCTCCATCCCGGTGGCGCTCGGCATAATCGAGAAGAAGGACCACGCGGCGCTGGCCAAGGGAATCCTGATAGGAATGATCACGATTCCGTTCGGCTGTGCCGCCGGAGGACTGATGATGCTGAGCACAGAGTTCACCATGGGCATGATGCTCGTCAACATCATCCCGGTCGTAATATTCTCCGCGCTTATAGCCACGGGACTGAAGATGATTCCCGAGAAGATGATCAAGGGCTTCACCTACTTCGGCAAGGGCGTCGTCACGGTCATCACGATCGGGCTTGCGATGGGGATAATCGAGGCACTGTCGCCGTTCCGCTTCTTCGCCGAGGGCTCTCCGATGGCGCTCGCGCCCCTGTCCGACTCGATAGAGATCATCGGCTCCATCGCCATAGTGCTGGCGGGGGCCTTCCCGATGGTCATGTTCATAACCAAGGTGTTCAACAAGCCCCTGCTGGTCTTCGGCAAGAAGCTTGGCATGGGTGACGTGGCCGCTGCCGGAATGGTGGCCACCCTGGCCAACAACATCCCGATGTTCACCCTGATGAAGGACATGGATGAGCGCGGCAAAGTCATAAACGTTGCGTTCGCCGTCAGCGCTGCGTTCGTCTTCGGAGACCACCTGGGCTTCACCGCCGGCGTCGAGCGCGGTCTGATCCTCGCTATGATCGTCGGCAAGCTGGTGGGCGGCATCACCGCCGTCATGCTGGCGTGCAAGGTGACCCCGGTCAACAGTACGGCGAAATAGGATATAAACCGCCCCTCCGGGCGGCTGATGTCCCGCCCGGAGGGGCGCCGTCCCAGAAAGAGTGGTGTAAAACCGTGGACAGGACAGAACTTGAGTCGATGGTGCGAAAGATAATAATAGAGATGGCCGGAGGCGGGGCCTCCCCCGGCTTCGAGAAGCATGTGGACAAAAGCGGCATCCTGTCGGTCACTCTCCCCACGGTAAGGCCCGCGCCGTTCGACACGGGGAAGAGCGGCGACCAGGTCTACCTGACCGACATAGTCTCCCTGGAGGAGAGCCCGAGGCTCGGCTTCGGCGTGATGGAGATGGAGGAGTCCGCCTTCGACTGGACCCTTCGCTACGACGAGGTCGACTACATAATCGAGGGCCTGCTCGAGATAATAATAGACGGCAGGAAGGTGACCGGCAGGAAGGGGGATGTGATATTCATCCCCGCCAACTCGTCGATCACATTCAGCGCCCCCTGTTTCGCCCGTTTTCTCTACATCACCTACCCCGCCGACTGGGCGTCGCAGTAGGCAAATCAGGCGTAATCAC
>CAYWKH010000031.1:0-21464 GCA_964458805.1 uncultured Synergistaceae bacterium
TATGGTGTCGTCTCCCTTGGTTACTCCCTTTCCGCGCTTAACTTCTATACGAACAGAACTGTAGAACTTTAGGGCCCTGCCTCCAGTGGTCGTCTCCTGCGGTCCCTGCGAATACCCTGTGCTTATCTTGGCCCTTAGCTGGTTGATGAAGACCACCACGCATTTGCTCTTGGATATTGCCGACGTGAGTCTGCGCAGTGCGTACGACATCAGGCGGGCCTGCAGACCTACCTGGCTGTCGCCTATTTTCCCGTCTATCTCGGCCTGAGGTGTAAGCGCCGCAACCGAGTCCACGACCACGATGTCCACCGCGCTGCTCCTGACGAGCGCGTCAAGCACATACAGGGCCTGTTCACCGCTGTCCGGCTGGGCCACGTAAAGTGACTGCACGTCAACTCCCAGGTTGTGGGCGAGGCGGGGATCTAGAGCATGCTCGGCGTCTATGAAGGCCGCCACTCCTCCGGCCTTCTGCGCCTCGGCTATGGCGTGGAGGGAGACCGTGGTCTTTCCGGAGCCCTCGGGCCCAAAGATCTCGATTATTCTTCCGCGTGGAAGTCCGCCAATGCCAAGCGCGACGTCAAGTGGGAGTATTCCCGTTGATATCACCTCGACAGCGGATTTGAACGAATCTCCCAGCCTCATTATGGACCCTTCGCCAAACCTGCTGCGAATGTCCTCAATGGCCAGCTCCAGGACATCCTCGCGCGTCTGCGGAACTCTCTTTTTTGCCAAGTCGGTTCCCCCTCTCGATTTTTCGCGGCTTTGCTCAAGTTAGTTTAATCGCCGCCCAGTTTCCAGACTTTTATCGGTGTGTAGATGCTACCCGCTCTGTTCAATTCGCTTCTCATCAGGGTTACAGTGGTGGCGATCCACCTTGAAACGGCGGGCGGCAGTAGCTTCGCGCTCTCAAGGTATTCAGGCTGCCTGGCGCGCGCCAGGGTCACGTGCGGCCGAAAAGGTCGCCTATCATCGTCAATGCCGTTAATCCGTGCGGCAGAATCGCAGATCGAGGCCAGTAGGGACAACGCCGCGATCTCGCCTTTTACCTGGACATACAGGGTCCTGGCCCTGTTCAGCCCGGGGAACGCGCCATACTCTCCGGTGCAAAGGGGAATCTCCGAGAGCCCGGCTGGCGAGAGTTTCTGCCCAAAGGTCGCGGCAATATCGTCTACCGCGCTCACATCCAGCTCGCCGAGAAACTTCAGTGTAATATGCAGCGAATCGCGGACGACCCACTTCAGAGCCGGGAATTGCATCCGTAAAGTCGCAGAGGAATCATACAGGCAATTTCGAACATCCGACGGGATCTCCACGCAGAAGAAGGCTCGGGCTGTTTCAGGCATCGCCGCTTATCTCCATCAGTGTCTTTCGGAGATAGAATAGAGCCCTGCTTTTTGCCCATATCCTCACCTGTTCCCTGCCGCCCGGGAATTGGTGCTTGTAGGTGCATTCGCTATCTGGGGCGGCTATGGCGAACCACACGGTGCCTACCGGTTTATCGTCTGTTCCCCCGCCGGGGCCTGCCACTCCCGTTATCGCCACCGCGACCGACGAGTTGAAGCACCTCCTCGCCCCCCTGGCCATATAGAGGGCGCACTCGCGGCTTACAGCACCATGTTCCTTGAGCACATCATCCGGGACTTCGAGGACTCTTCTCTTGGCCTCGTTGCTATAACACACGGCGCTCCCCAGGAAGGCGGCCGAGCTGCCCGGCACATCCGTCAGGGCAGCCCCTACCAGGCCGCCTGTACATGACTCCGCGCATGAAACCGTAATCGCATGAGATCGGGCCATAATAAGCAGGTCCTCGGCTACCGAGTTCGCCCCTCCCGTCAGGCAATCACCGGGAAACAGGGCTCGCACTCTTGCCGCTGCCTCCCGGATTCTGCCGCGCTCACCCCTGAACACCAGCTCTACCGTGCCTGCGGAGGGGAGTATCGAAGTATGGAGCGACGGGTCTTCCGTCAACTCCTTTATCCGGTCCTTCAGGACGCCCTCAGCCCATCCCGCCACTACTACAGAGATCATGGATCGCTCGTCAGCGGTCAACTCCGACCTCAACTCCCGTTCCACCATCGCGTCGAACTCGGCCGGCACCCCCGGGAAGCAATATACCTTGGTACCATCCCTGTCAAAGAAGATTCCAAGGGCCGATCCAACAGGGTTGTGGACCGGCCTCGTACCGACGGGCACGGAACCCTGTGTATCAAGGCATCTTTTGAGATTTTCCATCATCTCGGCTGGATACCTGGCTAGTATTCTTTCGTAAGCCTCCGTCTCCGCTCTAAGCGAAACCCCAAGGAACCTTGCAAGGGCCTGCCTGGTGCAGTCATCGTGCGTTGGGCCCAGCCCTCCCGAGACGACCACGAGGTCTGTTCTGCCGATACTGCCGGAAAGCGCCTCCTCGAGCGCGTTCGTGCCGTCCGGAAGTATCTCGATCCTGGTCACCTTCCAGCCCGCCATGGTGAGTCGCTTGGCTAGCCTGCGGCAGTTTCCCTCGGCCCTCACCCCGCTCAACAGCTCGTCGCCCAGGGCGATCAGTATCGCCTTTCTCACGCGCTTTCCCTCCTAAAGCCGAGCATAGTCAAAGCCTGAAGAAAGCATCCGCCAGGAGCAGGAAGATATTTACGAACAAGCCGCCAAGGCAATCATCTGCCATTATTCCCCATCCACCGGGCAGCTTCTCGGCGGCGTTGACAGGGAAGGGCTTGATAATGTCGATTATTCTGAAGAGCACGAGAGCGGGTAGAAAAAGATGGGGAGCCAAACCATACATGGAAATCCATACTCCGGCGACCTCGTCGATGATGACCTCGGGCGGATCTTGCACACCTGTTCTTTTTGAGTACACGTCCGAAGTATAGACTCCGAACAGGGCCACCGCCAGTATCATGTAGTGCGGGATCGGGTATACCAGGTAGACGAGAAATGCCGCGACCGATCCCAGGGTGCCCGGCATGGATGTAAAAAAGCCCAGTCCGCACAGCGTGCTGACCCCCCACTCAAGGTCCTTAACTCCCTGGTATTTCCGCGAATAGATCATATTCATCAGCATCCGTCACCAATACCTCCACGAAGGAACCCTCTTCGATCATTTCTCCGCCATGGATTCCCACCAAACCGTCCACCTCGGGCGCCTCCCTGTACGAGCGTCCCCATGCAAGGCCATCGCCGGGCTGGATCTCCTCGACCAACACCTTCATCCTCTTTCCGATGAACCCAAGCTGCCGCTCTTTTGAAATTTCGGCCTGCAGGGCCAGCAACCTTCTACAACGGTCGTTCTTCACTTCCTCGTGAAGCTGGTCGGGCATCTCGGCCGCGGGAGTCCCCTCCTCTGCTGAGAAGGGGAAAACGCCAACGCGATCTATCTCCGCCTCTTCAAGGAAGGCCAATACCCTGTTGAATTGGGACTCGGATTCTCCAGGGAAACCAGTGATCAAGGTGGTGCGCAGCGCAAACCCGGGATCTACGCTTCTCGCGTAGCGGAAAATCCTGCGGATATTCCCCTCGCTGTCAGGGCGGTTCATCCTCCTGAGTATGTCCTCGTCCACGTGCTGGATAGGAATATCCAGGTAGGAGAGTATGCTTGGGCTTTCAGCCACCATGTCGATCAGAGGCTCATTCACCCGCGACGGATGAAGGTACAGCAGACGTATCCAGACGTCGGGTGGAAGCTCTCCTTCCAAAGCTGTTAAAAGGGCGCGGAGGCAGGCCCCTCCACCCAGGTCCGCCCCGTACGAGGTGAGATCCTGCCCCACGAGACACAACTCCCTCGCCCCGGCTTGCACGAGGTCGGCAGCCTCGTTCACGAGCACGCGAATGGGGACGCTGCGGGACCTCCCCCTTATGTTGGGAATAGTGCAGTAGGAACACCTGGAGTCGCACCCCTCCCCTATTTTTAAGTAACGCGACCAGGGGTTCGTCTCGGGGAGCATGCCTCTTGTCCTGGGGGCGGGAGCCTGGTCGAAAAAGGCAGCCACGTCCCCCCACTCCTCGGCCTTTGCCCACAAATCCACCGATGGGAGCTCCTTTTTTAGATCCTCCCCGTACCTGTTCACCAGGCATCCTACTACCCCGATCGCTTTCAACAGGCCCTTCTCCTTCATCCGTTCGAGGTCGAGGATCACGTCGCCGTTCTCCTCCACGGCGGACTGGATGAAGCCGCATGTGTTCACGATCGCCATGTCGGCTGAAGCGATGTCCGGAGCTATCTCCAGGCCGACCACGCTAAGAACTCCCAGGAGTTTTTCGCTGTCCACGGAGTTCTTGGCGCATCCCATGCTGATCAGATGTACTCTCACTCTTCTTTGCCGGTAGTCCCGTCCGGGTCGTAGAAGACCCTTTCAACGCCCCGTCCGGGCTTCCCGATGTCCTTGCCGTTCCAGGTGACCCTGGCGGCGCTTCCGCGTCCATAGGTGACACTGTGTCGCTTTGTCACTTTAAAATCTGCCGTGTCGCCGGAGCGCATGGTTCTCTCAAAAACAGTCTTCCCCTCCACGCGGACCCTTACCCAACAGTCTCCATCGGCCGTAATAACCAGGGTGTTAGGCTCCGGCTTTTTCTCCACTGCCGTAGCCGGGCTCTCGGTCACGCCTATTAACTCCGCTGCCGTCGGCAGATCCGGTTTTATGACGGCCCCGGCAGCGTCTCCGGTCGGTTCGGCGCTCTCTTCCCCGGTGGATATCTCGCCGGTGGGATCGCCCTCGGCGGTCTTCTCCTCGAAAGCGGGCGTTTCCCCCGGGCGAAGGCCGTCCGAGGGGGTGTCCCCATGGTTCACCAGGGCCTGTTGGTCCTGTTCGCCATTCGGCGAGAAGAAGGATATTCCGCTCTGATCCCACGAGTACCATACGTACCAACCGGACCCTATCACGATCATGAACAGAAAAACGAACAGCCAGAACCTGGACGCAGGCTTGAAGCCCTTCGTAGGCGGTGTGCACGAGCCGACGACCATCTCTTCGGGGCGTTTTTTCTCCATGCCCTCCGACAGCATCGGAAGGAACTCGCTCCACAGCTCCTCCGCGCCGAGAAATTGAAGGTAAGTCCGTATGAAACCCCTGACGTACACTGTGCCCGGGAATCCGGAGTAATCTCCCTGCTCAATGCCTTCCAGGAAATTTATCCTTATCTTCGTACCCTCGTGAACGTCCTCGAGAGTGTAACCCGCCGACTCTCTTCTGCTTTGAATCTTCTTTCCCGCTTCCCTGAGCATGCTCTCTCTTTCTTCAGGCACGTTCGTCCGCCTCCTCGACGATATTTCTAATTTTCCGGAGGGTTGAGGCCGGGTCCGGGGTATCAAAAACCGCGCTCCCCATTACCAGGACATCGCATCCACCACGGGCCGCCATGGCCGCGTTCTGGTTGCCCACTCCCCCGTCTATCTCAATCAGAAAGGACAGTCCAAGGGCCTCCCTCCACCTGGCCAAGGCCGTCACTTTTTCCATCATGGATCCAATAAATGTCTGTCCCCCAAACCCCGGATTCACCGACATAACCAGCACCATGTCGACGAAGGGCAACAACGGCCTGACGATTTCCTCCGATGTCCCCGGGTTTATGGATACGCCCGCCTTCCTCCCGTTTTCTCTAATCCTGGACAGAGTCCTGTGAACATGGTGATCGGCCTCCGCATGAACAGTGAGGTAATCCGAGCCGGCGGCGATAAAGGCATCTACCATTCTCGACGGTTGCTCTATCATGAGGTGGACGTCCAACACCTCGTCCGGGAAGGTCCCCCGAAGGGCCCCTACGAAACCCGGGCCAAACGTGATATTCGGCACAAATCCACCGTCCATCACATCTACGTGCAACCAGTCGTGTTCCCCTTCAAGGGAGAGTATGGACGACTGCATGTTCATGAGGTCGGCGGACAGAAGGGAGGGCGCCAGCAAGGTTTTCCCCCTCATTTATACCGCTCCTGCCAGACGAACTCGCCACCCAGGTAGACCGTCACCACCGCTTCGGTCATGAAGGGCGAGTCCAACGAGATGAACTCCCCCCCCTTTACGTCGCGGGCAAGCAGGGCCTTCGTCCCGGTCCCGTCGACCATCTCTATCTTCAAGGGAAGAGGCTTGGTCAGGGGCGGCACCTGGTAGCGTATCCTTGCGGTACCGGTTGACGGGCCCGGCCTGGGCGCCGGGGGCTCCTGCTTAACCGGGGGCCCGGCAACAGGCGTCGGCGCAGATATTGGCGAGTCCCCTGGAGGCAATCCAATAGCGCCGGCCAGCTCCTGTTGCTCGGGAGTCATGGGCCTTACCGGACCAGCCGGGCCTATCTGACTTACCGGGTTCTGGGGCTGTTCAACGATGACGGCGGACGTTGCGTCAGGCGTAACCGGCTGGACTGGACGGGATTCCGGAGCTGGATCGGGCTCCTTTCTCTTCGCCGCCGCGACCTGGATCACGATTGGATCCCCCTGCCTGACCATTGCCCCGGCCTTTGGCTTTGTACCCATGACCATACCGCTAGGCGTCTGCTGGGTATTGACGTACTCCACCCCGCCGACGCGCAGGCCTGCCTGTTGAAGCAGCTCCCTTGCAGTGCCCTCGTCCCTCTGGGCGATGTCGGGAACCGGAATTTTTCCGTCCCTGGGCACCGGCCCCATGCTGACGAGCAGGTCGATCTTTCTGTCACCCTCCACCATTGCCGGAGAGGCTGGGTTTTGCGCGACGACCGATCCTGCCGGGCGCGCATCGTCGTGTATGCGAAGCACCTCGCCCACCACGAACCCCTGCTCTTCGATCGCGCGCGCCGCCTGTTTCTGCTCCATTCCGCGGAGGTCGGACAGCGCCCTCCTGTTGCCCCCCTTGCTCACCTTGAGGATGACCGTCTTGTCGCGGCGAACCTTGGCGCCAGGGTCCGGCCACTGGGCAAGCACGGTGCCGGCCGGAACGGAGGAATCCACCTGTTCGATCTTCACCTCGAACCCCATGCGCTCCGCGCTCTCAACGGCATCCAGCACGGACATCTCGCGCAACGGCGGGACCACTAGATCCTTCCCTCCAAAGAAGACCGTGTAAAAGGCTACGCTCCCCGATATCAGGATGACCAGCAACGCAAGGACGACGGCCCAGCGTAAAAGTTTACCTATCAACTGTCCTTCCCTCCCGATCTCTTTAGTATCGCGGCTGCATAAAAACCGTCAAGCCACGGCAGTTCCGGCCAGATATAAACCCCCCAGGGGCGCCCCTTCCGCATGTGCTTGGACGTAAGAGCAAATGGCTTCTCCACCAGAGACGGGTCCTCGGACAGGACTCCGGCGACCACTCCCTCGTTTTCGGCCTTCATCAGGCTGCAGGTAGAGTAGACAACCACACCGCCCGGCTCGACGAGCGAGACCGCCCTTTTTAGCAGGCTCTTCTGGAGCGAGGCCAGAGATTCTATTTTCTCGGCGGTCAACCGCCATTTACCCTCGGGATGACGGCTCCAGGTGCCGCTTCCGGAGCAGGGCGCGTCGAGCGATATCAATCCGGGGACCCTTCTCGGGGATAATTGTAGCGCATCCCCCTGGGAAAAGTCAGGAAGGTCGCCGTGCCTCAACCTCCTCAGCTCCCTCTGAGCCGAGGAGATGCGCCTCGGGGACATCTCCATGCACTCCAGCTCGACGCCCGGGAAGAGACCCATCAGGTGCCCGGTCTTTATGCCTCGTCCAGAACACATCTCCAGTATGGGGCCTCCCCTGTACACATCTTTCATCAACTCGCCGATCATCATCGAGCCCTCCGTCTGGGGAGTTGAAAGACCTTCGGAATACCCGGGAAAGTTTCCAGGGTAGACGGTGGAACTCATCCGAAGGCCGGACGATACAAGCGGAGAGGGCCAGCACCGGAGCCCTTTCGACCTCGCCTGGTCGATGACCCAGTCCATCTCCTCCTCCGGCAGCACCCTGAAGGAGGAGTAGGGGCGTATCCTGGCCATCCTCAAGAGTCCTCTTGCGTCATCTCCAAACGAGTTCCTCCATATCGTGGCAACCCAGGCAGGGATACCTGCGTAAAGCGCCTGGTCCCTCCAGTTTCCGGACGATCCTATCGCCGCCAGCAGTCCCGCGCCCTCCTCCGATACCCTGCGAAGGACGGCATTCAGCAGCCTGGCGCCTCTTTCGTCTCCACCCACCTTGAGTGCCTGCACCAGGGCGTTGACGAGGACTTTGGGGGCGAAATTTCGCAACTCCAGCATTCCTGCGGTTCCAACGCAGAGAGCGTCCTCCGCGAGCCTCGACAGGCCTCCGGCGGGAGGCTTAAGAAGGCGCGAATAGATCTCCTTCCATAGCGACAATCTGCGAAGCGTCGCGTACACGAGCGTCGATGCCAGTGTAAGATCGCTAGCCTTCATCGAGTCGGCCGTGCCCCTGATTACCTCCGAGGCGAATCTTCCCTCGCGAACCTGGCTTAAGACCAGGAGGGCCGCTTCTATCCCCCTCATGGGGAGATCACCTCCGCGACTCTTGGAGCGCCGGCCTTCCTAGTCCGGACAAATACTCCAGCAGGGGCGAATAAGGACAAGCCGCCGAAGGTCATTCGGCCCCCGTCTACCTCCACGCCCACTATCTCCATTCCGGCCAGATCGTCGGAAACAAGGCCCAGGCTCTGTACCAACTGGCCGAGCCGGGACCCGGCGAGGTAGACCGAGACTAGCGTGATTACAACCGCGAGCAGACCTCCGATCCCCATGAGGCGCAGGGCCGGATATAGCAGGAAGGCCAGGAGCAAATCCGCTAAAAGAACGCTTATTCCGCACCTTGCGTGAAAAGCGAAGGGCCGTTCTCCCTTGAGGAAGAGGGAAAGGGCCTCCCTTGAGGCGTACAATACGGGCTCGGGGTCGACGAACCCCCTAAGGGAGAAGCCGTCCCTCGTCGGCATCCCCTCGATGTTCAAGGCTCCATACTCCCTCTCCAGGGTCTGTATCGTGCCGTGCATTATAGCGTGATTTCTTCTCGCTTGCCCATCCGTAACGGCGCTGAAAAGGGCCGACGGGTCCGCTACGATCCATATAAAAGACTGGACCGAGAAGCCGAGAGGTATCAACACGTAGAGTACGAGGACCAACAGCAGAAAAACCCAGGGAAAGAGAAAGAAGAATATCAACAGCAAGAGAAGATGCATGGTTTAGCCCCTTTCTCCCCAACGAAGTAAAAATGGAGCGACCGGGGAAGCCGCTCCATCTTTCCTGGATCACGCCCGGCGGCTTGCTCGGATGCCTGGATGCGCTCAGTTCCTGCTGCCGTACATCCCTCTCAGGGCCAGGAGCCTTATCAGCTGGGCAAAGGCCATCACCGTCGCCGCGATATAGGTCCAGGCCGCGGCACGCAACACCGCTCCGGCACCAGAGATTTCATCGGAGGACAACAACCCGGTGTCGGCCAGCAGGCGAATAGCGCGGTTGCTGGCGTCGAACTCGACAGGCAGGGTGATCAGATGAAACAGGATCACGCCGAGGAACATGAAGATCCCGAGATCCATCAGGGTCTGGCCGCGAAGCAGCAGGCCTATGAAAAAGAGCGGGAAGGCCAAGGAGGAGCCTATCCCAACCACCGGCACAATCGAATTTCGTATCTTGAGCGGAGAGTAGCCCGCCCCGTCCTGAAGCGCGTGACCCACCTCGTGGGCGGCGACCCCGATCGCGGCGATGCTGGAGCTGTCGTGAACAGAGCTGGACAGGCTCAGGCTCTTATCCCGCGGGTCATAGTGATCGGTAAGGTTGCCCCTTACCATGCGTATCGTCACGTTGGAAAGCCCGAAACGGTCCAGCAACGCCCTGGCGACGACAGAGGCAGTCACGCCCCTCCTTGAAGACACATTGGCGTACCTGGCGTAGACCGTCTTAACCCTGGTCTGTGCCCATATGGCCAGTACCAGAGCGGGCAACAACAGTAGCATCGTTGAGTCGAAAAAAAAAGGGAACATGCACCCACCTCCCGAATAGCTTGTCCTAATCACAAATAGAAGATTACACCGTGCACCGCGTTCCTCCATCGGTATTTTACACGGTTAGCTACGGTAGATCACTATTGATCAGGACTGTTTCATGTAGAACTCTTTTATGGTGCCTACGACGCGGGTCTGCTCCTCCATGGCAAGCTCCGGAAACACCGGGAGGGCCAGGGTCTCCCTGCTGAGGAGCTCCGACTCGGGAAAATCTCCCGGCTTTTTTTGGAGGAAGGAGAAACACCTCTGCAGGTGAAGCGAGAGGGGATAGTACACCCTGCTGGTGATGCCCTCCCGGTCGAGATGCTTTTGCAGCTCGTCCCGGTTTTTTACCCTTACCACGTACTGGTGATAGATATGTCGGTTCCCCTGCAGCTCAAAGGGTGTCGCAACCTCGTCCATCAGGCCGTTCTCCGCGAACAGCGCATAATACCTTCCCGCCACGACCCTGCGCTGCTCGTTCCATTCCTCCAGGTGACGGAGCTTTACCCTGAGCACCGCCGCCTGAAGCGTGTCAAGGCGGCTGTTCAAGCCAACCTCGTCGTGAAAATATGTGCTGTCGGCTCCGTGCACCCGCAGCCTTCGAAGACGTCCGGCGATCTTCTCGTCCGTAGTGACGATCATCCCGCCGTCGCCGTACGCGCCAAGGTTTTTCGTCGGGAAAAACGAGAAGCAGCCTATGCGCCCCATCGCCCCGGCGCGCATGACCCTCCCGTCGGCAATCCTGGTGGCGCCGAAGGCCTGCGCTGCATCCTCGACTATCGTGACACCACGCCTTTCGAACTCGGCAATGCACTCCTCGAGTGGCGCCATCTGGCCGAAAAGATGCACCGGGATAAAGGCCTTTGTCCGTGGAGTTATCGCTGAGACTGCTTTTTCCAGGTCAATGTTGTAGGTTTTTGGATCTACGTCCACGAAGACCGGGACTGCCCCAAGGCGGACGATACTGCTTGCCGTGGCGAAGAAACTGTACGGGGTCGTGATCACCTCGTCCCCCTCGCCTACGTCGAGTGCCATCAGCGCCAGGAGGAGTGCATCCGTGCCGGATGCGCACCCCACGGCACTCACCCTTTCGAGGTAGCTCTCGCACTCCTCCTCGAACAGGCGCACCTCCGGCCCCATTATGAAACTCTGGCTCTCAAGGACTGAGTGGATCGCCTCCAGCATCTCGTCCTTGACTTCCGAATAATTTTTGACCAGGTCCAGGGTTGGTATCCTTGCGGTCATGAACTGTAAACCTCCTGAATAGATGCGAGGCGACGACAGGCGACGCCAGCGCAGTATAAATTACCGTCCTATCCAGCATCATCACAACTTCGGCGAGAATAATGGCGGCTTGATGCGCTGTCTTTCTTCCTTTGCCCGGCTACGCCCCCGAATCCATTTTATCCAGTCCGGCCACCGTCCTCTGTAGATGCGCCTTCACCAGGGAGACGCACTTCTTCTTGTCGTGCGACCTGAGCGCCTCCAGGATATTCCTGTGATCGTCCGTGTTCGGCGAGTCGCCCGGGTGATAGAAGGGATCCGAGAATACCACGTAGGAGTTTGTCCTGGCAATGATCTTCCCCACGTAGTCCGCGAGAACTTCGTTTCCACTGGCATCGGCGACTGCCTTGTGAAACGTTTCGTTCGCCTCGAGGTACTTGTCCAGGTCTCGTTCCTCTATGGCCTTTCCCTCTTCCACGAGAGCCTCCTCGATTCGGCGAAGGTGCCTCTCTCCGATTCTTTCCGCAGCATAGCGCGCCGCCAGGCACTCGAGCCGTTCTCTTACAAGAAACGTGTCCTCTATCTCCCGCAGGGTGGGTTTCGCGAGCGTAGCGCCGCGATTCGGGATTATCGTAACCAGTCCTTCGCTGGAGAGACGTCGAAGGGCCTCCCTCACCGGAGTCCTGCTCACGCCGATCTCGACCGATATGCGCACCTCCGGCAGTCGCTCCCCCGGCTTCAAGTCCTTTTTTCTAATTCTTTGTCGCAGCTCTTGGTACGCGTAGTCGGCTGAAGTCGTGTACAGCTTTCGCTCTCTCATAATTAAGAGGACCTCCTAAGCTCTTCGGCATGCAAGGGGAAGAACTGGCTCATTTCAACAGGCTAACTCCGCGGAATTCGCGGCCGGCTCGTGTATACTTAAGCTGGCTCGCGGACGTAGTTCTCCACCTGTGCATCCTACTACAGGTTTTGGGTTAAAAAACGTTGTATAACAGTCTGTATTATATATCTTGGTGTACCTTATCATACCAGACACAAAATCTCAAGATGTCGGCGTACGATTTTCAACCCCGGTCCGGGCTGTAATCCGATTCGGATCGCCCGGGCATCTTTTACGTTCGGCATCGTCAAGCGGGAGGCGATGTGCATGCGTCTTTTTGTGCTTTTTTTATCCATGGGCTCCGTGTACGGTTTCGGCTACGCCCTGGCGGGGATGGGGGGATTTCTGCTCGGCAGAGGGCGACTTGACTATATCGTGCTAGGCCTGCTGACGGGCTGTATGCTTGCCGTGGCGGCCCTCCTGCTTTGGCGGCGGTGGTTGTTGGTCGTATCGGATGAAGCCCGCCGAGCGGAGACAGGAAGGGACTGATCTCTCTATTTCCGAAGGTAATCGGACATCCGGCTCAGTAGGCGAGTCCGCGCCAGGCCTTTTGCAGGCGAGCAACCGCCTCCGGCATCATCGATTCAGGGACGGAGATGATTGAGAAGCGCACCGCGCGCGGCCTCTTCCTGCCGAGCGCGAACTCGACTCCCGGCGAGACGCATACTCCGTATGCCTTCGCAAGTGCAGCAGCATCCTCTCCGTCAGTCCTCCCGGTGGGAAACCACAGGTACGCCCCGCCCTCGGGCCTGCCGGCGAGAGCCGCAGGGAAGCACCTCCGCAACGACCTGTACAGCGCCTCCATACGGCCCGAGAGGACTCTCCTGGCCTTTTCGACCGCGACGGACAGCCTCCCCTCCTCCAGGAACCTGGTGACGATCGCCTGTACAAGGGAGGAGACATGCCCCTGCCGTAGCGAGCTTACCCTGAGATACGCCTCCCTGAAAGGCGAGGGCAGAAGGGCGTATCCAAGCCTCATGCCAGGGAAGAGCGCCTGGCTGAAGGAGCCTATGTAAACCACACCGGCACCGTCGTCCATGGACTTCAAGGCCGGGATCGGCTGTTCCCCGTAACGCAGCTCTCCATAGCTGTCGTCCTCCAGTATGTGAAACCCCAGCCTCCCGCGCATAGACAGGATTTTCTCTCTGAGCCCATGGGGCATGGTCCGGCCGGTAGGATTGTGGAAGCTGGGCACTAGGTAGAGGACATCGGAGGGGGTGAGCCCCTCCAACCGCGAAAGACTGCATTCATCTATGAGGGGGAGTGTGCGCAGGACCAAGCTTTCGTTTCTTGCGATGCCCGCGATACCTCCGTAGGACAGTTCCTCCGCCCAGAGCCGCCTCGCGTTCAGCTCCCTGAAGGAGCGGAGCGCCGTGGAGAGCGCGTCTTTGCCCCCGGAGGTGACGACCAGCTCGGCGGCATGCGCCGGTATTCCCCTGAGCGCGGAGTGCTGTAGCAGATGACGTCTCAGTGCCGGTTGCCCCTCAGGTGGGCTGCCCTCCATCGCGTTATCGAAAAACGCGGGTTGCAAGTTTTTGGTGATCTCCGAGAACTCAAGTGCGGGGAGGAGGTCTGCCGTGGGAGACTCGGAGTCAAACCGCACCAGGCAGTCGTCATTGCCGTACTTCGGCTCTTCTACCGTGTCGGCGGACGAGACGTATGTTCCCTTTCTTTCGGATTGGACCACCAGCCCCTTCTCGGCAAGCAGGGCGTAGGCCGACGCTACCGTGCTCCTGCTGACGCGAAGCATCCGGGCCAATTCTCTCGCCCCGGGTAGCCTCTCCCCCGAGGAGATGCTGCCCGCCACTATCATCTTCTCCAGGTGCTCGGAAAGCTGTAGATACAGGACTCCAGACGAGTAGTTCAAAGGAATTTCCAACAGCACGGCAAAACCCGCCCTTCGCGGCCGCGCCTACACCGCGGTCGGCCGGCATATATTCCGAGCGCGGGGACTCACGCCTTCCGCATCATCAGCCACCGGTGCACACCCTCCATGTTGCTCCACAGTTCGAGACAGATCTCAGTAACGATGGACGGGCCTTTGCACCACCCTGATAGCCCGATATCCGCGCTCTTGGATGGATTGACCACGCTCCAGGACGCGCTCGCCGTGTTACCGGGGTCTTGTATGGACAGGTATCCGGGGATATAACCCCGGATTTTCTCCCCCCTGTTGAGCATTATGTCCTCGCCGAACGAGGAGACAGCCTCGACGAGGCGCGAGTCGTCGGACGAGGGGATTCTGAACAACCCCTGGAAGGGGAAGAGTTTCAAACCCTCGTACCGCTTATTGTTGGGCAACGAGAAGGACTCGCCAAGCAGGGGAGCGACTCCTCCGCCGACCAAAACCGGCTTGCGCGAAAAGAATGAGAGGAACCAATCCCTTATGCCCGATTTTCCTAGAAGGCGTTCCGCGCAAAGAAACCCCGGTGCATGCGGAACGTAAAGGGCGTCCAGCTTCGGGTCGGGCGCAGCGCCGTCCAGGGAGACAGTCCTGACGGAGCATCCAAGGTACCTGAACAGGAGTTCCGCATTGTTGCCCCCCAGTTCAAATGCGGGGTTTGACAGTATCCCCACCTTGACTCCGCCGCCCTTCCCCTTCATCGAGTCGGAGATGACGCTCCATTCGGGGCTCTTCTTCGCCAGCCCCCACAGGACGTCCCACTCGACCTGGTTAAGCATTCCCGTGATCTGGGCTGTGGCGGCCTTGATCGGAAATACAGCGCGCTGCGCCATATCCGGCAGGCAGAGCTCGAGCAACGATGATTCGTCCTTTTCCATCGTCTTCGGGATGTAGCCAAGGTAGAGCATTGCTGTCTTTCGCCCTGACTCTATCTCCAGGAGCTGGTACTCCCTGGGGTTGAACACGGATGAGAAGAGAACCGCGGACGGCTGCGCCCCCTGCGCGGACATCTGCAGAGTGATGCTCTCAAGAATTTTCGACGTGATAGCGGTCGAAGAGTCCGCATACACCGACAGAACCACAGGGCAGTCGAGGATGCGCGCCACCTCGCCCGTCAACGGGTTGACGGTGAAGGAGTCGATCTCCTGGCGCTCCCCCAGCGACCCGAACACGATATTCAGGGCGTCGGGAGACGATGCCTGTTGAAAAAGCAGCTTCATGTTGCGGCTGCTTCCGCAGGTGAAGGGATTGAGGATGGTGATCTCCTGTCCGGTTACCAGCTCCGCGTAGCGGACGAACTGCTCGTCATAACCTGCGCTGAACAGCCTGACCGGACGTCCGAGCCCTTTCAGGACGGACGCTAAAAGGATCCCGGCCGAGGTCTTTTTCGCCCTTCTCTCTTCAGCAAACACCAGGCGAGGAATATTCACCCTTCACCCTCCCATTTTTTATGCCATAGTGTATCATATACTGTGGTGGCGAAAATAGGTTTTCTATCCCCTCAGACTCTTGGAGGTCGATTATTCATGACAACACCGTGGATTGCAATCAGGGATCTTCCTGCCCATACCGGCGAAAAGGTAACCCTATGCGGCTGGCTTTATAACTTGAGGAGCTCCGGCAAGATTCACTTTCTGCAGCTCCGCGACGGGACGGGCACTGTACAGGGCGTAATGGTGAAAAACGAGGTCCCCGAGGACCTGTTCAACGAGACAAAAAACCTCCGCCTTGAGGCCTCCATAGAAGTAACGGGCGTGGTGAGAAGCGACGAACGCGCGCCGTCCGGAGTGGAACTCTCCGTATCGTGCCTTCGAATCTTTCAAAACCCCGAGGACGAGTACCCGCTTGGCAAGAAGGATCACGGCATAGACTTCCTCCTCGACCACCGTCACCTGTGGCTTCGCAGCAGCCGTCAGCAGGCGGTGATGCGCCTCAGGGACCGCATCATCCGCTCGGCCCGCGAGTACCTCCAAAATAACGGCTTCATCCTGATTGACAGCCCGATAATCAGCGGATCGGCCGGGGAGGGGGCCTCCGGGCTGTTCGAGATAGACTATTTCGACTCGAAGGCCTACCTGGCGCAGACGGGACAGCTTTACGCCGAGGCAGCAGCAGCAGCCTTCGGCAAGGTCTACTGCTTCGGGCCGACCTTCAGGGCCGAGAAATCAAAGACCCGCAGACATCTCACGGAGTTCTGGATGCTGGAGCCGGAGGTGGCCTTCTACGACCACGAGGACAACATGGACCTGCAAGAGGGACTTATCTGCCACATAGTGGCCGAGGCCCTGAAACACTGCCGGCCCGAACTGACAGTGCTGGAGCGTGACATCTCCAAGCTTGAGAACATCAAGCCTCCATTCCATCACCTTCAGTACGACGAGGCCATGGAGATGCTTCACGGCCTTGGCAGCAACACTCCTTACGGCGACGACCTCGGAAACGAGGATGAGACGATCCTGACCCAGCAGTTCGACAGACCGCTGTTCATCGAGTGCTACCCGAAGGCGGTCAAGGCCTTCTACATGAAGGAACACCCGACCAACCCGGACCTGGTCCTGTGCGACGACCTGCTGGCTCCGGAGGGGTACGGGGAGATCATAGGCGGGTCCCAGCGCGAGGACGACTACGACCGTCTCGTGGCGAGGATAAGAGAGGAAGGCCTTCCGGAGGAGGCCTACGACTGGTACCTCGACCTCAGGAAATACGGTACATTCGTCCACAGCGGGTTCGGCATGGGAATCGAGCGTGTGGTGGCCTGGATCGGAGGCCTGCAGCACATACGCGAGGCTATTCCGTGGCCCAGGACGATCTACCGGATAAAACCCTGACCCGCAGGATGCAACCTCCGAGCGAGAGCATGTATAAAAAAGAGGCCCTTAAGGGCCTCTTTTTTATACTCTCAATGCAACAACCGGGGAAAAACCCGGCCCTACAGGAACACGCCTCTCATGCGGACCGCGTCCGCGACCCTCTGAATGGCGGCCATGAAGGCAGCGCGTCGCATCTTTATATTCTTGTCCTTGGCATAGGCCCAGACAAGCTGGAAGTTGTCCTTCATTATCCTGATGAGGCGCTCGTTGTACTCCTCCTCCGACCAGAAGAAGCCGCTGAGGTTCTGGCACCACTCGAAATAGGACCCGATGACTCCACCCGAGTTGGCCAGGAAGTCGGGGACTACTAGCAATCCCTTCTTGTCGAGGATCGCGTCTCCCTCGGGGGTGATGGGGCCGTTTGCGGCCTCGACTATGTACTTCGCCTTGACCTTGTCGGCGTTCCCTCCGTTTATCACGCCCTCGAGAGCACACGGCATGAAGATGTCGCAGTCGACGTAGATGGCCTCCGGAAGGTCGAGCTTCTGGCAGCCGTCGCAGGTGAAGCCCTCGAGCAGCTTCTTGGGATGGTTCTGCACGTGCTCCATCGCCTTCTTGATGTCGAGGCCCTTCGCGGAGTAGTAGGTCCCGGTGATATCGCTGATCGCAACGACTTTCGCTCCAGCGTTGACCATGGTCAGGGCCGCGTAGGTGCCGACGTTGCCGAATCCCTGGATCGAGACCCTTATAGTGGAGGGATCGAGGTTCAGGTTCTTGAGGAGCTCGAGGGCGCAGGTGGCGACTCCGTACCCGGTGGCCGCGGTGCGCCCCTTGGACCCCCACATGCCGACCGGCTTGCCGGTGAACACGGCGGGGTCGAGCTTGTTGTTCATCTTGCTGAGCGTGTCGATGAACCACATCATCTCCGGTCCGCTGGTTCCGACGTCTGGCGCGGGCACGTCGGTCCAGGATCCGATGACCGGCGCCATGCGCGCCGCCCACGTGCGGGCCACCCGCTCCTTCTCCTTCTTCGAGAGCTTCAGGGGATCGCAGTCAACTCCGCCCTTGCCGCCACCGTAGGGAATCCCGGCGAGCGAGCACTTCCATGTCATCATCATGGCAAGCGCCTCGCACTCGTCGAGGCAGACGTCCTGGTGGAAGCGAACGCCACCCTTGCCGGGGCCTATCGCGGACGAGTGGAGAACGCGATAGCCGTTGAATACCTTTACGGAACCATCGTCCATCTCCACCGGGATGGAGACGGCGGTCCTGCGCTCGGAGTGGCTGAGAATGTCGACGAGGTCGTCGCTCAACCCCATCTCCTCAGCGGCGGCGTAGAAATTTTTCAGTGCGGTGTCGAGAAGGACGTTAGAGGAAGTACGCTTTTCAGCTGACATGAAACACACCTCCTGTATAATTACGGCCTTGGCCGTTTGAGACCTTTGTAACTATCATAGCACTGTTTTTACAAAGAACAAGCGTGAAATGAAAATTCATCGGCCTAAAACGAACATTCCGTTTTCATTCCTCCCCGCAAGGATTTTCCAGGCCCGACCGCCTTTAGCATCATCTCAACGGTCGCAACACTCGCCCTTGTCGCCAGCCTCAGTCCCTTCGATCACGAGATAGGATGCCCAGGGAGGCCCCCTGTGCGCCACCCGAACCTCCCCGTCCTTGAATTCAAGGAACGACGGGACCCACAACACAACCCCGTCCTGGTCGATTCTTACATACTCCGCCTCCGCCGGAGGCGGGCCGTCCTCTATTCGGACGCTCTTTTTAGCGTTTCAGCCGATTCCGACAGTCCTCTGGACCGCACTTGACTCCCTAGCCTTACGAAGCCTGTTCATGACCTTGTCCTCGGCGTTTATCCTCAATTCTCTCATGGTGCCTCGTCCCTCCCGTTCATGCTTTTTTGGACATTCAGAGATTCCTTAGTCCATGCATGTCCAACAGACTCTCCTGTCCCTCGAAACCCAGGCGCGCGAGTTCGATGAGACGTCTCATGTCCTCCGGCGCCGGCGCGAAGACGGCCGTTCCGGAGAGCGCCTCCAGCTCTCCCTCCAGCGCTCCGAAGGCGACGCGGTGGCTGTGAAGCAGGGGCCGACGGACTCCCCTTCCCCTCCACCTTTCGTTGATCTCCCCGTTGCCGTAACGGACGTCGCCCAGGATCGGGTGTCCCGCGTGAGCCATGTGCACACGCGCCTGGTGGGAGCGGCCGGTAACCAGGTCCAGCTCGACCAGTGAAAGCCCGCCGCCTGCAGCGAGCAGCCTGTACAGGGTCCTCGCCTCCTTTCCTGCCGCGTCTACTCTCACAGTATTGGACCCTGGATCCTTCAACAGGTGGGCTGTGATCTCCCCTCTTTTCATGGGTTTTCCGACCACTACTGCCAAGTATGTCTTTTGTATCTCCCTGGAGCGGAAGGCGTCCTGCAGTATCCTCAGGGAGATCCCGGACAGGGCCATCAGCAGCACCCCGGTCGTGTTCCTGTCGAGCCGGTGAACCGCGTACGCCCTCTCCTCCGCGCCTTCGAGGCTGAGCATGTACTTGACCCTGTCGATCACGTTGTCCTGATCCTTGCGATCGGGCTGCACAAGCAAGTTCTCCGGCTTGTTCACGACCACCAGCCAATCGTCGCGATACAGCACGGGGAGGGTGCGCCGAAACAGGAAAGAACCCGCTTTCTCCTCGGGCGCCTCCCACGGCACGTAGAGCTCCTGCCCCGCCGACACCCTGACGTCGCATGCGCTCTTCCTGCCGTCCAGGCGAACCGTCCCGGTCCTGATGCCCTTCATCACCACGCTCAGCGGCAGGCCAGGCCATATGGAACGTATCGTCTTGTCGAGGCGGCGACCGTGGTCGGATTGGGAGACGACCAGCTTATACGCCATTCACGCTCTCCTGCCTCCAAAAACGCCTCTGAGCCGAGTGGTTGAAGTCCGAGATCTCCCGCCCCTCCTCCATCTGCTCGACTGAATTCTTCCAGCAGAAGAGCCTGAAGTCCATCTCGTCCGCGGCGCTCACCGCCATGGCCTCCGGTGTTGCGGGCAGCACCGGCGAGCCGTACTCCCTGCAACCGTGGTGGCTGACTATTATATGCCCCAGGGCCAAAAAGAGCCTCTCGTCGAGCCCGTACTCGCGAGCCATCGACTCGAACCTGCCGTAGCCGATCGCGATGTGGTCGTGAAAGGTGCCCGCTACCGTCATGACCGGTACGGGTGTCAGGCGGTAGGCGTCGAGCTTCCCAAGATCGTGGAGCAGGGCGCCGGCCACTGTCACCGACACGTCCGCCTCGTACCCCGCGGCGGCGCCGGCCTCGACTATGCTCTTCGCCATTCTGGCGACCGCGACGGTATGCTCGAGCAGTCCTCCTACGTAGGCGTGGTGGTGCGAGACGGCCGCCGGGCAGTCCTTGAAGCTCTCCCAGAGGTTCTTCCTGAAGAACACGAAGTCGAGGAACCCCCCCAGATGCTCCGGACAGAGACCCATGAGGTCGAGGAACTCCCTCTCGAGCGTCTCCTCGGGCACCGGCGATCGCTGTACGTAGCGGTGAGGCTGGTAACTGGCCTGGTTCATCAGGGACACCGCGTTGAAGTTGTACTGCTGCTGTCCCTTGAACTCCGTAACCTGTCCCACCAGGCCAACCGTCTTCCCGACCAGGTCCTTGAGTTCGTCATGCTCCGCAGGCTCCTTCACCTGCAGCGGCTCGTCTCTCCTGTCCCACCACTGGGCGTTGGACCACGCTTTCCCTTCAATCGTCCCCTCGGAGTCCATGACGCCCAGATCCCAGTAATTCCTGCCGTTTTTGTCCTTCTTGACGGAGGACTTCATCACGACTGCGAGGAGCTTGAACTTGCCGTCCTTCGCCATGCTCCTTATCTCTCTTGTGGTATATAGCTGCTGTTCCTCCACTGGATCACCTCTAGACCAGGCGCCGTCATGCGCCGAATTTTTCAAGCCTGCGCGCGTGCGCAAGCATCAGACCTATGAGCTTCCTGCCGTCGATTCGCCCTCCGGCCCCGACCCTGCACTGGCTTTCGCCGAACGAGGCGGAGTCCCCCCTGCGCGTGTATTCGCTCTTCAGGAGGAACGGCACTGGATGCCAGGAGTGCCCGCTCATAAGGCTGGGAGTGCTGTGATCCCCGGTTATCACCAGTACGTCGGGGGAGAGACTCAACAGACGGGGAAGCAGGGCGTCAACCGTCTCCACCACCTTTTTCTTCCCTTCGAAGTCTCCGTCCTCGCCGCGGCTGTCGGTGTACTTCACGTGGACATAGAAGTAGTCGTACTCGTCGTATATCCGGCCCACGGTCTCGAACAGATGCTCAAGAGTCTCGCCGGCATCGGCGACGCTCATTCCGACCAGCTTGGCCAGCCCCTTGTACATCGGGTAGGTGGCGACCGCCACGGGTTTTATCCTGTAGAGGTCGGGCATCAGCGGGATATCGGGCGCGAACGAGAAGCCCCTGAGCAGGCAGGCGTTGGCCGGCGATTCGCCCTGCAAAATCAGCCCCACCCTGTCGATGAAGGCGTTAGCCACCTTGGCCATCCTCTCGCCGCCCGGCGCCGTTGGGCGCGCCGGCCTCATGGGGACCCCCTCCAGCTGGGGGTCGGCATCCGAGACATCCTCCGACAAACCCTCCCCCGAGAAGACCACGACGAAGCGGTGCTCCTTTCCCGGGTAGAAGGCGACCCTCGCCCCCTCGACCTCCTTAATCGAGGCGGCCAGCTTCTGCACCAC
>CAYWKH010000032.1:0-1521 GCA_964458805.1 uncultured Synergistaceae bacterium
GAGCTTAATCCCCTATTCCCTGCCAGTCGCATGCTAGAATAATGTGTAAAGAAAACGCTTTAACGGCGCTGTCCGTTCTGTTGGAGGGAGGAGCTTATGATGACAAAGAGCGTGCTTGTGCTGCTTGAGGAGGGGAGGCGTTGAGCGAAAGGGGCGGGGAGCCCCTGGCCGCCTTGCCTTCAGGAGCGGCGGGGTGCTGACGGGCGGCAAGGAGGCGGCGCTGAAGGAGTATTTCGGCTTTGACGCCTTCAGGACCGGGCAGGAGGAGGTAATCGACTCCCTTCTTGAAGGGCGCGACGCGGTGGGGATAATGCCCACCGGCGCGGGAAAGTCGCTCTGCTTTCAGATCCCCTCCCTGATCTTCGAGGGCGTCTCTCTGGTTGTATCGCCGCTGATCTCCCTTATGAAAGACCAGGTGGGCGCCCTTCGCCAGTCCGGCGTGGCGGCGGCCTATCTGAACAGCGCGCTGACCTACCGGCAGATGAGGGCAGTGCTTAAAAACGCATCCGCGGGGAAGTATCCGCTGCTCTACGTAGCCCCGGAGCGGCTGGACACGGAGGATTTCGTGGATTTCGCCCGTGGCGCGTCGATACCGTTCGTCGCCGTGGACGAGGCTCACTGCGTCTCCCAGTGGGGTCAGGACTTCCGCCCGAGCTATCTGAAGATAGGCGACTTCGTCCGGTCTCTCCCCCGCCGCCCCGTGCTGGGAGCTTTCACCGCCACCGCCACGCCGCAGGTCCGAGACGACATTGTCAGGCTTTTGGGCCTGCGGGAGCCTAGTGTGGTCACCACCGGTTTCGACAGGAAAAACCTTTACTTCGAGGTGCGGACTCCGGAGAGCAAAGAGGCTTCGCTGATGGAGTTCCTCGGCAGCCGCAGGGGGAAGAGCGGCATAATCTACTGCCTGACCAGGAGGGGAGTGGACGAGGTCTGGGGAAAGCTCCTCAAGGCGGGCTACCCGGCGACGCGCTACCACGCCGGGCTGTCGCAGGAGGAGCGGCGCGAAAACCAGGAGCGCTTCCAGACGGACAGTGCGCCGATAATAGTCGCCACCAACGCCTTCGGCATGGGGATAGACAAGTCGAATGTGGGCTACGTGCTCCACTACAACATGCCGAAGAACATGGAGAGCTACTACCAGGAGGCCGGCCGCGCAGGGCGGGACGGCTCCCCTGCGGAGTGCGTGCTCTTTTTCGGAGCCCAGGACGTGATCACCAACCAGTTTTTCATAGAGAAGGACCGTGAAAACGAGGAGCTGGACTTCGAAACCCTTCAGAAGGTTCGCGAGGCCGACCGGAAGCGTCTGCGCCAGATGGTGGAGTACTGCCGCACTACGAACTGTCTGCGCTCGACCATCCTGGGGTACTTCAGCGATGACGCTCCGGACTCGTGCGGCAACTGCTCCAACTGCATGAGGGAGTTCAGGATGGAGGATATTACCATCCCCGCCCAGAAGATTCTGTCCTGCGTGCTCAGAATGAAAGAGCGCTACGGAATAACCCTGCTGATAGACACGCTGCG
>CAYWKH010000032.1:1621-17238 GCA_964458805.1 uncultured Synergistaceae bacterium
GCGTGCTCAGAATGAAAGAGCGCTACGGAATAACCCTGCTGATAGACACGCTGCGGGGCAGCCGGAGCAAGCGCGTTCTGCAGCTGGGGCTGGACGGGCTCTCCACCTACGGCATTATGAAGGACGAGAGCCGTGAGTCGCTTCGGGGAAAGATAAACTTTCTGGCCTCCCGGGGGCTTCTGGACGTAAGCGACGACACCTTCCCCGTGGTGAGGACCACCCCGCAGGCGAAGGGAGTCCTATTCCGGGGGGAGACGCTGGCTATGCCGGTGCCCGTGCCTGTTAAAGAGCCTGTGCCGGAGATGTCCGCAGCAGCCCCCAACCTTTTCGAAAAGCTCCGCGCCCTGCGGAAGGAGATAGCGGCCTCCCAGGGAGTGCCCGCGTTCATGGTCTTCTCCGACGCAACACTTCTTGACATGTGCGGAAAGAAGCCCCGAACATCCGACGAAATGCTCAAGGTCAACGGAGTGGGGCTTGTGAAGCGGGATAAGTACGGCGAGGCCTTCCTCAGGCTGCTTCGCGAGCACGTCTCCTGACGAGTAGAATGCGGTGGAGCTTGCCCTGCAAAACCGCTTTTATTAAATACACATAGGGGGTATAATATCCACATCTGAACGAAAAAGGGAGGGTGCTGGATGGCGAAGAAGTTTGACATCATAGTGATAGGAATGGGTCCGGCGGGCATGGCCATCTCCGCGATGGGGGCGGCTATGGGTCTGAACGTGCTTTCCGTGGAGAAGCACAAGGTCGGCGGGGAGTGCCTCAACTGCGGGTGCATCCCCAGCAAGGCGCTGCTGAAGGCGGGCTCGGCCCTTCACTCCGCACGCGACCTGAAGAAGTTCGGCATCGACGCAGAGCTCGCCGTTACATCCTCCGACCCGATGCAGGTAGTCCGCGACAAGGTTCACAGGATAAACGACAAGAAGTTCCAGGCTGCCTTCGATCGCGCAACACTTGTCTCCGGAAGCGCGGAGTTCGTCGACGACCGCACCGTGCTGGTGAATGGCGATACCTACACCGCCAAGCACATCTTCATCGCCACCGGGACGGAGCCGTTCGTCCCCCCGATTCCCGGCCTGAGCGACGTCCCCGACATACTTACGAACATGAACATGTTCGAGATAGAGAAGATACCCGAGTCCCTGGCCATCATAGGCGGCGGCGCGATAGGTTCCGAAATGGCGCAGGCCTTCACGCACCTGGGCTCGAAGGTTACGATAGCCCACATGGACCCGCATCTGGTCCCTCTTGCCGACGATGAGGCCGCGCGCGTGCTTGAGGAGGCCTTCTCAAAAGAGGGGATAACAGTCCACAACGGCGCAAAGATCACCGGCGTCGAGATGAAGGGCGCGCAGATAGTCACCCGCACGGACAAGGGGGACATCACGTCCGCGCGCATACTGGTCGCCGCCGGTAGAAAGCCTGTGCTGGAGGAGCTCAAGCTGGACAACGCCGGAATAGAGCGCACAAAGCGCGGCATAACGGTCGACGCCTACATGCGCACCAACAGACCGCACATCTACGCCGTCGGAGACTGCAACGGGCACTCCCTGCTCTCGCACGCCGCCATGCACCAGGGGATGCTCGCCCTCATGCACTCGCTGTCACCGGTGTCGATGCCCGTGCTGAAGCGCGAGCGATACGCCGTGCCGTGGGCCGTCTTCACCGAGCCGGAGATAGCTCAGGTCGGCCTCACGGAGAAACAGGCCCGCGAGAAGGGCGTGAACGTGCAGGTCATGAAAAAAGAGTTCCGCTCCTACGGCCGCACCGTGGCGGACGGCCGCCCCGAGGGCTTCATCAAGGTGGTCACCGACGCCAGGGGGAGGATCTGGGGCGCCACCATAGTCGGCGAGGCCGCCAGCGAGCTGATCCACGAGTGGACGATGGCCATCCAGTACAAGAAGAGGATGCACCACGTGATGATGATGCAGCACGCCTTCCCGGCGATCTCCATGATAAACAAGATGATCGCAGAGGACTGGATGATGGGCAAGATGAAGAGCGGCTGGATCAGGAAGCTGGTGGGGATGCTGAAGTAGGGGCGGGGGCGGCCTGCCCTCTCCCCTCGTCGCCGAGGGGAGGGATCTCGGGTTTGGCGCCGCCGCCGACCTCGTTATGAGTAGGCGGGAATGCAGGTTATCGGGACTCAATCGTGTTTTGCTGTGCTTGACTAAATAAGTCGTTTAAACGAGTGGTTTTGCAGCCTTTACCTTCATAATATCGCAGCATTTCGTCAATTCGTCTTGTATCATAACTGGTAATGCAATCAGACAAGACGGTAACAGCATAACCCGCCTTAGCCAAGTTATAGCTGGTTGATTTAACGCAAGCAGTAGCATCCGCTCCAGTCAGGAAAAATTCTTCGATTCCATTTTTTCTGGTAAAGTTTGCGAATTCATCGCTTGTTAATGCGTTTCCCTTGACCTTGGTAAAGACATTGTCCGATACGATTTTCAGATCCGGCACTAGTTCCGCCCCGCGAGTATTGGGTTTAAAAGTCCTGGTGCCATCCGACAGATTATAATGGCGAATATAGACAACATGAATGTCATTGTCGACAGCCCAATCGATGGCTTTGTTGATATTCCCGATTATGTTCTTGTAATTCTTTGTAATATCGTTTTGAATGTCTATTACGACTAGAGCCTTTTTCAGCATAGGAGGATCCTCCACGATCGACGATTTGTTTTTCATTATACAGCGTAATTACTGACAACGGGATTTCAATAATCTGCAATGTCAATCGTGTTTTTTGACCTTCCCGGATTTGACGGACGTCGTTTCGACTCGGCAATGAGATCGATCTCGCCTGAGACGTCCGATCAAGTAGAGAGATTTCGGGCATAGGACTGTTATCTGCGTCTCGTTGGAATCTCAAACCACAAGCCGTGATGGTATGATTGCCATTATCAATGGTGCCGGCGCGGCCTGCACCGAATCAGGCATGAAAGTTCGAGCGAAGGGGGTGGAGCGATTGATGGATTCAAGGCCGGGGAGAGTGGCGAGGGTCGACCTGACGAGACGAATGGTCGAGACAAGCGAGGAGGGCGACTTCTACCGCTACCTCGGGGGGCGCGGGTTCGGTGTCCGAGAGCTTATGCTTAGGCTTCCCCCCGGGGCCGATCCGCTGTCGGATGAGAATATACTGGTCTTCGCGGCGGGCAGCCTCACCGGGACGGCGTTCCCGGGCAGCTCCAGGATCGCCCTGGTCACGAAGAACCTGCTCAGCGGGGGGATCTCCACGTCCAACGGAGGCGGCGACCTGGGTCCCAGGATGAGGCAGGCGGGGTTCGACGCGCTCGTGGTGACGGGGCGCTCCGAGACGCCGTGCTGGATCCTTCTTAAGGACGGCGCGGTCGAGATCAGGGACGCCTCCGGGCTCTGGGGGCAGTCCGTCTCCCGGACCGCCGCAATGGTTAAGGACATCGCGGGCGACCCGAGGGCGGAGACCGCCTCCATAGGGATCGCAGGGGAGAGGCTGGTCGCGATATCCTGCGTGATGATAGGCGAGGCTCACGCCCTGGCCTGGGGCGGCTCTGGCGCAATCATGGGATCGAAGAATCTGAAGGCTGTCGCAGCCTCGGGCCGCGAGCCGGTGGTCGCTAGCGACCGGAGGGCGTTCCTTGAGGAGAGCCGCAGGTACTCTTGGGTGTTGAAGTCCTCGTCCGCCTCGGCCGCGCTCAGCGAGGGCGGCACCCACGGGATGGCCGGGGTGGGCGGATGGAGCGGCAGGGTGCCCACCTCGGTGCGGAACCTGCAGGAGGAGTTCTGGGAGGCCGAGAAATCGGCCCGGGTGAACGAGAGCGCGTACCGTCCCATGGAGATGGCGCGGACGTCCTGCTGGAACTGCCCTCTGGCGTGCTTGCACCTGTACGGGGACGAGCGGGACGGGGAGACGGTCGAGGTGGAGGGAATGCACGCCAACTCGGTGAGGGGGCTTGGCTCGAACCTCGACATGGACGACCCTCTTGCGCTGCTGGAGGCCCACAGGCTGTGCAACGACGCCGGACTGGACGTGGACGGCGTCGCCGCGGCGCTCGGCTGGGCGATAGAGTGCTACGAGCGCGGAATAATCGGCCCCGATGATACCGGCGGTCTCGAACTGCGCTGGGGCGACTCGGAGGCCATCCTCTCCCTGATTCGGGGGATCGCGGAGCGCACCGGCTTCGGACGCCTGCTGGGAGAGGGCGTAAGGGAGGCCTCCCGCGTCACGGGGCGCGGCAGCGAGAGGTACGCCATGCACGTTAAGGGGGTCGGCCTGAACGAGCAGGGGGTGAGGTCGCACAAGGCCTGGGGGTTCGGCATGGCCGTGAGCGCCAGAGGTGGCGGTCACCTGAACGGGTCGCCGCAGACCGAGAACCGCCAGATTCCCGCCCAGGTCGGGCGGTGGCTTTTCGGCAACGATCAGGCGGGTACGCCCGGCTCCTACGAGGGGAAGGCGAAGCTGGTGGCCTGGTACGAGGTCTACAAGGCTATAATAGACTCGGTCGGCCTGTGCTACTTCACCGCCGGGTGGTACGACCCGGTGCTGGCGGATATCGCGCCGCTCGCCGGCGGCCTGCGGGCCCTCGGGCGCGCAGACCTGACGAAGGAGAGGGTGTGGGAGACCGGCCGGTGGATAGTGGAGGCGGAGAAGGCCTTCAACACCGTTCATGCGGGCTTCGGGCGGGAGGACGACGCGCTGCCCGACAGGGTCATGGAGGAACCGCTGACATTCGGCCCCTACAAGGGCGCGGTGATGGAGAGGGAGAGCTTTGAGAGAATGCTCGACGAGTACTACGCCGAGAGAGGATGGAACGCGAGAACAGGGCGACAGACGAAGGAGGGACTCGCGGCCATAGGCGCGTACGACATAGCGGAATACCTCGAAAAGGGGGGATGGGGCGAGAAGGACCAGGACGAGGCAGGCACAGCAAATAACTAATAGGAGGGATGTTCATGTCTTCTTACGATCCTGAACAGTTGGTGTTCGAGCAGGAGGTAACCAGTTCCATCAAGCCTATAATGGGGATCGAGGACAGGCCGAAGACGATATTCGAGACGCTGTTCTACGCGTTTCAGGTGACGCTGGTCGACTTCACGCCCTTCATCTGGGCGGGGATGTTCGTGACGCTGGCCGGCCTTCCCGACTCCATCTTGCCGACCATGATTAGCACGTGTTTCCTCGCCATGGGAGTGGGAACCCTGATCCAGACGATATTCGGAAACAGGCTCCCGATAGTTCAGGGGCCGTCGGCGTCGGTACTCTCCGCGATGGGCCCGGTGACTGCGATGTACGGCTTCCCGGCCATGTGGGGCTCGGTGCTGGTGGGCGGCCTGCTGGAGACGCTGCTCGGCATGTCGAGGCTGCTGGGGAGGATACGCAAGTTCATTCCCCCGTGTGTCACGGGCTCCGTGGTGGCGACGATAGGCTTCGTGGCGGCGAGGATATCCCTCACATGGATCTTCGGGAGCGGGAGGAGTCTTCACCTTGCCATGGCCGTAGTGGCCTTCGTGGTCGCGCTTGTGCTCAAGTTCCGCTTCAAGGGCATAATCTCCAGAGGCTTCATCCTGGTAGCCACTCTGCTTGTCGGAGTGGCGGGGGCGAGCATGATAGGCGAGTACAACTGGGCTGCGGTTATCGAGGCCCCCTGGTTCGCCATGCCCAAGCTATTCCCGTTCAGGGGCTTCGACGGGACGCAGGACGCGGTGATCTTCTCGTTGGCCGCGATCATCGGCGGCCTCACCGGCTACATCGGCTCCGTCTTCGAGTCGCTCGGCGACTACGCCGCAACCTGCGCCGTCTCGGGCGAGAGCTACAGGGTCAAGCACATCAACAGGGGCATCACGGCGGAGGGCATCGGCTGCATAGCCAGCGGCTTCCTCGGCGCCCTGCCGGTCACCAGCTACACCCAGAACATCGGCATTATCGCGGCCACGGGGATAGCGAGCCGCTTCGTCACGCAGGTGGCGGCGGTGATGTTCCTCTTCTACGGACTGTCGCCGAAGCTCGCGGTGATGCTGGCGTCGATCCCCAGAGCGGTAATAGGCGGGGTCTTCGCCATCAGCGCGAGCTTGATAATGTTCTCGGGCGTCGACGTCATAGTCTCCGAGAAGCGCAACCTGAAGAACAACCTGGTAGCGGGGACGGCGCTCGGGATGGCGATCATGCTGCCATTCTACGCCAGCACCGCCGGCGCGAAGTGGGCGGCGACGCTCAGCCCCTTCTGGAAAATGTACGTCAACAACAACGTGTTTATAGCGGTGACCGTCGGCGTGGCGATGAACCTGCTGGTGAACCAGTTCCTGGGCAAAGGCGTAGACGACGTAGAGGGATAAGCAGGCGACCGAACGGGCGTTTTTCCCGTTCGCGTCGATCGCTTACGCCGAGGAGCGCAGCGACGTGGTGTGCAGGCGACCGCGAACGAAAGAGCATCGCCCCGGACCTTTCTGTCCGGGGCGATGCGCGTCTTCGTCATTCGTCGTACGTCGCGGGGGCCGGGGGCGCGTCGTACTGCTTCTTCCAGAAGTAGTTCACGTGGCGTATCATGGCCTCCCAGGCCTTCTGCGGGCTCCTGGTCCGCATGGCCTCCAGCACCCTCCAGTGCTCCCGGCGGTCGTCGTCGGGGAGGATGGTGTAGTGGAACTCGCGCTGCTCGACTATCTCGGCGCGAAGGGATCCAAGCAGCCTTACCAGCAGCCTGTTGCCCGAGATCTCCATGATCGCGTTGTGAAACGCGTCGTGGACTTCGTTCAGGGACTCGCCCCGCTCCTCCCCGCGCAGTATGTACTCAAGGTGGTCCAGGTCGCCCGGCTCCGCGCGCTCGGTCGCCCAGTAGGCGGCCTGCCCCTCCAGAAGGCGGCGTATCTCCATCAGCTCCGTGTAGGATGAATCGGAGAAGATCTCGCCGGCGCGGGTTCCGTTCAGTATCCTGTCGGCGTCCTCCGACAGAAATGTGCCCTGGCCCGGGTGGGCCTGGAGGACTCCCGAGTATGCGAGCGCCTTCAAGACCTCGCGTATGCACGCCCGGCTGACGCCGAACGTCTCGGCCAGGACCTTCTCCCCCGGCAGTTTGCTGCCCGGCGCCCAGTGGTTGTTCCTTATCGCCTCCACCATCTGCGCCATGACGTCGTCGTGGAGTGTTGACCTGTTCGCATGCTTGAGTACTATCGTGTTCGACCTCCCTGATTGGTGAAAAAACCAAGGAACATTATACAGTATTTGCTGTGAGCATGTAAGACCGGGGCAACCATCCGCGGCTCGGACGTCCCGGTTCGCCGTCCCCGTCTACTGGCAGCGGCATCCGCCTCCGGGGCTCTTTCGCGCGGCCTCCCTGGGTATTGTGTACTCGAAGTTGCCGTTGATCTCCGACTTGGTCTCCCTGCCGCCCGCGACTTCGAGCAGCAGGTCGTACAGGCCCGCGCCGGTCTCCTGGATGGAGGCCCCGTCGATCACGACTCCCGCGTTGAAGTCCGTTATGCTCTCAAGCCTGCGGAATGTCTCCGGGTTGCCGGTCAGCTTTATCGACGGCATCACGGCGTTGCCCACCGGCGAGCCGCGCCCGGAGCTGAACGCGGTCACCACCGCGCCCTGCATTGCCAGCCCCGTGAGGTTGAACGGGTCCGGGCCCTGCGCGCGGTTGTCTATTACCCACAGACCGGGGCGAGGCATCTCCTCGCCCAGCTTGAGAACGCCCTGCACCCTCGACTCGCCCATCTTCTTGATGTTGCCCATGGACTTTTCGACCAGGGTCGTTATGCCGCCCGCCTTGTTGCCGGGCGTGGGGTTGACCTCCTCGATTCTCTGACCGTAGGTCTCGATGTACTCCGCGCGCAGCTCGGATATCATGTCCAGCACCTGGAGGCCCACCTCGCGCGACACCGCCCGCGAGGCCACTATGTGCTCGCTGCCCGGAAAGCCCGCCACCTCGGACATCAGGACGCTGCCGCCGTTCTCTATAACCAGGTCGCTCATCACCCCGATGACGGGGTTGGCCGACAGCGCGGTGGTCCAGTCGGACCCGCCGCACTGCACGCCGACAACCAGGTCGGCCACGGAGCACGGGACGCGCTCCTGGGAGCCGCAGGTCCTTTTCAGCTCCTGGACTATCTCGACGCCCCTCTTCTCGGCCTGCGGGGACCCTCCCTCCTTCTGGATCAGGATGGCCTCCACGGGCTTGCCCGCCGAGGCGATCGCGCCGCGGACGCTCTCGATGTCGGTCTGCTCGCAGCCCAGCCCCACCAGCAGCACCGCCCCGACGTTGGGGTTTCGCCCCGCGGCCGTCAGCGCCAGCACGGTCCTGGCGTGGTCGTGCTCGAACTCCGTGCACCCCTGCTCGTGGACTATCGGGATCGTCTTCGTGGCCCTCGCGATCCTCTCGACCACGGCGTTGGAGCAGGAGACCATGGATATCACCAGCACGTAGTTCCTTATGCCAACCCGTCCGTCGGCGCGCCTGTACGCCATTGTTCCGGCCATTCGACTCACCCCTTCCTCGCGCGGAATTCGCGCTCGTACTCGTTGCACAGGCGGTCGGTGATGTCCTCCACGTTGTGCGAGTGCACGTGGGCGCCGGACTCTATGTCGCAGGCGGCAAGGCCGATGGTGACCGCGTACTTGACTATCTCCGCCCCGCGCGGAATGCGCGACAGCGCTATCTTGTGCCCCGCCGGCACCGCGTCCGCGGCCGTCACGAATCCGTCCGCGCAGATCAGCGCATCCCCCGGAGCGGTGTCCTGGGCGACCACGGCGACGTTGTCGTCCGCTTCTATCCTTATGGCTTTCTTCTCCATCATCGTCCACCCCCGGCCAGGGCGACTATCTCGTCGACCGTCATTCCCTCAAGCCCCATCTTCGCGAGGGTGCGCCCCTCCGTGAAGTAGTCCGTGCCGTTAAGTAGTCCGCAGAGCTCCACCACGGCGTTCATCACCGGCGTGGCGACTCCGGCGGGCCAGGCCAGCTCCACCAGGGGGACCATGGAGTAGGGCGTGTCCTCCGTCAGGAAGCGGTGGTCGAGGGTCTTCGGGGCGTCGGGTTTGCTGCCGCCGAAGGCCGGGTTGGCCATTATCACGGAGTGGAGGTCGGAGCCGTCTATACCGTACTGGGCGCGGATGGTGTCGCGGGCGCCGGGGAGTTCGAGGCCGAAGGCCCGTGCGACGGCGACCCTCTCCCTGTCCACGGCCTCCATCGCGCGGCACACCGCAGGGGGCATCCCGTCGTAGTAGAACCGGAAGTCGCCCCTGGTGCTCTCTATCCTGCCCGCGTTCATCAGCATGGGAACGCAGTGGAAGATCATGTTGACGTTCGCCATGCTGGTCTGGAGCACGTTCTCGCCCTTCTTCCAGGATGTGCAGAAGGCACCCTGCATCGCGGAGTCCACCCGGTCGTAGTCGCTGTCCGGGAATGCCGCCAGGGTCACGGGGTTCTTCACCCCGCGGACGTCCACGAGGCCGGGGTCCTTGGCCGCGCAGGCGTAGGGCAGGTTGTCGGTCTCCCCGACGAGCACGTCCTTGCCGATACGGCGAAGCGCGTTCTTGATCCCGAACGCGCCGTAGTTGCCGGGGGACAGCACCAGCGTCTGACCGTCCCGGAAGTGGGGGAGGGCGAGCTCGAAGAAGGCCTCCTGGGCGTAGGAGGGGGCGGTGAAGTAGATCAGCTCGGCGTCCGAAAGCGCCTCGGCCGCGTCGGTCGTCACCGAGGCCAGCCTGCCCGCGCCGGTGATCCTGTTGGTCAGTTCGATCGTGTTCCCGCGGGCGCGGATCGTCTCCGCCACCTGCGAGAAGGCCGGGTGCTCGTAAAGGACGACCTCGTGCCCGCGAAGGGCCAGGTCCCCGGCCAGCGCCTGCCCTCCGTTGCCTGCGGCCATCACGGTGATTCTTTTCATAGAGTCCTCTCCTTCCGACCGGGGCCGGACGGGGGCCGCGCTGCGGCGGCCCCCCGCGGCCCGGCCTGGTCTACTCCAGGACGAACGTGGAGACTATCTCATCGTAGGCCTTGTCGCCCACGACCTTCTTGAACTCTCCCCATGACACTTCGCGCCCGATCCTGGCGAACTCCTTGAGCTGCTCGTCCGTGGGGCGGTACACTACCGTTCCGGCCTGCTCCATGAGGTCCACGTAGTGATCCTGGTCGGTGACGGCCTTGACCCAGCGGCGCTCCTCGAGCTCCCTGGCCTTCTCGTCGAGCAGCTTGCGGTCGGCCTCGGAGAGCGACTCGTAAAGCTCGAGGTTGATGGTGAAGGGCCAGCACTCGAAGTGAGTGTTCGCGGCTATGTAGCACTTCATGAGGTCCTGGAAGGAGACGTGGTAGTTCTCCGCGCCGCCGCCGAAAATCCCGTCGACTATGCCGGTCTGGGCGGCGGTGAAGAACTCGGCGAACGGAAGCGGGGTGGCCATGTAGCCGAACGTGTCCGCGAGGGCCTCCCACGTCTTCATCGTGGGCACGCGCACCTTGAGGTTCTTGGGCGACGTGGGGTTGAGGGGCTCCGCCGGCTCCTTGAGCAGGCCTATGCCGCCGAAGTAGACCGGCCAGTAGGCGAGCACCTTGATGTCCTGCTTCTCGTACAGCTTGGCGATGTAGTCGGCGAAGGGAGTTCCGGAGGCGTAGTTCTTCTTCGCCAGCTCGTAGTTGGGCACGACGTACTGAAGGGTGTAGGCCAGCAGCTTCTTGTCGACGTTGGAGGCGGCGGACATGATGCCCATCTCGACCGAGCCGATGCCGATCTTCTCCTGCACGACCGTGTAGTCGCCAAGCTGGTTGGCGCCGTAGACTTGGATGTCTATGCGGCCGTCGGTGGCCTTGCGCATCTCGTCGGCGAACCAGGTGATCTCCTTGTCGATCTCCGAGCCGGTCGGTCGAATGTGGGCAACCTTCCAGACGTAGGACTTTTCCTCGGCGAAAGCGCCTCCCGCCAGGAACAGGCAGCCTAGGACGACTGCCAGGGCGCAAAGTGCGGCAAACTTTTTCATTAGAGAACCCTCCTTGATCGATATCATGCCTTCTGTTTACCTCGGCATTTCAGACGGAACACGCGCTACCGGGCGAACCGAGTCTCGCTGCCTGCCGGCCATCACCACCTTTCCGGCTCGAAACAGGTTTCTACAGGAAGCCCATCATCCTCGGCAGGGTCAGCGAGAGCGCGGGCCAGTAGGTGGTCAGTATCATCACCGGCACGTACCCAAGCAGGAATATGCCGAGCGGGGGCAGGATGTCGAGAAACTCGACCTTGCCTATGCGCATCCCCAGGTAGAGCAGGCTCGCGTAAGGCGGTGTGAGGCTGCCTATCGCGAGGTTGACGCAGAAGATCGCCGCGTACTGTATCGGGTGAAGTCCGATGGCCTGCGCCAGCGGCATCAGCAGCGGGGCGACCAGTATGATGCCCGTGACGTCGTTGACGATCATGCCGACGAACAGCAGCAGCAGGTTGATCAGGATCAGTATCATGACCCTGTTCGAGGTGAGGCTGAAGACCGCCTTGACGATAAGCTGCGGTATCTGCAGCACGACGTAGGTCTGGCTCAGCATCATGCTGCACATGATCATTATCATGATCGAGCCGGTGGAGACCCCGGAGTCCTTGGTCACCGACATGAAGGTCCTCGGCGTCAGCCCCTTGTAGACGAGGAACCCCACGGGAATGGAGTAGATCACCGCCGCGGCCGCGGCCTCGGTCGGGGTCATGACCCCGCCGTATATCCCCCCGAGGATGAGCACGGGCATGAACAGCGCGGGAATAGCCTTCCACCCCTTGGACACCGCCTGGTTGAACTTCTCCCTGCCCGTGATCGCGGGCGGGATCACCAGCGGGAACTTCCTCGCGTAGACCAGGTTTATCGCGCAGAAGATGGCGGTGGTGAGCAGGCCCGGCCCCACGGTGGACAGGAAGCAGGCCAGCACGCTGGTGCCCGTTACCCAGCCGAATATGATCATCGGCGTGCTCGGGGGTATCAGCACCCCCAGTATCGAGGAGGATGTCACCAGCGCAGTGGCGAACGGACGCGGATAGCCGCGCTTCACCATCTCGGGGATCAGCATGTTGCCGGTGGCGGCAACTCCCGTGAAGGCGCTGCCGGAGATGGCCCCGATCAGGGCGCATGTGACCGTGGCCACGACGCCCAGCCCGCCCCGGATCCGCCCCACGAACACGTCCACGAAGTCGAGAAGGTACTTGGCGATGCCGCTCTCGCTCATCAGGGACCCGGCGTATATGAACAGCGGGATGCAGAGCAGCGCGGGGCTGAGTATCTGCTGAAGCCCCCACAGCATCATCCCCTTCATCGTGACCCCGCCCGCGAGGCTCATATAGAACAGCGCCCCGCTGAAGCACAGGGCCAGGGGAACGCCCATGGAGAGCAGTCCCATTAGGATGAAAAGGGAGATAATCGAAACAGTCACCATGTCAGGCTCTCTCCTCTCCTTTACCTGTCGCCAGGTCGGGCGGCGTGTCCAGGAACAGGCGCACGTACTCCATGAACTCGACCGCCGTGTACAGCAGCATGAGCGCGAAGCAGACGAACACCGCCGCCTCCGTGTAGATCATCGGGATGAAGAGGGTGTCGCTGGTCTTCTCGACCCTCAGGGAGTACTTCAGGAAGTCGTACCCCCAGTAGGTGAGCCACATCAGAATGCCTGTCCCGACGAGAGCCGCCAGGGCGCGAAGAAAGTAGATCTGTCTGCGCCTGCGCAGAAAGATCTCCAGCACGCGCGCTATAAGCTGGTTCTGCTCCGACGAGGCCTTGACCGCGGCCGCCAGGTACAGCCAGGTCGTCGGGAACAGGCACAGCTCCTCTATCCCCATGAGAGGCGCGTGAAACACGTAGCGAAGCAGGACCTGCACGAACACGAGGAGCGCAATGCCCACGATGCTGAGCACTATGACGCAGTCGAGTAGCTTGTCCAGCGGCGCCAGCACCCGCCTTGGCAAAAACTGCCGCGTTTCCATCCCGGATCACCCTTTCGGCCCGAAATCGAATTTCGGTGATTTGTCGTGGTAGCGACGCGCTAGCCGCGCCCCCTGGCCCTCTCCCGCTCTATGATGATGCGCGCCATCACCGTGGCGGTGGAGGTCATCCCCTCCTGGGCGGTGCGCCCTATGGCGGCCATGGAATCGTCGGCGCCGTCGCACACAAGGCCGTCGCCGCTCGGCACCGCGTAGCCGTCGAGCGCCAGCATCGCCGACTCCACAGCCATGCCGGCCGCGGCGGATAGCTTGAGCGCGCAGCCGTACTTGGCGCCGTCGCAGACGATACCGGTGAGGCTGCCGGCCATGTTCTGGATGGAGCGGTCCGCGCACTCCAGGTCCCCCCCGAGGAGCATCGAGGCCCCCGCCGCCACCCCGATCCCGGCGGCGATGGCGCACGCGCAGATAGCGGACAGCCTGCCTATGCGGCTTTTCATCAGGATCGTCAGCAGGTAGCTCAGGGCGATCGCACGCAGCATCTCCTCCTCGCTCCTGCCGAGCTCGAAGGCCGTGACGACTAGCGGAAGCATCGCGGTTATCCCCACGTTGCCGCTCGTGGCGCAGCTCATGGCCGCCAGCCCCAGGCCTCCCATGCGGGCGTCCGACGCGGCCGCGGTGTACGACTTCACCCTGGCGACCAGGCCGCCGCCGGTCATTGCGCGGTAGGCCACGCCGAACCCGGCGCCGACCCCCTCCTTCAGACCCGCCTCCGCGAGGGCGCGGTTAAGGTCGACCCCCTCCCTGAGGAAGGCGATGTCCGAGAGCGGGATCTCGGAGGCGAACCTCCACAGGTCCGCCAGCCGGTACTTCAGGATCGCGTCCTTGGAGTAGTCGAACGTCGTCCCCTCGAGCGAGGCGCGCTCGTCCAGGAAGACCTTGCCGTTCGCCTCCAGGTAGACGATGTTCGTGTGAGTCTTCGCCACTATCGCCCTGCCTACGCCCCTCTCGGTCTCGACCTCGGCCTCTATCCGAAGGCCTATCCCGGCGTACTCCCAGAAGATGTCCACCTCGACGTTCTTCATGAACTCGACGGCCCGCCTCTCCTCCTCCGGAGTGACCTTGTTCAGCACCTCGAGCCCCGCGGCCGAGTCGCCGGCCACCGCCCCGAGGGCGACCGAGATGTCGATCCCCATGCGGTCCGTGCCGGGGATGCCGACGCTGAGGCTGTTCTTGTAGGAGTCCTTGTCCATCCTGACCACCGCGCGGCGCGCCGTTCCCCCCACCGCGTCGCGGGCGGCAGCGGCCGCGAAGGCTATCGACACCGGCCCTGTGCAGCCCAGCGCGGGCTTGACCTCTTTCTTGAGAATCTCCAGAAGCTCGTTCATCGCCTGCCGTTCTCCCCGTCCTGGTACTCGACGAACGAGTACGATCCGCCGATGCCCTTGTCCCTGGCCCTCTCCCAGGCCAGCGTGGCCACCGACACGTCCATCGCCCCGGTGCCTATCGGGACGCATATCGTGCGCTCGTCGGCGGACACCGGCCCCTTTTTCCTCCCCGCCGCCAGCTCCCCGATCGTGGCGTACAGATCCTCCTCCTTGAGCCTGCCGCTGGAGCCGTGCTTGGCGAGGGCGCCCCTGTGCAGCGCCTGCCCTGCGTGATCGACGACGATCTTGTCCGCCTTCTCGATGCACTCGTCGGAGCACTCCTGGTAGGACCCCATAGGGAAGAGTATCATGCCCGGCTTGAACCACTCGTACAGGAAGAACTCGTCCTTCGACTGGGTGACGCACACCGCGATGTCCCCGTCCGCCGCCTCCGCCGGGGTGGAGGCGATATTTATCCTCCCCTTGACGAAGGGCTTCATGTCCTCGGCGTACCGCTCCGACGCGGCCCTGTTCACGTCGTACACCGTGACCTCGGAGATGTCGAAAAGCTCGGCTATCGCCATCGTCTGGGTGTGACCCTGCATCCCCGCGCCGTACAGGCCGAGGCGGATCTCCTTTCCCCTGCCGTACATGTACTTCAGGGCCACCGCCGTCTGGGCGCCGGTGCGCATGTTCGTGATGAACGCGCCGTCCATCACCGCCCTGAAGTGACCCAGCCTGGGATCGATGAGCAGGATCATCGACGTGATGTAGGGCAGCCCCAGGGCCTTCCTCTCTCCCAGGAAACCGCCCGCCCACTTGATCCCCGCGCTGTCGTTCCAGCCGATGTAGGCCGGCATGGCGTTCATGAAGCCGCTGTAGGGAGGGTAGGGTGCGACCTCGCCAAGGTCAAGGTTCACCTTGGTCGGGTTGACGACGGTCCCCTCGCCCATGCCCTTGAAGGTCCTGTCGACGCACTCCACGACGTCCCTCATGGTGACGACGGACTGGATCTCCTTCTGACTGAGCAGCATAGTCTCCACTTTCACGTCCTTCATCCCTTTCCGTATCATGATAGATTCGAAGCCCGAGCCGCCTCGCCGGCGGTTGTGCAGAATATCTGAATGTCCGACATTCAGATGATAGCATCAGAAAACCATAAAAGTCAACATGGTTTCGGCGCTCCGACAGTATGTCGGCGATAAAATATTTTTCATTGCAGCGCGAAAACGGGCATGAGGCGTGGAAATCGTCGGCGAGGGTGCGACAATCGGCTGGCGTCGTCCCGAGGAGCGCTGAGGAAGGCGGGCAGGGGCGTGCCGCATAAGCGATCGACACGAACGGAGGAAGGACCCTGGCGAGGTTCCTCGCATTC
>CAYWKH010000032.1:17248-21385 GCA_964458805.1 uncultured Synergistaceae bacterium
GGGAAGACAACAAGGAATGCCTAGGATTGCCCGGGGTGTTCTTGTACGACGGGGAGCTAAATGCCCTCCAGCGGTTTCTTGGGGAAGAGCAGGCTGTTGTAGCTGCTGACTATGTGCGCCTTCATCGCGGCTTCCGCCGCGCCCCCGCTGCCCTCCTCTATCGCGTCGATCACCCGGGAGTGCTCCGGGAAGCTGAGGCGCCCCTTGTCGTAGCCGGAGTCCAGGCAGTAGAAGCTCATGAAAAACAGCACGTAAAGGTTCGACCTCCAGTAGAGCTGCTTTATGTACATCGCCAGATACGGGTTGCCGGAGGAGTCCGCCACCAGATTGTGGTATTTCTCGTTAAGTTCCGCGTAATCACCCTTGAGGTTGGCCCGAAAGGTCTCCTCCTCCAGAGCGTTTATCCTGCGAAGTTCTGTTACCAGCGCCTTGTCTGCCCTGTTGGCACACAGCATGGCGGCCTTGCTCTCAAGAACGGCCCTCATAAAAAAGACGTACTCGATATCCTGAGGGGTGAAGTGGGGGATCTGATACCCCCTGGAACCAGCGGCTTTCAGCAGGAAGCCCGTTGACGCTAGCTTGCCCAGCGCCTCGCGCACAGGCGTCCTGCTCATTCCGAGGCGCTTGGCCAAGGCGGTCTCGAGGAGCTTCTCCCCGGGCGAAAACTTGTGAGCCGCGATAAGCCTGACGATTTCGCTTTGGGCCTTGTCCGCGGCCGTTTTTTCTTCCATTGGAAAGCCACCTCGCATGCTGCGGATGATTTGTCGATTTATATGAGTGTACCAGATTCCGGTGCGCCGCGCTCTATTTCCTCGAAAAAACCCCGACGGCGCGAGCCAAACAATCTTTAATTAAAAAATCTAAAGGCAAGTGTGAATTTGCTTCTTGACATTTCGGACGGCTTGAAAGAATATACGCGTTAACGTATCCATTATTGGATTCAAGGAGGTGGTCGAGGGAACTACCCGGTGTAGGCGCATGTTTGTTCAGTGGTTTGCCTGACGTTTTAAAAAGGAGGAGTAAGAGATGCCGGAGCAAAGGAAACACAAGGAAGTTTCGTTGGGTGGAGCAGTGCTTGTCTTTGGAATGATACTTTCCATAATTGTGGTCGGACGCCTCATCCTGGGATTCGACGTGGCTCTACTGCTGATGTTCGTCGGCATGTTAACCACCGCCGTCTACGTCTTCTTCTACAACTACGGCTGGGACGAGCTGTTCGAAAAGGGCGTGGTCCCCATGATAGCCCGTGCTTCCGGGGCCATAATGATCCTTCTCACCGTGGGGCCGCTCATCGCGGCCTGGATGCTGTCCGGGACCATTCCCTACCTCATCTATGTGGGGCTTCAACTTCTCAACCCGAAGACCTTCCTGGTCGCAGCCTTCATCATCTGCTCTCTGTCGTCCACCCTCACGGGGACTTCGTGGGGGACTGCCGCGACGTTCGGCGTGGCTTTCATGGGAATTGCCCAGGGACTCGGAGTGCCTCTCGCGGCAGCGGCGGGGGCGGTGGTGGGAGGGGCGTACTTCGGGGACAAGATCAGCCCGATCTCCGATACTACGGTCCTCGCGGCGGCGGTCGCGGAGGTCGACGTGATGGACCACATCAGTTCCATGCTTTGGACGACCGTTCCGGCCTTCGTGCTGAGCCTCGGCGTCTACTGGTATGTAGGCTCGGGGGCGTCGGGGGAGATCGACATGTCTTCGGTAAATGTCATCCTTGACGGGATTTCGAACACTTTTAAGATGAGCCCCGTGGTACTCGTCCCCCCCCTTGCCGTGCTTGTGCTGGCCTACATGCGCTATCCGACCCTCCCGGTCCTCTGGATCGCCATTGTGCTGGCGGCCCCGATCGCGATGATGCAGGGCTACGATGTCACGGCGATAGTCAGGGCGATGGCGTCGGGACCCAAGATAGCGACGGGCGTCGGATCGATCGACGGACTTCTCAGCAGAGGCGGGCTTGCATTCATGTCGGGCTCGGTGGTCGTGGTTTTCTTCGCCTACATCTTCGCAGGGCAGCTCGAGTACACGGGCACCTTCCGCAAAATCTGCGATTCCCTCAAGGAGAAGTTCATCGGCGCAAGCAAAGGCCGCTTCGTGCTCTCCGCGTCGCTCACAGGCATCCTCACGGGACTGGGCACGGGCAACTCCTACCTCAGCGAGATCGTCCCCGGTACCATGTACAAGGATCTCGCCGACGAGATGGACATATCGAGGCGGGTCCTCTCGAGGACGCTGGAGGATTCCGGAACGGTCGTGGTGCCTATGATACCCTGGTCTGCCGCGGGAATATACATGTCGACGGTTCTGGGGGTGTCGGTGTTCGAGTATGTTCCCTGGACGATTCTCTGCTACTTCGGCTTCTTGACCGCCTGGTTCTACGGCTTCACCGGGATAGCGATCTGGCCGTCCGACAGGAAGAAGACGGCATGAGTTTGCTGTCCCGCGGATTGCGGCGACCGCGGTTCTGCGCCAGGGCGGAACTTTTTGTCCGGAGAGGAGCGCGGTGCGATGCTTCTGATTAGAAACGCCGATCTTTACGACCCGAAGCCCAGGGGCATCTGCGATATTCTAATCGCGGGAGGAAAGGTGGTCGCGGTTGCCCATTCAAGCGAGAGCCTGGTCCTGTCCGCGACCTGCGGGCTGAGGACCATCGACGCGGGAGGCTGCCTTACGATGCCCGGCATAATCGACAGGCACGTCCATTTCAACGGAGCGGGCGGGGAGGGTGGTCCCGAGAACAGGACTCCACCCCTGCAGCTTTCCGCCTTTGCGAGGGCGGGAGTGACCAGCGCAGTGGGAATGCTCGGAACCGACGGCACGTGCAGAGCACTCGAGGAGCTTCTGATGAAGTCCAGGGGGCTTGAGGCGGAGGGGATATCCACGTGGATACTGACGGGGAGCTACTCTCTGCCCTCCCCGACCTTGACGGGCGGCGTGACGCGCGACATCTGCCTTATAGACAAGATCATCGGTTTAAAAATCGCGATCTCGGACCACAGAAGCTCGCACCCGACGGTCGAAGAAATTCGCCGCTCGGCGTCGGACGCTCGCGTCGGGGGTATCCTCTCGGGCAAGGCCGGGTGTGTGTGCGTTCACATGGGGAGCGAGTCGACCGGGCTGACTCCGCTGCTCGAGGCGGTTGAAGGTACCGGTATCCCACTCGCGCAGTTCGCCCCCACTCACATCTCCAGATGCGACGAACTGATAGAGCAGTCGGTGGTTTTCGGGCTGAAGGGAGGCATCCTCGACATAACCGCCGCGCCGAGCGGCAAACCGGGCCTCGGCGCGGCGACGCCATTGGTCGTTAAGCGGCTGCTCGACGCCGGGGTGGAAGCGGCAAGCATAACTATCAGCTCCGATGGCAACGGTTCGATGCCCTCTTTCAACGAGAAGGGCGAGATGACCGGCCTGAGAATGGGGCCGCTTGATTCGGTTATCGATACGGTGGCGGAGATGCTCGCAGCGGGGGAGATTCCCGCGGAAACCGTGGTCTCCCTGGTCACTTCGAACCCGGCGGATCACCTCAAGCTTGCCTGCAAGGGAAGAATACGCAAGGGGTGCGACGGGGACGTGCTAGTGCTCGACGGCTCGTTCAAGCCCCGATTCGTCGCGGCGAAGGGGCGGCTTCTGATGGAGGACGGCGATGTGACCGCGAAGGGCGTTTTCGAGTGAGGATGCTCCTATTCCCGGTCGTGCCGGTAGTCCGCTAAGTTGTACCGAACGGGAGGGGCGGCCTCAAGGCCGCAACCCCTCCCGCTGTCGCTTCGCTTTGACTTTGTCCGGTTTCGCGCTCTCTACTTGATCTCCTTCAGCGCGGCCAGCGCGGCCTCGTAGTCGGGCTCGGCTATCTGCTCGGGGACTATCTGCACGTAGCGGATCACGTCCTGCTTGTCCACTATGAAGATCGAGCGGGCCAGCAGGCGCAGCTCCTTCATCAGGACCCCCCAGTTCGCGCCGAAGGAGGCGTCCCTGTGGTCCGACAGGGCGACGGCGTTCTTTATCCCCCCCGTGGCGCAGAAGCGGGCTATGGCGAACGGCAGGTCCATGGATATGTTGAGCACCACAACGTCCTTCGGCTGCTTGGCGGCGTCCTCGTTGAACCAGTGGATCTGGAGGTCGCACACCGGGGTGTCC
>CAYWKH010000033.1:0-676 GCA_964458805.1 uncultured Synergistaceae bacterium
CTCAGCTCCTTCAACGGCCTGCCGTCCAGGCGCACGCACCCCGAAAAGGGGAGGGCGCCTCCGAGCAGGCGCAGCAGAGTGCTCTTGCCGCTCCCGTTCGGTCCGAGCAGCATTGTCACCGCTCCCGGCTGGAAGACGGCGGACACAGAGTCCAGCACCGGCCTTCGCCCGTATCCGGCGGAGACCCGGTCCAGCACTATTCCGCGCTCCTCGGCTGCTGGGAGTGCTTTCATCCGGCTCCTCCCCCCCTGACCAGGATCCAGCAGAAGACGGGGCCGCCCGCGAGGGAGGTGACCACCCCCACCGGCAGCTCGCCAAGAGCGCGCGCCGCCCCGTCGGCTGCCGCCAGCAGACACGCCCCGGCCAGGCAGGAGGCGACCAGCAGACGCCTGTGAGAGGGCCCCGCGACCATCCTCAGCAGGTGCGGCCCCACCAGCCCCACGAATCCTATTATGCCGTGCGACGCCACTGTCACCGCGGCCGCTAGCGACGCCAGCGCCAGCAGGACGGTCTTGACCAGGCGCTCGTTCACCCCGAGGTAGACGGCCCGGCCCTCCCCCAGCGATATGGCGTCGAGCTCGCCGCCCCACCACCAGGCCGCCGCGAACAGAGCCAACCCGGCGGCCGCTATCCTCCCGGCGCCCTCCATCGTCGCCCCCGAGAAGCTGCCCATGAG
>CAYWKH010000033.1:686-21332 GCA_964458805.1 uncultured Synergistaceae bacterium
CTATCGAGGAGACGCGCTCCCCTGCGATGGCCTTCATGAGCGTGACCCCGGCAGACAGGACCGCGCCCACGACTATCCCGGACAGGACCATGTGCAGAGGAGACAGTCCGCCCGAGCGCCAGGCCAGCAGCAGCGACAGCAGCAGGGCGACGACCGCCCCGGCGAAGGCCGCGGTCGACACGAACGAGCTCCCGAGGCAGATCGCGACCGAGGCCCCGAGGGCGGCCCCCGAGGCGATCCCAAGCGTGTACGGCTCGGCGAGCGGGTTGGCCAGTATGCCCTGCAGCACCACGCCCGAGATCGCGAGGCACGCCCCCGCGCCCATGCTGGATAGCAGTCGAGGAAGGCGCACCGCCCTCACCGCCAGCTCCTGCTGAGGGGAGAGCCCCCCGTCAAGCCCGACGGCCGACATCAGTGCCCCGACAGCGGACACCTCCATGTCGCCGGCCAGCAGCCGCCAGAGGGCCACGGCCGACAGGGCCAGGAGCAGCGCCAGGAACAGGCAGGCCGTCCCGGCGCGCCCCTCGCTACGCCTCGGCAACTCCGGTCACCGCCTGTGTTTCGCTCCACGGCGCGTCAATGAAGCTCAATTCTCCTCCATGGCCTCCCTGATATGCCCGATGAACAGATCCGCCAGCCCCTCCCCGTCGCCCAGCCCTTCGAGAAGCGCGTCGACCTTGTGCCCCTCGCCCCTGAGCTCGCTGATCCAGGACTCCGGATCATCCTCGTCGGCCATGTCGTTCTTCGCGTGATCCCCGGCCACCACCATGAAGGGGACCAGCGTCACATGCGATGGGTTCATCTCCTTGAGGCGCCTCTTGACGCTGTCGAGCCCCGGGAATGCCTCCACAAGTCCGACCACGAAAGGCAGCCCCTCCTCGTCGAGCATGAGCTGAAGCTTGCTGTACGCGGCGTTGGCCTCGTGATGGGTGCCGTGCCCCATCAGGACAACGGCCCCTCCGTCAGCGGTCAGGCGCAGGTACCTGGCCTTGACCAGTCCGACCGCGTTCTCGTAGTCATCCATCCTGTCGAGAAGCGGCCTGCCCAGGACCAGACTGTCGAACCCCCACTTGCCGCCGATCGACGCGAACGCGTCTACCACGTCAGCCAGCCCGCTGAACTCCTCGCCAGGGATGATGTGCAGCGACTGGACGACCACCGACCGGAATCCCTCGTCCTGCATCTTCGCCAGGGCGACCGCCGGCGGATCTATGGCAAGCCCCTCCTCCTTGAGGATCTTCCTGCGAATGATGTTGGACGTGTACGACATCCTCACCTCCGCCTCCGGAAACGCCTGCCGCACCGACTGAAGAACGTTGTCGATCGCAGGCCTCGCGTCCGGCTCGGACGTCCCGAAGGCCACCAGCAGGATGCCCTGCCCCCCCTGCGCGCAGGCCGCCGCGGCCGCCAAAAGACAAAACGTGAACACCAGTACCCAAAACGACATCTTTCTCATCCCTTGTCCCTCCCGTGGAGTAGTCTTCCGGCCGATAGCCGGTCGCCAAGGAAGCCCTGGAGGATGCGTCCGCCAGCCCGTGCAGAAAACGATACAGGGCGCCCCCGACAGGAGACGCCCCCTTACAGACAACCAATGAAAACAACAGGCGGCCTCGATCCCTCGCGAGTCTTCCAAGTCATCTTCGAAGGACCGGTCTCCTGGCTTGCCCTCTTCCTGCTCCACCCCTTCCCGGAGGTCGACTCCAGTGGCACGGTGGCATCGTCAGGCTGACAGTGGCGGGTCCGCGCCGGAATTTCACCGGCTTCCCGAGCATCCTCGAAGAGGAGGGTCACTCCCTCCAGAAAAGATGATAATATGATGAAGTCGGAATGTCAAGGAGAGCCGCGCCCTCAGTAAATGCGCGGTGACTCTCCTTCCGGGGCTGGGCACGGCGACCTCCCGCCCTGCGTGCGGATTCCCGACGCATGACGGACGATGCCCTGTTTTTTTATTCTTCTTGGTATAATGAATGCGGTGTCCAAATATCATGCACTGGAGGGATGGCAATGGCCGAGAGGCAGTTTGACATGAAGGAAGCGCTTCGATACGGGATCCATGCCGAGATCGAGTCCAAGGAGTTCTACCGCGTGTGGGCCGAGAGCGTCGAGGAGGACTACCTCAAACGCGAGCTCATGGAGCTGTCCGACTGGGAGAGCGAGCACGAGGCGACGCTTGCGAGCCTGTACGAGAAGCTCTACGGGGAGAGGTACGCCGTAGACCCTGGCATCGTGGTCGCCCCGGAGCTCAAGGTCCAGACAAAGGACTTCGGCGACACCACGTCGCTTCTCCGGATCGCGCAGGCAGCGTACCTGTCGGAGATGCGCGCGATGGAGTTCTACGAGCGCCTGGAGAAGGAGTCCTCCGGGGAGGCGGCGGTAATGTTCGGCAAGATAAAGGACATGGAGAAGGAGCACATGGACATAACCAAGAAGAGGTACCTCAAGATCCGCGAGGACGTGGTGGGCTTCAGGGCCTTCTAGACTCTGTGCGCCCGGTGTTTCAGACCAGCGGCAGGGAGGAGAGCCCCTCTTCGGCCCTCCTCCCTGTTTTGTGCCCGCCTACTTCTGCTCCCTCAGCAGCCTGCGAAGCACCTTGCCCGTGCTGGAGAGAGGAAGCGCCTCCATGAACTCCACGCTGCGCGGCACCTTGAAGTGCGCCAGGTGGTGCTTGCAGAAGTCGATCAACTCGCGAGAGGTGGCCTGCGCCCCCTCCTTTAGCTGCACGAACGCCTTCGGCACCTGTCCGTTCACCGGGTGCGGCATGCCGACGACTACCGCCTGGGCCACCGATGGATGAGAGTTGATTATCGCCTCGACCTCCTGCGGGTAGACGTTGAATCCACCGACGATGATGATGTCCGTCACCCTGTCCAGTATCTGGACGTAGCCCTCCTCGATCCTCACGTAGTCGCCCGTGTTGAACCACCCGTCCTCGAACCTCTCGGCGGTCATCGCCGGGTCCCGGAAGTAGCCGTCGGTCACCGACGGCCCCCTCACCCAGAGCACCCCCTCGCCCGACGCGGTGACGTCGGCGTTCTTGTCGTCCCTCAGCCTCCACTCGTAGCCGCCTATGAACGGGCCGACCGTGCCCAGCCTGCGCTTCTCGTAGTTGTTGTTGACGGCCACGACGGGCGAACACTCGGTGAGCCCGTACCCCTCGACCACTCCCGCGCCCAGGACGGCCTTGGCCTTCGCGTCGAGCTGGACGTTCAGGCGGTCCCCTCCGGTTACCACCATCTTAAGGCCCCTCGGGGCGGGGGCGCCCTTGTCCGCGGCGATTATCATGAAGTGGAGCATCGCCGGGACCGCGACTATCACGTTGGTCCCCGAGGCGTGAATCGCCTTCATCGACTCCACCGGCGGAAGGAAGGATGCCAGGATGGCCTGCTTAAGGTTTCGGACCAGGGGCATCAGGCCCGACACTGTATAGCCGAAAGAGTGGAAGTTCGGCAGCACGTTGAGAAGTACGTCCCCTGGCGCCAGCAGTTCAAGCGCCTCGTACATCTGCAACGCGTTGTCGAGCAGGTTCCCGTGGCTGAGCGGGACCGCCTTCGGGAGACCCGTGGTGCCGGATGTTGCGAATATCACCGCTAGAGAGTCATCCTCCGCGCTGGTCTCAACCACTGAGAACTCGGGAAGCGGGGCCGTCAGGCTCTCCGCCGTGATGACCGAGACCCCCCGCTCCACAAGGGCCCCCTTCAGCTCGTCGAGGCCGGGGGCGAGCACCACCGCGCAGGGCTCGATCAGGTCGAGCGTCCCCAGCAGCGATGGCAGGCCGGATTTTGCGTTCAGCGGAGCTATGGCCCCGCCCAGACTCCACGCCGCGAGCGACAGCGCGAGCACCTGCGGGGAGTTCGGCAGCAGGGCCGCTATCCTGTACCCCCTTTTGAAACCGGCTTTCCTCAGTGATTCAGTGTTCTTCGCGGCCAGCTCCAACAGATCCGAAGAGCGGCGCCAGGAGTCCTCCCACCAGTAGCAATCCTCACCGGAACGATCCTGCAGGTTTTTCAGTATGATCTCTTCCAACCTCTGCATCTGAAGATCTCCTCCTTATTTGACGCCGGTCTGCTCCGGCGTCCTTGGGGGTGCCTCCCCGCGGCGCAGGGCGTTGAAGGCCTTTTCGATCAGGGGGGCCGACTCCTCCAGGACCGCCCTTCTCTCCAGGTCGGAGCCCGAGGACAGGAAGCGCCTGGTCTTCTCCTCCACGGCATCCACCGCCAACACGAGAAGCTCCTCAACTTCGAGCCCGTCGGACGAGTCCGGATTGGTCATCTGGATGGCCAACCTTAACTTCTTAAGCCCGTCAGCCAGGTCGGACGCCTGTGCCGCAAACGGCGAAAGGCCGAGCTCGTCGATAAGAGAGGCGACCCGAGTCATCTGTACGAACAGCCGGCTGCGCTTCAAGGACGCGCCCATATCCGCCTCTCTGGCGGTGAGAGAGAGCACTGTCATGAGCCCTCCGCCCCCCACCAGCACCAGGAACCCGGCTATGTGCACCGCCAGGCAGGCCGTTAGCGAGAGTTTCGGGTAGAACAGACAAATCAGCACGGTCACCAGCACGAAGACCTCGTAGAGCGCCACGGTCCTAGATATCCCGAGCAGCAGCGGTATGGGGGCGAAGTCGTCGCGCCCGACCACGGCGTGGAATATAAGGTAGGAGAAGGACAGGACCAGTGCGAACAGGATTACCCAGAAAGAGGTCCAGAATAAGTCGGTCCTCACCTCGGGCGCCACCAGCAGGAACACCGCGGCGGACAGCCCCGCCAGGATGGTGGACATCACCACCAGGAAGAAAAAACTCTTGCCCAACGTCCTGTCCGAAGAAATGAACATTTCAAGAAAACTCCCTTCACTGCAAAAAGATCGTCCCGACACCATCGCCCGGGCTCGGTGCCTCATGAGACCCGTCCCCATGATTTTACATCAAAAGCCGCGATTTGTTCGCCACAGCCGAGCATTGTTCCGGGGCAAAAACAGGTCGCCCATGAAAACCGCGTTCCTGCCGCACCGTTATTATGCTACCATAGCCGCTAGGGGAAAAAGGCAGGAAAACCGCCGATCAGGAGGTGATCATCAGCCTATGGACGAACAGGAATTGTACTCCCTCGCAGCGCGACTCCGGGAGGGAACCCTGGAGGCGTCGGAATTCGCGGCCAGGATAAAGGCGCTCCCCTTCCGGGACCTCGGAGATGTCAAGATCGACACCCACCGCCGCCTTCGCAAGGGGTTCTCGGAGATAGTCTACTGTCCGGGCAAGAGCGACGAGCAGCTGCACACGATAGCGCGCTCTCTCTCGGACTCGGCCTTCAACATACTCTTCTCCCGAGCCGACCGACGTCAGTTCGAGATAGTCCGCGAGGACATCCCGGACGCGATATACCACGACAGGGCCAGGCTGATCGGGGTACGCAGGGAGGAGCTGCCCCCCTGCGACGGGATGACCGTCGTGACGGCCGGCAGCAGCGACGCGCCGGTGGCGGAGGAGGCCGCGATCACCGCCGAGTACATGGGGTGCGCGGTCGTCCGCATCTACGACGCCGGCGCCGCAGGGCTGCACCGGCTGCTGGCGCACGCGGAGACACTGCAGGCGTCGAAGGCGATCGTGGCGGTCGCCGGCATGGAGGGCGCGCTTGCGAGCGTGATTGGCGGACTGGTCGCGTGCCCGGTGGTCGCCGTACCCACCAGCGTAGGGTACGGGGCCAACCTCGGAGGGCTGGCCCCGCTTCTGACGATGCTTAACACCTGCGCCTCGGGCGTGGCGGTGATGAACATAGACAACGGCCTCGGCGCCGGGTACTTCGCGGCCAAGATAGTGCGCCAGTCGAGGTGAGAGGCGTCAATCGGGGTCACTCTCACCCTTCGGGAGGGATGCTTCGCGATCCTCGCCAACCCGGGCCGAGATCCCTCGGCAAAAACGCCTCGGGATGACGGGTGCTGTCATCCCGAACGAGCGAAGCGAGGAGGGATCTCGGTCCTCGTCAACCCAAGCCGAGATCCCTCGGCAAAAAACGCCTCGGGATGACTGCTTGCTGCGATGAACCAGCCTCGGGATGGTTTCCCGCCCTATTTCTTCGCGTAAAGCTCCACTATCCTCAGGATGACCTGCACGGCCTTCTCCATCGACGGCACCGGAATGAACTCGTGCTTGCCGTGTGCGTTGTGCGCGCCGGTGAAGATGTTGGGCGTCAGCAGCCCCCTGCAGGAGAGCTGCGAGCCGTCCGTGCCGCCGCGCACGGGAATGATCTTCGGCTCCAATCCGACCTGACGCATGGCCTCCATCGCCGTCTCCACGATGTGCATCTGCGGCTTGATCCTGTCCAGCATGTTGTAGTACTGGTCGGACATCTCCAGCTCGGCCCTTCCCGCACCATGCCTCTCGTTTATCGCGGACACCGCGGCCTCGACCGCGCTCTTGCGCTCGGCAAACCTCTCCGACGAGTGGTCCCTGATAATGTACTCCACCACGGTCGTCTCCACGTTGCCGTTGAAGTTCATCAGGTGGTAGAACCCCTCGTACCCCTCCGTGCGGGCCGGGGTCTCATCCGGCGGAAGCATGGCCGCCAACTCCATCCCGAGCAGGATGGAGTTCACCATCTTGTTCTTCGACTTGCCCGGGTGAACGCTGCGTCCGTGGATCGTTATCCGCGCCTTGGCGGCGTTGAACGTCTCGTAGCTCATCTCGCCGACCGCGCCGCCGTCGATAGTGTAGGCGAAGTCCGCGCCGAACTTCTCGAGGTCGAGCAGCTTCGCTCCGTGGCCTATCTCCTCGTCGGGGGTGAAGGCGACCTTGACGTCTCCCCTAGGGATCTCCGGATGAGCGACCAGGTGCTCCAACGCCGCCATGATCTCGGCGATCCCGGCCTTGTCGTCCGCCCCGAGCAGGGTCGTCCCGTCCGTGACCACCAGCGTCTGCCCCTTGTAGAGCAGAAGGTCGGGGAATATCGAGGGGGAGAGCACCACGCTGCCGTCCGCGCTCAGGACTATCTCCCCTCCGTCGTAATTATCGACCAGGCGCGGGCAAACCTTGTCGTCGGTCACCTCGAGCGCCGTGTCGAGGTGCGCTAGAAAGCCGATCGCGGGAGCACCGGGGGTGTTGCCCGGCAGGGACGCGGTCACGTAGGCCCGCTCGTCCACGGCGGCGTCCCTCAGCCCTATGGCCTTCAGCTCCTCCACCAGCTCGCGGGCGAGCGTCATCTGCCCCGGGGTGCTGGGCACCTCGGTAGATCCGCTGTCCGCCTGGGTCGGGATCTGCACGTACTTGACGAACCGCTCCAGTACGCTGCTCATCGCGCTTCTCCCACCCTATCGGTGGTCAGATACGCCGCTATGAGGTCGCTGCAGGCCTTCGTCGCCCTGACCGTGGTGCGCTCGTAGGAGTGGGAGGCATCCGTGCCAGGCCCCAGGCAGGCGAAGTCCGCGTCAAAGCCCGCGGTAGCGGCCACGCTGGCGTCCGACCCGTACCTGTAGTGGACGTCCACCCTGTGTGGAATGCCGCGCTCCCTGGCGAGGCCGGTCAGGAAGTTCCTGAACTCGAAGCCGTAGGGGGTGCGGCTGTCGCGCGCGACTATCGTCACCGAGTCCTCGCGCGAGTTAGCAGGCGGAGCGACGATGCCGATGTCGATCGCAAGGTGCTCCGCAACCCCCTGCGGGATCGCGGACACACCGTGCCCCACCTCCTCGTACTGGGAGATGTAGAAGACCGTAGTGCGAGCGGGCGAGACCCCGGCGTCGACCAGCGCCTTTATCGCTCCGAACAGGCACGCGACGCAGATCTTATCGTCCAGGAAGCGCGACTTTATGAAACCGGACCCGGTCGCCTCGTACCTGGGCTCGAAGAAGACGAAGTCGCCCACCTCTATCCCGAGTGCGCGGGTCTCCTCGGCCGAGCTCGTCTCCTCGTCCAGCCGCACCTCCACGTTTTCGTCGGTGCGTATCGTCTCGCGGACGACCTCCGAGAAGGCGTGCAAAGAGGCCTTCTCGGGAAGCAGCACGCCTCGGTACTCCCTCCCGGAGGCCGCCCTCACGGTCAGGTTCTCCCCCTCGAAGGAGGTCCAGGCGAAGCCTCCCACCTGGAGCAGTCGCAGCCTGCCGTTGGGCTTCACCTCCCTCACCACCGCCCCCAATGTGTCCACGTGGGCCGATACCAGCCTCATGTTCGAGTCGCTAGCGCCCTTCATCGTCGCCAGCAGGTCGCCCTTGCGCGACCTCGAGGTCGGCAGGCCAAGGGAGGCGAACTCCCTCTCCATCCGCGCCAGGATCTCCCTGCAGTCCCCCGCTATGGACGGGATGCCGATGATCTCCTCCGCCAGGTCCAGCACGTACTTCATGTCTGTCTTGATGTCCTTGCTCATATTCGTCGAGTCGCTACCTTTCTGGTTTTCGGCCCCGCAAGCTACGAGGTCCTCCGGGACAGGTTGCGCGCGAAGTGACAGGCCACGAACCTGCCCGGCTCTATCTCGCGCAGCTCCGGGGTCTTCTGCGTGCATATCTCCTGCCTGTAGAAGCACCTGCCGGCGAAGCGGCAGCCGTCCGGCGGCTCTATCGGGCTGGGCACGTCCCCCTCCAGTATCAGCCTGTCGCGCTTCTCCCCGACCTTGGGGATCGGGATGGCCGACAGGAGGGCCTGGGTGTAGGGGTGCAGAGGCTCCCTGAACAGGCTTAGGTAATCCGACATCTCGACGATCTTGCCCAGGTACATGACGGCGATCCTGTCCGAGACGTGCTTGACCACGCTCAGGTTGTGCGATATGAAGACATAGGTGTAGCCGAACTGCTTCTGCAGGCTGTTCAGCAGGTTGAGCACCTGGGCCTGGATACAGACGTCGAGCGCGGACACCGGCTCGTCCAGCACAATGAACTCCGGCGACAGGGCGAGCGAGCGGGCTATGCCTATGCGCTGCCTGCGCCCCCCGTCCAGCTCGTGCGGGTAGGAGTTAACCAACCGCCTGGCCAGCCCCACCGTGTCCATCAGCTCCAGCACCCTGCCGGTGCGCTCCGCGGTCGAGCCGCACACCCTGTTGACCAGCAGCGGCTCGGAGATGAGATCCGACACCGACAGGCGCGGGTTGAGGCTCGAGTAGGGGTCCTGGAAGACTATCTGCACCCTCTTCCTCATGTCCTTCATCCTGCCCGAGGAGTACTTGAGGATGTCGTCGCCGTAGAACTTCACCTCTCCGCTGGTGGCCTCCAGCAGCCGAATCATCACTCGGCCGAGCGTCGACTTGCCGCAGCCGGACTCGCCGACCAGCCCCAGGGTCTCGCCCTTGTCTATGGTGAAGGAGACGTCGTCGACAGCATGGAGCATGCCCTTCTTCGTGTGGAAGTACTTCTTGAGGTTCTTCACCTCTACGATAGTGTTGCCGCTCACCGTCCGGCACCTCCTTTCCAGCCGACCGAGTTTAGCCGGTGCTCGGTGCGCACCGGGCAGGCGACCAGGTGTCCGGGCTCTATCTCTACCATGCCCGGCGCCTCCCTGGAGCATGAGTCCACCGCGTAGGGACACCTCGGGTGGAACGGACAGCCGCTCGGCAGATCCGTCGGGTCGGGCATCAGCCCCTGGATGACCTTGAGCTCCTCCTCGTCGCGGTCGATGTCCGGTATCGAGTTGAACAGACCCTCCGTGTACGGGTGAACCGGCCGGTTGTACAGGGCCTCCGTGGTCGCGTACTCCACCACGCGCCCGGCGTACATGATCGCGACCTTGTCGCACATCTCGGCGACTATGCCGAGGTCGTGCGTGATCATGACAAGCGAGGTGTTGATCTTTCGGCGCAGTTCCCGCATGAGCTCCAGCACCTGGGCCTGGATGGTCACGTCGAGGGCGGTGGTCGGCTCGTCGGCTATGAGCAGGATGGGGTTGCAGGCCAGGGCTATGGCTATTACGACGCGCTGCTTCATCCCGCCGCTGAACTGGTGCGGATAGTCCCTGGCACGCTCGCTCCTGATGCCCACCAGCTCGAGCATCTCAACGGCGCGCTCCAGAGCCTGGCGCTCGGTCACGTCGTTGTGAAGAAGCACCATCTCCGCTATCTGCTTGTCCACCGTCATTACCGGGTTCAGCGAGGTCATCGGGTCCTGGAAGATCATCGCGATCTTCCCTCCCCTGATGGACCGCATCTCGTCCTCCGTCTTGCGGAGCAGATCCGCCCCCTCGAAAAGGATCCTGCCGCTCGTGATCCTGCCCGGCGGGTCGGGCACGAGCCTCATTATGCCAAGCGCCGTCGTGGTCTTGCCGGCGCCGGTCTCCCCCACGAAGCCCAGGTTCTCGCCGTACCCTAGGGCGAGGTTCAGGTTCTCCACAGCGTGCACCGTCCCTCCCTCGACCCTGTACTGGATGGAGAGGTCCTGGATATCTAGAATCAGCTTTCTGTCTTCCATGTCTGCATCCCCCAGCGCTACTGCTTCAGTTTAGGGTCAAGGGCGTCGCGAAGGCCGTCGCCCAGGAAGTTGAGGGCAAGGATAGAGATCATGATCGCAAGCCCGGGGAAGATGGTCATGTACGCGTAGTCCCTGATGTACTCCCTGCCGCCGGAGAGCATCGCCCCCCACTCGGGGACGGGCGGCTGGATGCCAAGCCCGATGAAGGAGAGCCCCGCGGCGGTCAGTATGGCGATCGCCACTCCGAGGGTGGACTGGACAATGATGGGGGCCATGCAGTTCGGGATGATGTGCTTCAGGATTATCCTCAGGTCCGACGAACCCACCGCCTTCGCCGCCTCCACGAACTCCTGGTTCCTGATCGAAAGCACCGAGCCGCGCACTATGCGGGCGTAGTTCGGGGTGGACGAGATTCCAACCGCGATCATCAGGTTGAACAGCCCCGGCCCGAGCGACGCCGCTATAGCGATGGCCAGCAGTATCGACGGTATGGAGAGAAGGATGTCCATGCCCCGCATTATCAGGTTGTCGAGCCTGCCACCGTAGTAGCCCGACACCGCCCCCAGGAAACCGCCTGCGAAGACCGCGATGCCAACGGCGATGAACCCGACCTGCAGGGATATGCGCGACCCGTAGATTATTCGGCTGAACAGGTCCCGTCCGAACTCGTCCGTGCCGAACCAGTGATTGGCCGACGGGGGCTCGAATGCGGACATCAGGTCCTGCGCAGCGTACCCGTAGGGCGCTATGTAGTCCGCGAATACTGCGATCAGCACCAGCGCGATGACCACCGCCAGGCCCAGCATCGCCAGCGGGGAGCGCCTGAGCCGGGCGAACACCGCCCTTATTCCGTGCATGCTCTGCCCTGGTTGTTTAACTAATTGCTCACTCATTGTAATCCTCCTGACTCAACGGAGAAGGCTCATCTGTACTGGGCCTTGATGCGGGGGTCCAACCACGCATACAAGAGGTCCACCAGCAGATTGACCAGGCTGAAGGCCACGGCGATGAACAGGACCCCCCCCTGCACCAGCGGGTAGTCTCTCATCTTTATCGCGTCCACCATCAGGCGTCCCACCCCCGGAATGGAGAAGATGGACTCCGTGAGCACCGCCCCGCCCAGCAGGTTGCCGAATTGGAGCCCGACCACCGTGACTACCGGGATCAGCGCGTTCCCCAGCGCGTGTCTCCAGATGACGACCGACTCCTTCTGCCCCTTCGCCCTCACCGTCCTGATGTAGTCCTGGCGGACCACCTCGAGCATGCTCGAACGGGTCATCCTGGTGACTATGGCGACCGACTGGGCGGCCAGCGTCACCGACGGCAGGATCATCGCCGCTATGGTGCCGAAGCCGGAAGAGGGCAACCACCTTAGATGGACGGAGAAGAAGAGTATGAGCAGGATGCCTAGCCAGAAGACGGGCATCGACAGCCCGACCATGGCGAAGACCATCATCACCGAGTCGAAGAGAGAGTACTGCTTTATCGCCGAGATTATACCGAACGGAATGCCTAGAACGATAGCTATAAGCATGGAGAAAAGCGCCAGCTTGACGGTGTAGGGGAAGGCGTTCATTATCTCCCGGGCGACCGGCAGCCGCGTCATGTACGAGCGGCCTATGTCGCCCTGCAGGGCCTTGTAGACGTACCTCCCGTACTGCACCAGGAACGGATCGTTCAATCCCTCCTTGTCCCGGAACTCCCTCACCGCCTCCTCCGTCGCCTGGTCCCCGAGCACCATCCTTGCGGGGTCGCCCGGAGTCAGGTAGAGGAGGGTGAATACGATGAAGGATACCCCTACCAGGATGGGCAGCAGGAAGAGGACCCTTCGCGTGATGTATTTGAGCATGCGGTGTTCATCCCTCCGTTTGACAAAAGTGCGGGAGCACGGAACAGGCTCCATGCTCCCGCGAATACAGGACCCGTCGATTCAACCTCGCACCCCGGCATACGCCGGACGACAACCCTGACGACGGTTGACCGCGTTCAATCGCGCCTCGTTACTCCTCGAAGGTGACATGGGTCAGGAGGTGGAACCCCCTGGCGCTGGGCACGAACTCCTTGACGTTCTTCTGCGACCCGTGGAAGGTCTCCTCGTTGTACAGGTAGACCCATGGAACGAGGTCGAACAAGCGCTCCTGGAGCTTCAGGTAGAGCTCCTCGCGCTCCTGTCCGTCGACCATCGTGCTGCCCTTGTCGATCATCGCGTCGACCTCGTCGTCGACGAAGAACGTGTAGTTCGAGCCGCCGTCGGACTTGAAGACGCCCGAGAGGGCGAACTCGGGATCCGGCACGGAGGCGACCCAGCCGAGGATGTACATGTCGTGCTCCTTCTTCTGGAGCCCGTCCAGGTAGGCACCCCACTCCAGGACCTTGATCTCGAGGTCGATTCCGACCTCCTGCAGCTGGGCCTGGATGATCGTAGCGAGGTCGCGGCGCGGCTTGTAGTCGTTCGTCCATATCTGGGCCTTCAGGGGAAGCTGGACCCCGGCCTCCTCCAGCATCTTCTTGGCCTCCTCCACGTTGCGGTCGATGTAGGGAAGGGTCTTGTGGGAGTACTTCACGTTCGGGGCGATGGGGGCGTTGGGGGTCCTGCCGGTGCCGCGGAACACGGCCTTCTGCATCCCCCTGTTGTCCAGCGCGAGGCGGACGGCCTGGCGCACCTTGACATTGTCCCAGGGCGCTTTCGAGCAGTTGAAGCCCATGTAGGTGGTGGCGTTCTCGAGGTGGCCGTACAGGGTAAGGTTCTCGTTTTCCTTGATCCTGTTAACATCGGTGACCGGGATGCGGTAGGAGATGTCGACGGCGCCGCTCTCGAGCTCGATCGTGCGGTTCACGCTCTCCTCGACCGCCCTCATAACGAGCTCCTTGTAGGCGGACGTCTCTCCCCAGTAGTCGTCGTTCCTCTCGAGCACGATGCGGTCGCCCTTGTTCCAGCTCTTGAACTTGAAGGGACCGGTGCCGACCGGGTTCATTCCGTAGGCGTCGCCGGCGGCCTCGACCGCCTTCTGGTTGACGATGCTTCCCCAGGTGTGGGTCAGCGACATAAGGAATGGGGTGAAGGGCTTCACCAGGGTCATGACGACGGTGTGGTCGTCAACGACCTCGACGCCCTTAACGACCTCGGAGTACTGCTTGATCGCGCTTCCGACCGGAGTCTGCGCGCGCTCGACGGTGTACTTGACGTCGGCGGCGGTGAAGGGATCGCCATTGTGGAACTTGACTCCCTTGCGGAGATGAAACTTGTAGGTCACGTCGTCGAGCTGTTCCCAGCTCTCTGCCAGAGTCGGCACCAGGTTGTTGTCGTCGTCCAGGGAAATAAGCGTGTCGTAGATGTGCAGACACATTCCGGAGGTTGCAACTTCGTTCTGGACGATCGGGTCCAGCGTGCGCGCGTCGTAGATGTTGGCTACCACGAGCGAGTCCTTGGCCAGCGCCGGCGCCGTGAACAGGCCGACGAGCGCGAGCGCAAGCATAACCTTCAAAACCTTCTTGGTGCGCGTACTTCTGATCATCATTTCATCTCCCTTTGAGAAATTTGGCACGCGGGGCGGGCCCCTGAGTGCTTGTGCGTATGTTAGAGGCAGGCGTGCGGTTTTGTCAAGAAGCGCTTTGTATACATGGAAGGGGTCATATTTAAGGGAGACAGCATTTTTCACGTCCGGGGGTTATAATCCGCAGTATTCGAGATCGCGATGTCATTCCGCGAGCAGGGAGGGGTCGCCTTGATTACACGATCGCTTATAGAGCTGGTCTTCTCCGCCGCCAACATGGAGCGGTGGAACGACCACCCGCGCCCGGCTGTGTTCACCGAGCTGGGCAAGCAGGCTCACAAGATGATAATGGCGTGGGTCATCGCCCGGTACGAGTCCGAGGTGCGCGGCGCGGCGCTCGACTGGACCGCGCTGATCGAGGGGGGTATCTTCGAGTTCCTGCACCGGGTGGTGCTGACCGACATCAAGCCCCCGATCTTCCATAAACTGATGCAGGACGGGGAGCAGCGGCGAAAGCTCAACGAGTGGGTCGCATCGGCCCTCTCCTTCGACCTCGAGAGCCTGTCGCCGGGCTTCGCGGCCCGCTTCCGCGACTACATCTTCGGGCCTGAGGAGGCGACCCTGGAGCGCAAGAGCCTGCGCGCGGCCCACTACCTCGCCACCAAGTGGGAGTTCGACTTCGTCTACCACTGGAGCAAGACCAAGTCCATGTTCGGCCTGGAGCAGACCAACGCAGAGATATCGCGCCAGGTGAACGAGCACCGCGACCTGCGCGCCATCGACGAGATACTCGCGGCGCGCGATCTGCAGGACCGCGACATGGGGCTGTGGGGCTTCCTGTCGCTGGTGGGCCAGTTGGGCTTTCAAAAGCGCTGGGCGCAGACGCCGCGGATCCCCCAGACATCCGTCCTGGGACACCTGCTCTTCGTGGCCGTGATGGCCTACTTCATCTCGCTGGAGATCGGCGCTTGCCCGCGCAGGAGGTACAACAACTTCTTCGGCGGGCTGTTTCACGACCTGCCGGAGGTGCTGACGCGCGATATAGTGGCCCCCGTGAAGAAGTCCGTCACCGGCCTGGACGAGCTGATAAAGCAGCTCGAGAAGCAGTCGATGGAGGAGCGGATTCTACCGTTGCTCCCCGAGGCATGGCGCTCCGAGATTCGCTACTTCACGGAGGACGAGTTCGCGGGGAAGATTCGCCCGCCCGGCGCCCCGGAGCCCGTTATCCTGAAGCAGGACCTGGGGGCGGAGCAGAACTCCGACGACCTCGATCCGCTCGACGGTCGAATAATCGAGGCCTGCGACAAGCTGGCCGCCTACATGGAGGCATCGCTTTCAATACGCCTTGGCGTCGCGCCGCAGGCCCTGGTCGACGGCAAGCGCAACATGTACACCCGCTTTCACCGGTCGGTGGTCTCGGGCTACCCGGTGGGGCAGCTTTTCGACTACTTCTGGTAGATTTGTCCCGCCCTCACGGCCAGCCTGGCCAGGATGGCCGCTCCCGCAGCCAGGGCACGTTCGTCCGGGTCGAATCGCGGGCTGTGCAGGGGCGCCTCCTCCCTGCCGTCGCCGTGTCCTACCCCGAGCATGAAGTAGCAGCCGGGCATGCGGCGCGAGAAGTGAGCGAAGTCGTCCACCCCCATGCTCGGCCTCGTCGGGCGCACCACCCCTACCTCGCCCAGAAGCTCCGAAGCTACCTCCGCGGCCAGGTCCGCGAGAGCGGCGTCGTTAACCAGCGACGGGTACCCCTCGGTGAATTCGACCTCCCCGGTCGCGCCCAGCACGTCCGGGATGTTCATCACCGTCCTTCGGATCCTCGCCCTGAGGCTTGTCCTCGTATCGTCGTCCAGCGTGCGCAGAATACCGGAGAACTCCGCCAGCTCCGGCAGCACGTTCCTGGCGTTGCCCGCGTGGAACGACCCGATGGAAAGCACGGCCGGCTCAGTCGGGTCCACCGTCCTCCCGACGAGCTGCATCAGGGCGTCCACAGTCCTGCAGGCTATAGCGACGACGTCGTCCCCCCTGTGAGGCTCGGCGCCGTGCGCGCCCCTCCCACGGATCGCGCAGTCGAACATGTCCGACGCGGCTCGGACCACGCCCCTGTGCACCCCCACCCTGCCGGCGGGCAGAGAGGGGTCGCAGTGCAGTGCGAACGCCGCCCTCGCGTCAAGCCCGTCGAGCAGCCCCTCCTCGATCATCGGCAGGGCCCCTCCCGACGTCTCCTCCGCCGGCTGAAAGACCAGCTGCACGTCGCAGGGCAGCTCCATTCCCCTCAACAGCTCCGCAGTCCCAAGCAGGCAGGCCGTGTGCACGTCGTGCCCGCAGGCGTGCTTCGCACCGCCGTCAATCGGGAGGGCGTCCATGTCCGCGCGGAGCAGCACCGCCCCTCTCCCCGCCCCCGGAAGGAGCGCTGAAATCCCAGTTCCAGCCACGCGCCGACTTGCAATCCCAAGCGCAGCAAGCCGCTCCTCCACGATCGCAGCGGTCTCGTCAAGGTCGAAGCCTAGCTCCGGGCAGGCGTTAAGCCTGCGGCGCAGCGCGACCAGCCCCTCCCTCGCTCCCGGATCGGACCACAAGTCCAACATGCTATACACCCCCTACGCCATTCTACCGAAAAACTACTTGGGAGGGGGAAATTTCCGATGGACACCCCTTGACTTTCGCCCTTCAATCACTACAATACCAGTATGTTTTAGCCTGACAAAATACACTAGGGAGGGATCATGATGAACCTATCTAAGATGGTGCTGTTTTTCACCGCTATCCTGGCAGTATACCTGCTTCTTCCTTACTCGGCCGGCGCCTCGGAGCCGCAGAAGAAGCCGACTCTCGTCGACCTGATGTCCCCGTCCTGACCCGCCTGCGCCGAGATGGCCAAAGTTTTGGCCCAATTCGATGAGAAGCACGGCGGTGCGATAGACGTCCAGCAGATCGATGTCCGCGAGAATGCCGAAGCCGCCAGGCTCTACCAGGTCAGGTACGTGCCCACGCTGGTATTCCTGGACGAAGGCGGGGCGGTCCTCGAGAAGAAGGTAGGCTATATGCCGCTGGAGGCCCTCGAGAAGGAGTGGGGGAGGCTCGGGTACAGTCTGGAGGGCGGGGAGCGGACGCCTCAATGAGCGAGCTCTACTCGTCGCTGTACTCGATCTTCCACGGGAGCGGATCCCTGGCCTACGCCGCGCTGTTCGCGTGGGGGATTCTGGGGATGACCCTCAGCCCGTGCAGCGTGGCCACGATTCCGCTGGTGGTGGGGTACATCGGGAACTCCGCCTCGCCCGACTTTCGGTCCGCGCTGAAGATCTCCGCGGCCTTCTCCGTAGGGGTGTTCGTGAACCTCGCCTTCCTCGGGGGGCTTCTGACCTCCGCGGGCCTCTTCCTAGGCGGGATAGACCGGTACACCAACTACATAGTGGCGGCCACCTTCCTGGTCTTCGGCCTCCACCTGCTGGGAGCGGTCAACATACCCTGGTTCCGCGGCCCGTCCGGCGCCGACACGAAGCACACCGGCATCAGGGGCGCGCTGGTGCTGGGCACGGTTTCCGGCCTCGCACTCGGCCCGTGCAGCTTCGCGTACTCCGCCCCGGTCATACTGCTGGCGGTGAGCGTCGCCGCCACGGACATCGTCCGCGCCCTGCTGCTCGTGGCCTCCTACGGTGCGGGCTTGAGCTTCGTGATCATCCTCGCGGGCACCGCGTCGGACCTGTTCTCCAGGCTCGTGTCCGGGAGGGGTCGAGGCGCAGCCTGGCTCGAGAAGGCGTGCGGCCTTCTGCTCATAGCCGGGGCCGTCTACCTCGCGATCACATCCCCATCCCTGTACTAGGCACCATATTCGTCCATCCGCAGGAGGCGGCCCGCAAATCGCAGGCCGCCTCCTCGTCGTCAGGCCCTCCTATGGCGTATAATGACAAATGTAATAAATTTCTTGGCAGGGGGGAGATACAATGACACTGTACGTGCTGGCAGGAATCGCCGCGGTTGTCCTCCTTTGGGGGGTCGCGATCTACAACGGCCTCATAAAGAAGAAGAACCTGAAGGACGAGGCCTGGAGTGGCATAGACGTCCAGCTCAAGAGGCGCTTCGACGTCGTGCCCAACCTGGTGGAGACGGTGAAGGGTTACGCCGCGCACGAGAAGGAGGTCTTCACGAAGGTGACGGAGGCCAGGGCGGCGGTTGGCAGAGCGCAGTCGGTCGCCGAGAGGGCCGAGTCGGAGAACATGCTGACGGGCGCGCTGCGCTCCCTGTTCGCCGTGGCGGAGGGATACCCCGATCTCAAGGCCAACGCCAACTTCCTTCAACTCCAGGAGCAGATCTCCGTGCTTGAGAACGACATACAGATGTCCCGCCGGTACTACAACGGAGCCGCCAGGGACTACAACATCGCGGCTGCCACCTTCCCCTCCGTGCTGGTCGCGAAGCAGTTCGGCTTCGACAAGGCCGACTACTTCGAGGCGGACGAGGGCGAGCGCGCGAGGCCCGAGGTCTCGTTCCGCTGACCGGTGGCGACCGTCATGAGACGCGCAGCGCTGCTCTTCTCGCTGTTGTCGCTCCTGCTGTTCCCGTCCTTCTCCTGCGCGGAGGAGCGGATTCTGCTGTACTCATCGAGCGCAGAGGTGCGCCAGGACTCCTCCATGACAGTAACGGAGGAGATAACGGTGAACGTCGAGGGGCGACAGATAAGGCGAGGCATATTCCGCGACTTCCCCACCACCTACAGGACCCTGACCGGCGGGACCATGCGGACCGGGTTCGACGTGAGAGAGACGCTGCTCGACGGCGTCGAGACCCCCTTCAAGACCGAGAGCCGCTCGAACGGCGTGCGAGTGTACATCGGGGACCCCGACGACTACGCCCCGATGGGCAGGCACACCTACACCATGGTATACGACACGACCTACCAGGTGGGCTTCTTCGAGGGGCACGACGAGCTGTACTGGAACGTCACCGGGAACGACTGGGACTTCGCCATAGACGAGGCGCGCTTCACCCTTGAAATCCCCGGAGACGCCGCGTTCAACTCGGTCGAGTTCTACACAGGCTGGCAGGGGTCGAAGGGGCAGGACGCCGAGGTCCTGCCGGGCGACGTTGTGCGCACCACCGCCCCGCTCAGTCCCGGAGAGGGGCTCACCGTCGTCTACACCTGGCCCAAGGGGATAGTGACCCCTCCGGAGGTGCCCCTGTTCATACGCTTTTTCGACAGCTACAGGGTAGTCTTCATAGTAGCACTGCCCCTGGCCCTGGCGCTGCTGTACTACCTGCTGTGGCTGAGATGGGGCAAAGACCCCCCCATGCCGGCGATCATCCCGATCTTCTCCGCGACCGAGGGCAGGACTCCTGGCTTTTTGCGCTACGTGCGCAGGATGGGGATGGACAACACCTGCTTCGCCGCCGACCTGCTCAACCTCGCGGTAAAGGGGCGCGTGAAAATCGAGGACCGTACCCCGGAGGGCGGGCTTCTCGGCCTGGTATCCCGCCTGTCGGGAAGGGTCTTAGCCATCAGGCGCGTGGATAGCCGGACGTTGCTGACCGCGACCGAGGACGCCCTCCTAACAGCCCTCCTCCCCGGCCGCCGCGACGAGCTGCCCCTCAAGCAGGAGAACCACACGATCCTGAGCGCGGCCAACAGCCGCCTCAAGGACAATTACAAGAGGGACGGCAAGGGGCTGTTCTCAAGGAACACGCTCCTGTGGGCCACGGGCCCGATAATACCGATCCTCGGGTGCGTGCTGCTGTTCGCGGGCGGACAGGAGGAGGTTGGGGCCCTGTACATCGCCCTGACCATATTCCTGACTGTTACGGGATTCCTGCTCAAGCACTCCATCCTGACATTCCGCGAGGGGAGGGGCTTCTTCAAGAAGCTGTTCAGAAAGTTCCTGCCCGGAGTTCTCGCCCTTGCCACCTCCATCCTGGTCCTGTCCGTCCTGGGCCCCGGGATGCTGTTCGTCGCGCTCTCCGCCCTGGCCAGCGCACTGATCATGGTGCTGTTCCACGAGTTGATGACCGTCAGGACGCCCGAGGGCAACAGGGTGCTGGCCGAGGCCGAGGGGCTTGCGATGTACATGGGGACGGCCGAGAGGCACAGGCTCGAGATGTTCAACCCTCCCGAGGAGACACCCGAGGTCTTCGAGTCCCTGCTCCCCTATGCCTTCGCCCTGGGCGTCGCGGAGACCTGGGCGAACAGGTTCGCGGACATCCTCCGGGAGAAGCAGTACCAGCCGACCTGGTACTCCGGCGCGAACATGGCCTCCTTCTACACCGGAGCGGCAATAGCGGACATGACGTCGTCCGTGTCGGGTGCGATAGCATCGGCCTCGGTGGCCCCCGGATCCTCGTCCGGATCGGGGGGCGGCGGTTCGTCCGGCGGGGGCGGAGGCGGCGGAGGCGGCGGCGGCTGGTGAGGTTGGATTCACTTTAAGCGCTAAATAAAGAAAAGAAAGATATTCAAAATATTTACTAAGTCATGCTATAATGTTCGTGCAGTGCGTTAAAAGGTTGGGGCAGGAATATCTATGTACGAAAAAGGAGCGTGATGCGCAGATGAGACTTGTTGTACGCGGTTTGCTGCTTGGTGTGCTGGCGGCGATGGTCCTGTCCGGGGCAGCCTTCGGGCAGGCGACGCCCCTTCCCGAGGTGCCGAAGAAGTCCGAGGCGGTACCAGGGGAGTACCTGGTGCTCTTCAAGGCCAGGGAGAGCATACTGACCCTGCAAGGGGCGGCAAGGTCGGGTGCGGTGGCCATGATGCTTGAGATGCAGGCGGAGCACCTCTTCGTCAAGTACGGGG
>CAYWKH010000034.1:0-21213 GCA_964458805.1 uncultured Synergistaceae bacterium
GCTGGACGAGGGAGCGCTGTCTGGCACTCTACCGTTTCATAGAGTGGGCGCTGCTCCCCCTCGGCGAGGAGAAGTTGGAAGAGTACAGGAAGTGGGCGCAGGAGGAGGAGAAAAAGATGTACGTCACTGTGGTGGAGAAGATAGGCATTGAGAAAGGCATGGCGATAGGCCTTGAGAAGGGCAAGGCTATTGGAAAAGAGATAGGCAAGGAGATAGGCGAGGAGATAGGCAAGGGTGAAGGCATCCTCATCGGCAAGGAGAAGACCAAGCGGGAGGCCGCTCTCCGGATGCTCGACAGGGGTTTGGCGCCGTCCCTTATCGCCGAGTGCGTCGACCTTCCCGAGGAGGAAGTGCTGCGCATCCGCGACGAGCGGAGGTGACCGCCGCTTGGAGCGCCGTCTTTCCATGTCGGGGTTATACTATATGCCGTCGGCCTAGGAGTGGTGTCGAGGAGATGAACCGAAGAGCTGAAGTCATCGTCGTCACCCACGGCGGGTCCTCGATCGGAGGGGGGCACGTCAGCCGTTGCTTGGCGCTGGCGGCTGGTTTCGCCGCGCTCGGGGCGCCCGTCCGATTCCTGGTGAACGGGGCGGCGGCGGAGATGCTGACGCGCGCGGGCGCGATCAAAATGGACGAGCCCTCACGGGATGAGCCGCGGTGCTTGGAAGCGTGCGCGGAGAACTCTGCCGAGCCCGAGCGCACCGAGGTCGGCGCCACCTCCCTGACGGTGATTGAGGACCCGTTCGGCGAGGGGGCTCGACGGGTCGCGACGGAGGCGGCGGCACGCGGCGCGCAGCTGTGCGTGGTCGACAGCTACGACGCGACGCCAGTCCTCCTGCGGGAGCTTCGCGGAGCCTGTCGCCTGGCGCTGGTGGACGACTGCCGCACCCGTCCCGTGGAGCTTGAGTGCGACGTGCTGCTGAACTACAACCTGAACGCCGCGTCCATCGGCTACTGCCGCGGACATGCCGAGCTTCTGCTGGGGCCGGAGTACGCCCTGTTGCGGAGCGACTTCTGGAGTCTTTCGCCGGAGGAGGGGGCCGACCTGCTCGTCGTCCCCGGGGCGAGCGACATGCTGAACACCCTGGGGCGGCTGGTCGAGTGGTGGGGGGAGGACTGGCCGCGCGTCCAGATGGTCGCGGGGCCGCTGGTGCCGTCCGCCCTCTTTGCTTCCCTCCGGGAGTCAGCGGAAGGACGCGGCAACGTCTCTCTGGTCCGCGCCCCCGACGACCTGCCCGCCCGGATGGCCCGATCCCGAGCGGTGATCTGCACTTCCAGCGTCACCTCCTACGAGGCCCTGGCGCTGCGCAAGCCGTTGATCGTTTTCCAGACTGCGGACAACCAGGCCGGGATCGGGCGGGAGATAGCGCGCCGCGGCCTGGGCGCGAACCTCGGCGAGTGGGGGAGCTGGGGGCGCGAGGAGCTGATGGCGGTCGTGCAGAACCTCCCGTCAGCGCCTGGCCCGTCGGTCTGTCCGCACGGGGCGCGGAACGCGGCCGCCGCGATGCTTCGCGCGCCGGAGGGCCGCGGGAGTTGAACGCCGTGACTGTACTGCACGCCGCCTCGTAGTTTCAAGTGCCGCCTATCCCATGGAACCAAGCCCTCTTTCGCCGCACCGCCGGGTCGCGATGAACGTGTTCGCCCCCTCCCTCCCCTGTCGTGATACAATTGCCCTGCAGGCCTCAGGCCGGGGCGGACGTCGCGATCTTCGCTGCGCCGCGTTCCCGGCATCCTTTCACCCGGGGGTGATTGTCGATGTCGACAGGTTTCTTTGACGCTGTAAAGAACCGCAGGTCCTACTACGCCATCTCAAAGAGGAGCCCGGTCTCCGACGAGCGGATACGCGAGATCGTCGAGCACGCGGTGAAGTACTGCCCGTCGGCGTTCAACTCGCAGAGCGGGCGCGTAGCGCTGCTGCTCGGCAGGGAGAGCGACGAGTTCTGGAGCATGCTCAGGGAGGCTCTTCGGAAGATCGTCCCGCCGGAGAAGTTCGGGCCGACGGACCGGAAGATGGACGACTTCTCCGCGGCCTACGGCACGGTGCTCTTCTTCGAGGACGAGCGCCCTGTGAAGAAGCTCCAGCAGAGTTTCCCGCTGTACGCCGACCAGTTTCCGACGTGGTCAGACCACGCCTCCGGGATGCTTCAGCTTATCGTGTGGGCGGGTCTGGAATCCGAGGGGTTAGGCGCGTCGCTTCAGCACTACGCGCCGTTGATCCACGAGGATGCGAGGCGCAGGTGGGGATTCCCGCCCGAGTGGCGGCTTGTCGCCCAGATGCCGTTCGGCGCGCCGGTGGAGGAGCCGGGCGAGAAGGAGTTCGAGCCGCTGGAGGATCGCGTCAGGGTCATCATCTGAGCGGACTGGAGGTTGTCTATGGGACGTTTCAGTGGCGATAATCCCGCACGTAAGCGAGCGCGCATCGCACTGGCGGTCGCCTTGGCCTTTATCGTGCTCGGCGCCGTCGCGGGCGCGTCGGAGGAGCGGGAGTTCCTCGGCGCGTCCGCCGGCAGGCGTTTGGCCATCAAGATAATGTCGCGCGAGATGAGCGCCGCCATGACCCCATGGAAGATTCCGCGGCCGGTGCGGAAGGCGACGGACTACTCCCGGCACGTCTGGAACGCGTGCGAGAAGTACGGTCTCGATCCGTTCCTGGTGGCCGCGCTGATCTGCGTGGAGTCCGAGGGGCGCGCGGACGCGGTCAACCAGAGCAGGGTCGGACTTATGCAGGTAAACGTGCAGGAGAACATGGGGTGGATCACGAGGCACCTCCCCCAGGTCAAGACAGTCGACCATCTGAAGAAGCCAAGAAACAACGTCATGGCCGGGACCTTCGCGCTGTCGGTCGCGATGGAGGGCGCGGGCGGCGCCAGGGAGGCGCTGTGCGACTACCTGGGCGTGAATGATGATCGCAGGGTGGACAGGATCTTCGCCGTGGTGGACAGGATGAACATCGCCGCCCGCGCTGCCGGGAAGTAGTTCGAGCCGCTGGAGGATCGCGTCAGGGTCATCATCCGAGCTCGCCGAAACCGGCCTGCTGCTGCCCGGCCCGCGGGCGCTCCCTCCGGTAGGCGCCGTTTATGTGGCAGGCCAGTGTTATCCCGAGCCTGTGGTGGTGGTTGTCCAGGTCGACCTTGAGCAGGGCCTCCATCTCCCTCAGGTAGTTCCTGACAGTGTTGTAGTGGAGGTGCAGCCCGGCCGCGCACGCGCGGGCGTTGTAGTCCCGCGCCACCAGCATCGTCGCGAGTTCCTTCAGCGGCAGGCTGCGTCTGGCCTGGGAGGAGTCGGCCTCCTCGAGCGGCGCCCAGTACCTGGCCCACACGTCCTTTGCCTCGGGCAGGCTGGTGATGCTCTGCAGCAGGCCGTACAGCGCCAGCTCCTCGTAGTGGTACACCCCCGGCGGAAGCGAGAAGTCGCGGAGCAGGGAGTAGGTTCGCCGCGCCTCCTGGTAGGAGCGCGGTATCTCCATCAGGTCGGCCGCCCTCCCCCCGAACGAGAAGTGCAGCCCGGACTGGGCCGCGATCGGGGCCAGGCTTCTCTCCCAGCCGTCCGCCGTCGACTCGTCTATTAGTGTCACCAGCGTGTTCCCCAGCCTGTAGCCAAGGGAGGAGGGCGACGACCACCTGGGCGACGACAGCCCGTCGGCGGTGGACACTATCAGCACCGTCACCGGCAGGGAGAGCGGTATCCCCAGTTCCTGCAGGTTTATCCTGATCATGGACGGGTCGCAGTACATGCCGAAGCACAGCCCCTCCAGGAACCTCTCCTTCCTCAGGACCTTCTTGCTGGTCAGAATCGCTGTCTCCAGCGCGGACGAGCGCAACACCGTCATGGCCCGCAGCAGCATCCTCTCCTGGCGGGCCGAGGGCGCGAACTCGCCGGGCGCAAGGCTCAGGAAGATGGAGACCGGCGTGTCCAGCCTCAGCCTGTAGACGGCGAAGTGCCTCACCGTGCCGCTGTTGCGCACCTCGATGCAGGAGTGGATCTGACCCTTCTTGGGCAGCGGCTCCTCCTGCACCAGCGGCCAGTCCAGCGCCCCCTGGACCGCATCGCCGCCCAGGATGCCCCCGTCCGCCAGGAACAGGTTGTTCAGATTCAGCTGCGACGCCTGCACTATGAGGTCCCTGTCCAGGCTCTGAGCGAAGCCGGAGAGCAGCTTCCCGAGGTCGAAGCTCTCCTCCCAGAAGGCGCTCAGGTCGTCGGGGCGCTCCTTCATGCGCTCGTGGACCAGCACCGTGTGGATCAGCTCTATGACGTCGGTCCACCGGTAGTGCATCGGGATCTCCAGGATGGGGATCTGCATCCTGTCGGCCTCCTCGGTCATGCTCTCGGGCAGCCTGTGGTGAAACCGGTCGAGCTTGAAGCCGGTCGCCGCGACCCCCTTGTCGTTCATGCGCCTGAGCAGGCCGGTGAGCTGCTCGGGATCGTCCTTGAAGACGAAGCCGCTGCCCACCATGAATTCGCCGCCCCTCATCCACCTGTCGGCGTCCGGCGCCTCGAGGACGGTGACCGCCGTGATCTCCCTGCCCATGCCGGCGCTCCCCGCGATTATCTGGAAGTCTGGGAACAGGTTCTTCTTCAAGAGGTCCGCCACGATCATAATAAACACCCCTCCAGGCGATGCGTGTTACAGGTTGAACATCCACGGCAGAATAAATGGCACACGGTGACATTGAATTTTGCGTTGGCCGAAACTGATTTTATGTTAAAATCATGCTGTTGTAAACTCGAATGCGGGTTTGTCAAGCATTTCGCCCTTCCCGGCAAGAAATGTCCGGGGTTAGGAAGTGGCTCTCGGTAACATCCATGTTAGCCTGAACGGGCCGACATTTATCACATGACGCAATATTCCATGAGTGGCGGGTCGCGCCGGGGGTCCTCGGCATATCCGCCGTAGTCGTCGTTCCTGAGGAGGACAGTCTATGAAACCGTTGGAGGGACTTGTAGTATTGGACATGACAAGGGTGCTCGCGGGCCCTTTCGCAGCCATGATGTTCGCCGACATGGGGGCCGAGGTCATCAAGATAGAGAGGCCGGACGGCGGCGACGACACCCGCGCCTACCCGCCGTTCCAGAACGGGGAGAGCGCGTACTTCATGAGCCTCAACCGGGGCAAGAGGAGCGTCACCCTTAACCTCAAGCACGAGAGGGGCAAGGAGATCCTGAAGTCCCTCGCCAGGAAGTGCGACATCCTCATAGAGAACTTCAAGCCCGGCACGATGGATAAGCTCGGCGTCGGGTACGAGGTGCTGAGCAAGGAGAACCCGCGCCTGATCTACGCTGCCAGCTCCGGCTTCGGACAGACCGGCCCGTACAGCAGCCGCCCGGCCTACGACCTGATAATCCAGGGGATGGGCGGCATGATGAGCGTCACCGGCCCGGACGAGCACACCCCGACCAAGGTGGGCAGCTCCGTCGCCGACATCTTCGCGGGGCTGTTCGCTACGATAGGCATACTGGCTGCGGTCAACTCTCGGATGAGGACCGGCAGGGGCCAGCTGGTCGACGTTGCGATGCTCGACAGCATGGTGGCGGTGCTGGAGAACGCCGTCTCCCGCTACCTGGTCAGCGGCGAGGTGCCGCACCCCATCGGCAACAAGCACCCTTCGATAGCTCCCTTCTCGACGCTGGCGACGTCCGACGGCGCGATGAACGTCGCGGTCGGCAACGACGAGATCTGGCGCAGGCTGTGCGGCGTGCTGGAGATGAAGGAGTTCGAGAAGGATCCGCGCTTCGCCGACAACGCGGCCCGCGTGGCAAACTTCGACGATCTGAAGGCCATCCTGGAGGAGCGCACCGGGAAGAACACCACGGAGCACTGGCTGACCGAGCTCCAGAAGGTCAGCGTGCCGAGCGGCCCTATAAACGACATCGCCCGCGTGGTCAACGACCCGCAGGTGCTCGCGAGAAAGATGATCGTCGAGGTGCTGCACCCGGTCGCCGGCCTCATGAAGATCCCCGGAGTGCCGATCAAGTTCTCCGGCACCCCGGCCGAGGTGGAGGCCCCGGCGCCGCTGCTCGGGGAGCACACGGAGAAGATCCTGTCGTCCTACCTCGGGCTGAGTGACGCGGAGATCGCCGACCTCGGGAAGGACGGGGTTATCTAAAACGGCTTCCTGCGCGAGGGTCCTCGGCGTCAGCGCGGATCTGCCCCTCGCGCTGCATCCCGGCGGGGGAACAGGGCCGGACTTGACGGTCAGGGAGGTGTACGCCCGGACGATGAATCTGGAGGCCCGGCAGCATGGCACGGCGGACAGGTCGGGCCTTGTCCGCCCGGGTAGAAGGTTCTCGATAGTCACGTCGGAGCTCGACATGGGCCCGAGGACCGCGCTGGTCGACAGGCTGCCGCGGATAGAGGGCGACAGGGCGGACGCGCTCATGAATGCAGGGGGGGGCGGCGTGCCGTGGCTTGCGGAGCTGGCTGCCGGCGCGCCCGTCATCTACGACCCGACCCTTCCGCCGGGCGGGCCGAGGGGCAGGTGGATGCCGCTCGCGAGGGAGTGGCGAGGCCTGCTTCAGGGGGATCTCGAGGTGTTGGCCGCCCCGGCGTCGGATGGGCGACTCCATGACCTGACGGGCCTCGGGCCGGGCAGCACCCCGGCGGGCGACGACTTTTTGACGGGATTCATCATCGGGTGCGTCTGGACTGGACGACCGAGGCCGCGGATTCCGGACCTCTCCCGCACGACCTGGCTCTCGGCGGAGATCCTCCGCGACGCGGCGGAGGGGCTGGTCTGGAGGCGGGGAAGGGACGTGCTGGCCGCCCTTGCGGGCGACGAACCCGGGACGCTGCTCGAGGCGGCGGGCGGGATGATCAACTGGGGAAGCTCCTCCGGGAGGGCGTGGCTGGCCGGGCTGGCCGCGGCGCTCGACGGGGGAGCGTCTCCGACGAAAGGAGGATGATGCAGTGACCTCGGCCAATCAGCGCCTGGAGGTGGTCTCCAGGACGTACTACGACAGCGTCACCCTGATGCTGGTGGCGCGCGAGCTGCTGAAGCTGGACGGAGTGGCGGAGGCCTCCCTCAACATGGGGACCGAGGCTAACTTCAAGATCATGCAGGCGGGCGGGTTCGACCTCGCCGGGGTGGAGGCCACCCCGAACGACCTCGTCATCGCGATAAAGAGCGATCCCGCGGCGGGCGAGGCGGTCCTGGACGATGCACTCGCCAAGGCCAAGGAGTACCTGGCCAACCCTCCGGGGCGCAAGATGGAATCCGGCGGGGACTACAGGCCGAAGAGCCTCGACGGCGCCCTGTCGCTGCTGCCGGACGCCAACCTCGCGGTGGTCTCCGTCGCGGGGCGATACGCGGGCGACGTGGCGATGCAGTGCGTGAACAGAGGGCTCAACGTCATGATCTACTCCGACAACGTGCCGCTGGCGACCGAGATAGAGGTCAAGAGGGCGGCGGCGGAGCGGAACCTGCTGGTCATGGGGCCCGACTGCGGCACGGTCATAATCCGGGGTAAGGCCATCGGCATGGCCAACGACTGTCCGACCGGCCCTGTGGGCATTGTCGCCGCCGCGGGCACCGGGCTGCAGGAGGTCCACGTGCAGCTCGCGCGCCGGGGCGTGGGGACGCTGCACGGCATAGGCACGGGCGGGCGAGACGTCAAGAAGGACGTCGGCGGCATAATGTGCCTGCAGGCCGTCGACGCTCTGCTTCAGGACGACGAGATCAAGATCCTCGTGGTGGTGGGGAAGCCGCCCGCTCCCGAGGTCGAGGAGAAGATTCTAGCCGCCGTCAGGGCGGGGGGCAAACCGGCTGTCCTAGGGTTCGTAGGTGGAAAGGCCGGGAAGGACGCGGACGGCCTGTACGTCTGCCACGAACTCGAGGAGACAGCGGCCGTGGCGGCGGCGCTCGCCAGGGGGCAGGACCCGTCGGGGGCCCGTACGGCCCTGTTCGCGGAGTACGAGGCCCTGGGGCGCGAGGCCAAGCGAATCGGCAGGGGCAGGGGCTACCTTCGCGGGCTGTACTCGGGAGGCACTCTGTGCTACGAGGGACAGCTCGTCGCCAGGGGCATCATCGGCCCGGTGTGGAGCAACGCGCCGCTCGACGACTCCATGAAGCTGGCGGACAGCCTGGTCGCCACGGGGCACTCGATGGTCGACTACGGCGAGGACGAGTTCACCCAGGGGAGGCTGCACCCGATGATAGACGTCTCCCTTAGGGCGGACAGGATTGTCAAGGAGGCTCGGAGCAAGGACGTGGGAGTGATACTGCTGGACGTCGTGCTGGGCTACGGCTGCAACGAGGACCCGGCGGGAGGGCTGGCCGCGGGCATCCGCAGGGCGCGCGAGGCCGCGGGCGACCGCGTGGCGTTCGTCGCCTCCGTGTGCGGGGTGGACGGCGACCCGCAGAACGCCTCCCGCCAGGAGCAGACCCTCCGGGACCTGGGAGTGCACGTGTGCGGCAGCAACGCCCGCGCGGCAAGGCTGGCCTGCATGCTGGCGGAGGGATCGAGATGAAGAGGCTGCTGAAGGACGGACCGAAGGCCGTGAACATAGGCGTGGAGCAGTTCTACATCGACCTCAAGGCTCAGGATGTCGAGGTCGCGGCGTGGGACTGGAGGCCTCCGGCGGCGAGCTCGGATCTGCTCGCGCGCCTGAAGAAGCTGAAGGGAGGAAACTGAAAGTGATAGACATCGAACAGGCCAACCGGGAGGCGCTGTCGCGGCTGCTCGCGGCTCAGCCCCTGCTGGTCGGCATGGGTAGGGCCGCGGAGACGGTGCCCGGCATGAAGGACAGGATGCTGCTGCACGCCGGTCCGCCTCTGACTTGGGAGAAGGCCTCCGGGCCGATCCGAGGGGGAGTCATGGCCGCCTGCATGTACGAGGGGTGGGCGAAGACCCCCGAGGAGGCGGCGAAGCTGGCCGAGAGCGGCGGGATAACCTTCGACCCGTGCCACCACCACAGGGCGGTCGGGCCGATGGCGGGGATAATCTCCCCCAGCATGCCGGTCTTCATCATCGAGAACAGGGCGCACGGCAACAGGTCCTACGTCACGATGAACGAGGGGCTCGGCAAGGTGCTCAGGATGGGGGCCTTCGGGCCGGAGGTCATAGAGCACCTGAGGTGGATGGAGGGGACTCTGTACCCGGTGCTCAAGGGCGCCATCGAGCACGCCGCGGCCAGGGGGGAGGAGCCGGACGTCAAGAACATGATCGCCCAGGCCCTCCACATGGGGGACGAGCTGCACAACAGGAACAAGGCGGGCTCGTCGCTCTTCCTGCGCGCTATTGCCCCTCACATGGTCGAGACCTGCAAGGACTCCGCCAAGCTCGCCGAGGTCCTTCGCTTCCTTGACAAGACCGATCACTTCTTCCTCAACCTGGCGATGGCGGCCGGGAAGGCGTCGCTGGACGCAGCGGCCGGGGTCGAGGGATCCAGCATGGCCACAGTGATGGCGCGCAACGGCACGGAGTTCGGCCTGCAGGTCTCTGGCCTGGGCGACAGGTGGTTCACCTGCCAGGCGGCCCTGCCCGAGGTGCTGCTCTTCCCCGGCTTCACCAGGGAGGACACCAACCGCGACATCGGAGACAGCGCGATCATGGAGACCTACGGCGTGGGAGGGTTCGCCCTGGCGGCGGCCCCGGCGATAGTGCAGTTCATTGGCGGCACCCCGAAGGACGCGGTCAACTACACGATGGAGATGTACGAGATAACCGCAGGCGAGAACAGCATGTTCTCCATCCCGGCGCTGAACTTCCGCGGCACCCCGACCGGGATAGACGTGCTGAAGGTGGTCGAGACCGGCATCACGCCCGTGCTGGACACCGGCGCGGCGCACAAGGAGCCAGGCCTCGGCCAGGTGGGCGCCGGCATCGTCCGCATGCCTATGGAGGCCTTCGTCAAGGCCGCCGAGGCCTTCGCGGACAGATACCTGGGCGACTGAGCCATATATCTCAAGGAGGTAATATCATGTCCAACAGTCTGGAACTCAAGAACTGGAGCAACATCAAGGTGTACGACCTGACGATACCGATCGGTATCCAGACCCCTGCGTGGCCCACCTACGAGCCGCTGCAGGTGAAGTACTTCAAGCGCCTGGCCCCCAACGGCGCCAACGGCCAGCTGGTGACCCACTCCAACCACGTGGGCACCCACCTCGACGGCCCCATCCACTTCTGCGGCCACGGCCAGGACATCGCCAGCCTGCCGCTGAAGGACTTCCTGGTGGGCCCCGGCGTCGTAGTCGACATCAAGGACATAGCTGAGGACTACGGCATCTACACGTCCAAGGACCTCGAGGAGCGCGCGGACATCCGCGAGGGAGACATCCTGATAATAAACACCGGCTACCACAGGTACGGCTGGAACGAGCCCGAGGCCGACGAGATCCGCTACATGGTCAAGCACCCCGGACCGACCAAGGAGTTTGCCGAGTGGGCGCTCAAGAAGAAGATCAAGTGGATAGGCGTCGACTGCGGGTCGGCCGACCACCCGATGAACACCAAGATCCGCGAGTGGATGCCCAACTACGCCAAGCAGGCCGACAAGCACCTGAAGAACAAGTACGGCAAGGGGCTCGACGACTTCTTCCCCGAGGAGGACTACCAGGTGATGCACATAGCCCTCTTCCCGAGCAATCTGATCCACGCCGAGTGCGTCGCCGGGGACATCGACAAGCTAAGCGGCAAGAGGGTGACCATAGGCTGCTTCCCGTGGAGGTTCGTTGACGGCGAGTCGAGCATCTCGCGCATCGTCGCCTTCGCCGAGGAATAGCGCGTTTACGGCGGGCGTCCCGGCTCCGGCAGGAGCGGGGACGCCCTGTTTGATAGCAGCTCTCTTTGACTAAGGGGTGATATGTCGATGCTGGCTTTTGAATTGGAACGCCCGAGGGACCTGGCCTCGGCGGTCGAGAGCCTCGGCAGGCACGGGTCCCGGGCCATGCTGAAGGCCGGAGGAACCGACGTGATCGTGTGGATGCGCAAGCACGCGGTTCAGCCGGAGGTCCTGGTGGACCTCTCCGAGGTGCCGGAGCTGGGGGGGATTTCGTTCTACCCGCACAGGGGGATCAAGATAGGCGCGATGGCCACGGTCAACCAGATCGGAGCGCACGAGGACGCCCGGGTGCACTACGGCGCGCTGGTCGACGCGTGCCTGTCGCACTCCGACCCCCTCATCCGCAACAAGGCCACCGTGATAGGGAACGTCTGCGCGGCGGTGCCGTCGGGCGACCTGATCCCCGCCTTCTCCGTCTACGAGGCGGTGATGCACGTGTACGGCCCAAGCGGCGAGCGCGATATAGCCTTCGCCGACTTCATCACCGGCCCGAGGAAGAACAGCCTGGCGCCGGGCGAGATAGTCGTCTCCGCCACCCTGCCGATGCCGTCCGGCCGCTCCGCCGCGTGCTACATCAAGCTGGGGCGCCGAAACGCGCTCGACCTGGCCCAGGTGGGGGTCGCCTGCCTGGCGATGCAGGGGAGCAAGGGCGCGGAGTACCGGCTGGCGTACGGCGCGGTGTCTCCGAGGCCGGTCAGGGCGACCGAGGCCGAGGACATCCTCGCCGGGAGCGACTCTCCGGACGAAGCCCTGCTCGACAGGGCCGCGAAGGCCGCGGCAGCGGCCGTCAATCCGATAACCGACGTCAGGGCGGGCAGGGAGTACAGGCTCTCGATGGTGGAGGAGCTCACCAGAAGGGCCGTGTCGATCTGCGCCGAGAGGCTGACCGGGAGGGAATCACGATGAAGCGCGATGTGAATTTCATACTTAACGGCAGGCCGGTCACTCTGTCGGTGGAGCCTCGGACAACGCTTCTGAGGGCGCTGCGCGAGTACGGCGTGACGAGCGTCAAGAGAGGATGCGAGGAGGGGGAGTGCGGCACCTGCACGCTGGTGATCGACGACCTCGCCCAGAAGTCCTGCATGGTGCTGGCGCTCGAGGTCGAGGGCAAGTCCGTGCTGACAGTGGAGGGGCTGGTGGCCCCGAACGGCGACCTGCACCCGCTTCAGCAGGCCTTCGTGGAGGAGGGGGCGATCCAGTGCGGATTCTGCACCCCCGGGATGATAATGACCGCCTACGCCTTCCTGAGGAAGAACCCCGACCCGACCGAGGCCGAGGTGAGGGAGGCCCTGGCCGGCAACCTGTGCCGCTGCACGGGCTACATTCCGATCTTCCGCGCCGTTCTGAAGGCCGCGAAGACGATGCGCGAGCTGGGGGCCCACCCCGGCGCGGCGCGCTGACAGGGAGGGATCCGCGATGAAACAGACTGTGACGCGCAACGGCGTCGGGGCGTGGACCACCCGGAAGTACGACCACGAGAAGGCGGTCGGGACCCTTGCGTTCACCGACGACCTGCGGTTCGGCCCGGAGCTGCTGCACGCCAGGGCGTTCCGCTCGACGAAGGCGCACGCCGAGATCGTCTCCATCGACGTGTCCGAGGCGATGAAGGTAAAGGGAGTGGTCAAGGTCGTCGTGGGCGAGAACTTCGTCCACCGCTTCGGCCTGTACCTGCACGACCGCACCCCGCTGGCGGTCGGCAAGGTCCGTTACGTAGGAGAACCCGTGGCCCTCGTCGTGGCCGAGACCGAGGAGGCCGCGGAGGAGGGGATGCTCAAGGTCACCGCGAAGTACCGCGACCTGCCCCACGTGTTCGACCCGATAAAGGCCGCCACCGACAACTCCGTGCTGGTGCACCCGGAGCTTGAGACCTACGAGCACGTCCCGTTCATCACCCCCTTCCCGGGGACGAACATCGCCAACTGGTTCCGGATCAGGCGGGGCGACGTGGAGAAGGCGTTCGCCGAGTCCAAGTATGTCGTGGAGGAGGCGGTGAACTGCCCGCAGATAGCCCACGGCTTCCTGGAGCCCCACTGCTGCATCTGCAAGGAGGAGCTCTCCACCGGCAACCTCACCATCTGGTCCACCGCCCAGTCGGCCTTCGCGCTCCGCGAGATAATCGCGACCGGGCTAGGCTACCCGCTGGCCAAGATACGGGTGATCGCGCCTCCGATAGGCGGAGGATTCGGCGGCAAGGCCGGGATGACGGTAGAGGCCCTCTGCCTCGCGGGGGCGATGGACCCCGACGTCAAGGGGCGCCCCGTGAAGCTCTACATCCCGCGCGAGGAGGTCATGCTGACCTCCTGGGTGCGCCAGGCCTACATCGCCAAGATAAAGCTCGGGATCGACGCTGACGGCAAGATAACCGCAATAAAGAACAACTTCTACTTCGACACCGGCATCTCCGCAGAGTACGGCGCCAACCCGGTGCGCAGCGCCGGCTACTCGTCCACCGGCTGCTACTACATCCCCAACGTGTGGACAGACAGCTACGCGGTCTACACCAACAAGCCGTTCGGCGGCGCGTACCGCGGCTTCGGGCTGCCGGAGCTGATGGGCGCGATGGAGGTCGTCATCGACATAGCCGCGCGCAAGATCGGCATGGACCCGATAGAGTTCCGCCTGAAGAACATGCTCAGGACCGGCCTTCCGACCTGCACGGGCATGCCGATGAACGCCCACTCGCTGGACACGATAGTCGAGAAGATCGTCGACAGGATGAAGCTCAAGGAGAAGGAGCCCGCCAAGAGGAAGGGCTGGGTGAGGGGCAAGGGGTTCGCCCTGGCCCTGAAGGCCCCCGCGATGCCGGCGGACGCCTCCTCGTCCGCCATCGTCAAGATACTCGGCGACGGCGGGGTGGAGGTGCTGGCCGCGACGATGGACATGGGCCAGGGCGCATACACCGCCTACGCGCAGATAGCCTCCGAGGAGCTGGGGATACCGATCGAGAAGATCCGCTGCTACTACCCGGATACCCAGAGCCACCCGTACGACTGGCAGACGGTCGCCAGCCGCTCCTGCTGGTCGATGGGGATGGCGGTGAAGCGCGCCGCCACCGACGCGAGGGAGAAGCTGCTCGCCCTGTACTCCGAGTTCTGGCAGACGGACCCGGAGACTATCACGATCGAACATGGTATAGTTAAATGCAAGGCCAAGGGCAAGGCCGAGCCGATCGACGTCCAGGTGCAGAACGGCTTCTTCATGCCGTCGGGCAAGTTCGTGGGAGGCCCGATTATCGGATCCGGCACCTTCGTGCCGCCCGACGTGGTCAACCCCGACCCGGAGACCGGCCAGTCGCCCAAGAGCGTGGTCCACTTCACGGTGGGCGCGGTCGGAGTCGACGTGGAGGTGGACCCAGCCACCGGAGCGGTGGAGGTGAACAAGGTCTCCGCCGGGTACGACATAGGCAAGGCCGTGTCGCCGATGAACGTCAGGGGGCAGATCGAGGGGGGCACCGTGCAGGGCATCTCGGCGGGCCTGATGGAGGCCATGTACTACGACGAGCACGGCAAGCTGCTCACGCCGGACTTCACCGACTACAAGATAGCCACCAGCATGGACGTGCCGGGGGAGGTCGACGCCTTCTGGGAGGAGACTCCCGAGGAGCTGTCGCCATACGGAAACAGGGGCGTCGCCGAGCACTCGATGATCTCCCCCGCTCCCGCGATAAACAACGCCCTGTTCGACGCCCTCGGCATAAGGATCCACACCTACCCGACCGGGCGCGAGCGCGTGTACAAGGCGATACAGGAGAAGAAGCGGGGGGAGACGGACATCTGGGAGTACCCGTACGCCCTGGAGCAGTCGTACAAGAACGCGGTCAAGGAGTGGAAGTAGCGCGCGAGCTCCCCGCCCCGGCGGGGCGGGGAGCGGCGCGAAGCCTTGCAGTGGGGGTGAGACATGGATCACCAGTGCCGCCGAGAAGCAACCTCCCAGTCGCGCGACCCGAGAAGCCGCGCCGACTCGAGAGGCGGTCAACCTGTGCGACATCATACCTGATTGAAGGAGGCTGATTTTCCAATGGCAAAGAAACAGCTTGTTTACGGAGTGGACGACGTTCCGGCGTTTCCGATCATGGTGCTCGCCGGTGCGCAGCACGTGCTCACCCTGTTCGGCGCGACGACACTCGTCCCCCTGATCTTCGGTCCGGCCATGGGCATGGATGCGGGCCAGATCGCGATCCTCATCTCCTGCGTCTATTTCGGAATGGGAATATGCACCCTTATCCAGACCCACCCGAAGCTCGGCACCGGGCTGCCGATTGTGCAGGGCTCCAGCTTCAGCTTCATCCCGTCGGTCATGACGATAATCGGCGCCTACAGCGCCATGGGTCCCAACGTCATAATGCAGTACATCGGAGGCGGCCTCATAGCCGGGGGCATCCTGCAGTCGGTCATCGGCTACACCGGCCTGATCGGCATCGTTCGCAAGGTCATCACGCCGGTCGTGATAGGCCCGACGATAATGGCGATAGGCTTCTCGCTCGCCCCGACCGCCATCCAGTTCAACGCCGCCAACTACTGGCCCGCGTCCCTGCTGGTCGTCTTCCTGGTATTCTTCTTCGGCCTGGTGAGCAAGAACAAGTACGCCAACATCTTCGCGATCCTCTCGTCCATCGTCATCACCTACCTCATCTGCTTCGGCCTCTCCCACATCGGGGTTTTCCCGGCCGGGCACCCGGCGCACATCGACATGACCAACGTCATAGCCTCACCATGGTACCGGCTTGACGTCATAATGCCGTGGGGCGCGCCCAAGTTCAGCCTGCTGGCCTTCGGAGCGCTGCTCGCGGGCTTCTTCGCGGTCACGATAGAGTCGATCGGCGACTACCACTCGGTCTCCTACGCCGCCGGCCTGCCCGATCCCGACGAGGCCATGATCAGCCGCGGCATCGGCGCCGAGGGGCTCAACTGCGCCCTCTCCGGCCTGTTCGGCTCTGTGGGAACCACCTCCTACACGGAGAACATAGGGCTCATCGGCCTCACCGGCGTCGCCTCCCGCTGGGTGGTGCGCACCGGCGCGGTCATACTGATACTGATGAGCTTCGTCACGAAGTTCGGCGCCCTCGTAGCGACCATGCCCTCCCCGATCATCGGCGGAGCCTACATCGCGCTGTTCGGCACCATAGGCGCCCTTGGAATCCAGGTCCTCATGCGCGCGGACATGGGCAGCCAGCGCAACGTGCTCATCGTCGGCTTCGCCTTCCTGATGGCCCTCGGCCTGCCTGGCTGGGTGGAGAACAACCAGGAGCTCTTCATGAGCGCGGAGTACAACCAGGTGATGCAGACCCTGGGCGGCATGGTGTGGGCAATACTGAAGACCCCGATGGCGGTTGCGGGAATCTGCGCGGCGCTGGCCGACTCCCTGGTGCCCGGCACCGACGAGGAGCGCGGCATCGGAGTGGAGATGAAGTAGGGGCAACACAGCTTTCAAGTGTTGGTTCGAGGGCCCTCCGCGCGCGGAGGGCCCTTTTCGCGTCGCCGGGGGTAGCGGTGATCGATTAGGACCTTGATTTGCCCGAAGAAATTAGTGTAGAGTGTGCAGAGAGAAGTCTGTTATTCTACGGATGACTTTTCTTCATAGTATCGCATATGATACCGACACCAGAAAGAGGTAGGTGTTCCACCTTTGTCGACATTGGAAAAGACCATAGACTCATGGAATCGCATTACCGAAGAGCAGTTCTCCACTGTGAAAAGCGTTTTGGAGTCGCTGGGTTTCAGGCTTGCAAGTCAAAAGGGATCGCACTTCACCTTTCGTCATCCACTGATAAGCGAATGCTACCAGCTGTTTCCCGAATTCTTCCCTAAGGATTTCGCGCCGGATGGCTCGCTGATAATAGTGCAACACAAGAACAAGGTTAAGAGATGGTATCTCCGTAATGCTGTAATAGCGCTGGAGAAAATCAAGGAGATAGAAGAAGCGCATCGGAGGCGGTAAACAATGAAAAACCTGGACTACTACATGAATCTTCAGTATGTCACCGAAGTCGCGGAATTGTCGGAGGAGGACGGCGGCGGTGTTGTGCTCTGCCATCCGGAGCTGGGCAGACTGTCAACCAACGCATGGGGAGAAACGTATGAAGAAGCAAGAGGGATGCTGATTGAAATAAAGCGGGAGCTCTTTGAGCGGTGTCTTGCCGAAAACCTTGCCATCCCGGAGCCGAAGAGCGAGGATCTGCAAGAGTACAGCGGCAAGATGCTGTTGCGCATGCCGCGTTCTTTGCACAAGGCCGTCGCGGAGGCGGCGGAAGAGGAAGGACAGAGCATCAACGCCTATATTGTCGGCGCTCTGCTGAAAACCACGGAGAGGGGCGAGGTCGCTAAGGAGATTCTCGAAACCGTCTGTCCTCGGTGGAAGAGTTGTTGAAGTTCAAGCGACTTTTTTATGTCAACGTATCGTCCATGCTGTATTCAGCGGTTCGGGATCACCTGCTCACGCTGATCGCGCTCGGGCCCTACGGTCCTTCCTTCTGCCGACATAGAGGTTAGACCCTGAAGATATCGCGCAGTGACCCAAGCGCGCGGGGGGGTCTGAAGTTCAGAGCCCTTGGGAAACCTCGGGAGGCGGCGTGGAGGAGAGCGCCCGATTCGTCCCCGCTGTGGGTCGACGCTGGCTTGGAACACCCCCGGAGGCAGGGTGGAGGGGCCGGGGCGGACCGCCCCTTCCCAGGCCGGCTAAGCGCCTTGCTCTTCTCCAGGTCCCCTTCCTTGATGCTATACTGTTTCCGAGCGGGATAGTCGAACCCGCGCCAGATCACTCGACGGGAGTTGTCGATTTGGAGGACATCCACTGTCTTGTTCTAGCCGGCGGGTCCGGGACCAGGCTCTGGCCGCTCTCGCGGGATGACATGCCAAAGCAGTTCATGAGGCTCGGCGCGGAGAGCCTGTACCAGGGGGCGCTGCGACGGGCGTTTCGCATAGCTGGTCCGGCCCGCACCAGGGTGCTGTCCGGGATCAGGTTCGGCGCGACCGCCCTCCTGCAGGCCAGGGAGGTGGAGGAGGGACTGCCGCAGGCTTTCGTGGTGGAGGAGCCCTGCCCCAGGAACACGGCGCCCGCGATAGCGTTGGGGCTGCTGGCTCTGATGGAGGAGTGCGGCGCAGGAAGGGACGGCCTGGTGCTGGTCGCCCCCAGCGACCACGTCATAGGCGACTTCGGGCTCTTCGCGAAGGCCGTCGAGGCCGCCTCCGGGCCCGCGCGCCACGGGCGGGTCGTCGTGTTCGGCGTGCCGCCCGCGAGGCCCGACACCGGATTCGGCTACATCCGCGCCGGTAGGGAGCGCGGAGGCTGGCGCGAGGTGGAGTGCTTCGTCGAGAAGCCCGGTTCCGAGAAGGCGGCCGAGTACCTGGAGGACGGTGGGTACTTCTGGAACGGCGGCATGCTCCTGTTCGCCGTGGGCACGATGCTGGACGCGCTGGCGGAGCACCTGCCCGGCGCGGCGGCCCTCCTGGAGGGCGGCGTCAAGTCCCTGCCCGGCGCGTTCATCGCCATGCCGTCGATCTCGATCGACTACGCCGTGCTGGAGCGTATAAAGAACATCGCCCTGGTCCCGCTCGAGTCGCCCTGGACGGACATAGGCTCCTGGGACGCGCTGTACGAATTCCTCGGCAAGGACGGGGACGGCAACGCGCTCATGGGCCGGGTCGTCTCGGAGGGGTGCAGGAACTCCCTCTTCCTCTCGACCGGTCGCCTGGTCGCCGCCGTGGGCGTCGACGATCTTCTGATAATCGAAACGCCCGACGCTCTGCTGGTGGCCCCGAGGGGCGCGTCGCAGGATGTGCGCCTCCTGGTGGAAAGGCTCAGAGGAGAGGGGGCCCCGGAGATGGCCGGCCCGCCGCGTTACCGCGTCAGTCGAAAGTCACCCCGGTGATCAGCCTCTTAATCCAGCCCTGCGCACCCCTGTACTTGTCCTTCGGCAGCAGGACCGCGATCAGCAGGTTGTCCTCTTCGTAGAGGGCCGTCACGAGGGCCTGCCCGTCCGCGGTCGAATACAGCGACACAGGAATACTCCTCCCCCCTACGGTCCAGCTGCGCGCGCCCTTGCGAACGGCCTCGAGATCGTCAGCCAGGATCATCTCCGCGACCTCCCCGTCGAACTCCGACAGGAAGACGGACAGCAGTATCAGCGCGTCCTTGAAAGTGTAGGTGTGCGACTCTCCGCCCTTCTCGCTCGGGTCCAGACGGGGATTTTCGTCCTTCTCGGCGCCCTCCGGCAGGGTCACGCTGAAATTGTCCATGGGGGAGCGGAAGACAAGTCCCTTCCTGGGGTCGAAAAAGGGTGGCTCTGGAGATATCCCGGGCAGCGGGTTCTTCAGTCTCATCGAGTCCAGAAGCCGATCCATCGCCGGTTTTGCGGCGTTGAAAGAGTCCTCGCGATACGACGAGAACACGAAGAGAAAGATGGCGGGAGCATATTTCCGCACGGGCGTGTCGCCCGCGGCCGGTACCGCGACGTAGCAAAGACGGTATAAGAACAGGTCCTCCCCCTTCACGATTGAAAGGTCGTGGACTATCGCGCCGCAGCCTGCGACGGTCCTCTTCGTGGTGCCAAGGGGGGTGTACCTTCCGATGGCCTTTCTGTGCTCGATGTCATCGGCAAGAATCTTCTCCAAGGGGTCCTTGCCCTTTTTGATCGCTGACAGGGCTTTCGTCTCGTCGCCGGGCATCCGTCCGAAGCACATCAGAGAGGTCAGAATCCTCTTGGACCCGGGTTTCGCGGCGAGGTTGCACTTGGGAATGTCATCATTATTCGGGTCGTTGGCCATCGACCATCCCCCTGCCAGATCGAACAGAAAAACGCCCTCATGAACCTCGGGATCCTCGGGCATCCCATACTCGATGTCGTCGGTCCTGAATGTCTCGGCGGCGCAGGGCCCGGCCGCAATCAAGCCGAAGTTGAAGGCCGCGAAAAACACAAGACAGCACCCTCTGAACACGCTCGCTCACTCCTTTCAGGTGGCCGCAGCACGTGCCTCGAAGGAGGGGCTGCGCGAGCCCCTCCCCCTGGTTGCCCGACGGCTTGGATGACTCGCCCGTTAATTCTCCCCCAGCCTTTTCAGCGCCTCCTGCGAGCTCTCGTCGCCCAGCTCGGCGCCCCTGCGGTACCACTCCACCGCCTTCTTGACGTTCTTCTTGACCCCGTCCCCGTTCTCGTACAGCCAGCCGATGTTGTAGACGGCGGAGGCGTGATCCTGCTCGGCGGCCAGGTTGAGCCACTTCAGGGCCTCCTTGATGTCCTTCTCCACGCCCTTGCCGTTCATGTACATCCAGCCCAGGTTCGTCTGCGCCCTCGCGTCGCCCAGCGCGGCGGCAAGCCCGTACCACTCGGTTGCCTCGTGGTCGTCCTGCGGGACGCCGATGCCGTTCTGATACAGCCAGGCCAGGTTGGTCTGCGCGCGCGCGTGCCCCTGCCCCGCGGCCATCAGGTACCACTCGGCGGCCTTCGCCTCGTCAAGCTCCACTCCCTTGCCGCTCTCGTACATCCAGCCGAGGTTGGTCTGGGCGTAGGGATTCCCGTTCTCGGCCCCCTTTCTGTACCAATCCGCGGCCATCTTGTCGCTCTTCCTTACCCCCCTGCCGTTCTCGTACATCCAGCCGAGGTTGGTCTGGGCGCGACTGTCGCCCGCTTTTGCCGCCTTTGTGTACCACTCGACCGCCTTCCTGTCGTCCTGCTTGACGCCCCTGCCGTGCTCGTACATAAATGCCAGGTTGGTCTGCGCGTTGAGATTCCCCTGGTCGGCCGACTTCTTGTAAAGATCGGCCGCTTTCGCGTAATCCTGTTCCACGCCCCTGCCGTGCTCGTACAGCACGCCAAGGTTGTTCTGGGCGCGCGAGTAGCCCTGGTCGGCCGCCTTGGCGTACCACTCGGCGGCCTTCTTGTCGTCCTGCTCCACGCCCCTGCCCTTCTCGTACATCCAGGCCAGGTTGGTCTGAGCGACCGAGAACCCCTGCTCGGCGGCAGCCGTGTACCATCTCACTGCCTCCGAGTCGTCCTGCGACATCCCGTCCCCGGTGTCGTACATCAGTCCGAGGTCGTTCTGGGCGTACATGTCGCCGCTGCGCGCCTTCTCCAGTATGCTAGCCCCTGCCTGGTCGAACTCTCCGGCCCCGATGTCCCGCAAGACAGTCCCCGAAACACCGTCTTTCTTGTGACGCGCGGCGGCGAGCCTGTTCATCTCGGCGGTCTTCTCCTCAATGAGCCTGTCGACGAGCTCGTCAAGCTCGGAGGTCTGTTCGGCCATCTCCCTCTCAATCTTGTCGATCATCGTTTCCTCGGCGAACGCCTCCGTCAGCCTTCCGCCGGGTAACAGAGACAGGAGGACGGCCAAGGCCAGGCCGTACCCGATGAACCTGAATTTCACATCGAACACCCTCTTTCCTCGATTGAGTCCATATAATGGTGTAAATTCGAATTGAGCCATTCGCTCAAGCCTCGG
>CAYWKH010000035.1:0-2254 GCA_964458805.1 uncultured Synergistaceae bacterium
CGGCCGACCGACTCGAGGGTGTTTTCTCATCTTTGAGAGAGGAGAACGCCGCCCTCGGCAAGACGCTCGAGAGGGCATCGCAACTGGTATCCATACCTTGGGAGAGCTTCAACGTCGGCGGCCTGCCACTCTTCTTCTCGGTGCTTCCCGGCGTCCCCAGAGAGCTGGTGACGGTTGCCTCGCGCAGGTGGTCCGACGACAACCCGGACGCGCTGGTCCTGCTGCTCATGCCGGAGGCGGAGGGCAAGGGGGGATACTTCCTGTTCTACAGGGGGGCGGAGGTGGGGCGCGACTTCTCGTCCTTCCTGCGGGAGTCGCCATCGCTCGCCGCGAAGGGGGGCGGGCGTTCCGACTGGCTTAACGGCGCATCTCCCTGCATGAGGCCGGAGGAGTGGAGGGAGGCCATCGTTCGTTTCCTTTCGAGATAAAAAAAGCATGGGGGCGGTCCGTATGACCGCCCCCAGTCGATATTTTTACATGCTCGACACTATTTAATGTCGGGAACGCTCATACCGATTTCTTTGTAGTACTGGGCAGCGCCGGGGTGCACCGGGACCGAAACTCCGTCGAGGGCGGTTGCCAGGGTGATCTCCTTCGCCTTGGCGTGAACCTTGTACAGCTCCTCGATGTTCTCCCAGAATGTCTTGGTGAACTTGTAGACAACGTCGTCTGGAAGCTGAGCGTCGCAGATGAGCATGGCGAGAACCGCAGGAGTCTGCACGTCCTTGTCAACGCCGGTGTAGGTGCCTGCGGGAATGCGATCCTTAACGAAGAAGGGGTACTGGGCCACAAGGCGGCTCATGAAATCGTCGTTGAAGCTCACCAGGTCGATGTCGTGGGTGGTGGCGAGGTCCATTATCGAGGAGGTGGGGTAGCCTGCGACCACGAAGCCGACATCGAGCTGTCCGTCCTTGAAGCGCTGGGTCGTGTTGTTGAAGTCGAGGAAGTCGGGCTCCATGTCTCCGAACTTCATCTCGGCCACCTTCAACAGGGCGGTCACGTCGCCGAGAACGCCCGAGCCGGGAGCTCCAACCGAGACCCTCTTGCCCTTGATGTCCATGATATCCTCGACGCCGTTGCCCTTGAGGGTTATGCACTGGACGTGCTCGGGGTAGAGGGAGGCAACCACGCGTAGGTTGTCGTACTGCTCCTTGAACGGGGTCATCCCCTTCGCGGCCCAGTAGGCGAGGTCGTTCTGAACCATCGCCATCTCTATCTGGTGCGTGCCGATCAGGTTGATGTTGGCGGCGGATGCGTTCCCTGTCTCGGATGTCACCTGGAGATCCGGGGCATGCCTGCTGACTATCTCGGCCATGCCGCCCCCGAGGGGGTAGTAGGTGCCGCCGGTGCCGCCGGTGGCTATCGAGATGAACGTCGTCGCGGACCCCGCGCCCGCGAAAGTGAATACCATAAGAAAGGCGAGAACCATGGTGGTTTTCCTGTTCATTTGTGAATACCTCCTAAGGAATATTTTGTGTAACACCTTTTGCCTATCGAACGATCGAAATCTCCCCTCCTTTTTTAAAAAATTGATTTTCACCGGAATGCCTATAGTATAGGGCTAAAACCTCAACGTATCAAGAAAGTCGTTGGTTTTTTTCGAGCGCGGTGAAATTGCCGACTCTTTCCATGCATTTGACTATATAATGGTTTACAGAACTCACCGAGGGGGGATGGATGGCGTGAAGTGGAAGGGCATCTTCAAAAACCCGCAGGGAGAAGAATGGGAGGAATCGGGAGAGATGGAGGAGGCAGGCAGAACCGAGGAGCGAGAGGCTGCGGTGCTCGACATGAGCACCCCGCCCGACGGACAGGAACGACGGGGAGTGGAGGTTAACTTCAGAATAAGGATAGACGACGAAAACCAGGCGGGCAGGGCCGCGTTGTTGTTGGCCTCGACGACGACCAGCGAGGCCGAGACAACTTTTAAAAAAGAGCTGGCGTCCATTGGATGGAAATCCGTGGCCACCGAGGTTGGAGGTCTGGCGGGAGTCCTCCCCCAGAAGATAACCGGGGCCCTGGTCGGAGCATCTTTGAACGCGGGCGTGGTGGAGAAGAAGCGAAACGAGATGCACGCGCTCATGCACGCGGCGTTGGAGGCCCTTGACGGTTTTTTGGCGGTCGGGATGCTGGAGGCCAGTGTCGGCGCCAAGATCGCGATCGTGCGCAACAGTCGCTGGATCTCCGTGGCAGTCATGGGCGACACCGCCTACCATGCGGTGGCCCATCACGAGCGTTGCGGTCTCGGCGTCAT
>CAYWKH010000035.1:2264-19979 GCA_964458805.1 uncultured Synergistaceae bacterium
GCACATATGACATCTCCGATCGGGGGATACACTCTTGCGTCTCGGGCCTTCCTGTGCTAAAGTTCTCTTTCGTTTGGAGGTCTTTCTCCATGTGTTTACATTTTTTCGGAGGTGCCCATAGATGAAGAAGGATATTCACCCGAAGTACGAGAAGTGCATCGCGACCTGCGCGTGCGGCAACACTTTCGAGACCCGTTCGACCCAGAAGGAGATAAGGGTGGGCGTATGTTCGTCGTGCCACCCGTTCTTCACCGGCAAGAGAGGGGCGCGAGTGATGACCGAGGCGGGCCGCCTTGAGAAGTTTCAGAAGAAGTACGAGGGGATCAACTACGGCCAGCGCCCGAGCGCGGAGTAGAATCGAAGGCGCAAGAGAGATGTCCGTCGCTGAAGGAGGCTGGGTAGGGTGAGTTGTTGCGTTTTCCTGCTGTCCTTTACTCCTCGTCCGGACGATGTCGTGGCCGCGGCCGCGAGGCTCTGCTACAGCGATGTCTCGGCCGTCGACCTGCTGGAGGATGAATCGCAAGAAAGAAAGAGCTCGCTCCTGCGGCATATCCGCAGGAGCGGGCACTTTTCGCCGTTCGAACATGCCTCGTTCACCTTCGCCATAGACGGGTTGAGCCGCATCGCCTCGCACCAGCTCGTTCGCCACAGGATAGCATCTTACAGCCAGCAGAGCCAGAGATACGTGGAAATGCGCGGGCCTGACACGATCACCCCCCCTTCGATAGGGGACGTGCCGGCCCTGAAGCGTAAATTCGAGGAGGCTGCGCGGGCCGCCCACTCGTTATATGCCGAGTTGATCGAACACGGCGTTCCCAAGGAGGATGCCAGGTACATACTTCCTCACGGGTGGAGCACGAGGCTGGTGATGACCATGAACGCCAGGGAGCTTCACCACTTCTTTACCCTGAGGCTCTGCCGCAGGGCGCAGTGGGAGATCCGCGATCTGGCTCGCGGCATGCTGATAGCCGTCCGTTCGGTCGCGCCGAGGCTGTTCGAGGAGGCCGGCCCCTCATGCGTTCTAACCGGGCGCTGCGAGGAGAGCAGCCCGTGCGGCCGCCCGTACTCCTCCCTGGAAGAACTTCTGGATGAAAAGAGTGTATGAGGTGAACATGAATAAGTATTTTGCGTCGCTTCCGCTCGTCCTCGCCGAGGGGACAGAGCGGGACCGAATGCCTGTCGGTGGACAGGCAGTGATCGAGGGAGTCCTCATGAAGGGGCCCGAACGCTGGGGACTGTCCGTTCGCAAACCGGACGGGCAGATCCAGAGCGAGACCTGGGAGAGCTTCTCCAGGACGAAGAGGATGCCCTGGAAGCTGCCGATAGTGCGCGGAGTCGTGACCATGGTCGAGATGATGACCATCGGCTTCAGAGCGCTCAACAAGTCCGCCCAGATCGCGGTCGGCGAGGAGGAGAAGATCACGGCCAAGGAGCTTCTTTTCTCGACCCTGGTCGCGGTCGCCGCCGTGGCGGGCCTTTTCATAGCCCTGCCGCTTTGGCTGTCCGATATGGCCGTAAATGCCTGGGGGCTGACCCAGACGGGGAAGAACGTCCTGGAGGGGTGCGTCCGAGGATTGGTCTTCCTGGCCTACGTGGGGGGGATCGGCATGTGGAGCGAGATACGCCAGGTCTTCCGCTACCATGGGGCCGAGCACAAGACGATCAACGCATTCGAGGCTGGCGCCGTAATGACGCCAGAGAGCATAAAGAATTTCTCGCGCATTCACCCGCGCTGCGGCACCTCCTTCCTGCTGATAGTCGTCGCCGTGAGCATAATCGTCTTCTCGGTCGCGGGGAGCGGCTCGATTCTCTGGAGGATCGGCGCCAGGATAGTCCTGCTCCCGTTGGTCATGGGGCTCTCATACGAGATAATCAAGGGGGCCTCCTGTGCCGGCATCATCGGCAAGGTCCTGATGGCGCCCGCGCTCTCCTTTCAACTGCTTACGACACGCGAGCCCGATATCGGGCAGATCGAGGTGGCCCTGCTCTCGCTCGAGACCGCGCTTGGGCGAAAGCTGTCCCCGTCGGACGCCGGTGGTGACCGGTATTGAACTTCCAGGACAAACTGCTGGAGCTGGAGAAGGACTACGACGAGACGGAGGCGAAGATGGCCGATCCGGCCTTTCACTCCAACATGAAGGAGCTGCAGGCCCTCGCCAAGCGTCACGCGAAGCTCTCACCGGTAGTGGCAAAGTTTCGCGAGTTCAAGAAGGTGACCGAGGACCTGAAGGAGGCCCGCTCGCTGTTGCACTGCGGGGACCAGGAGCTCGAGGCCCTGGCCAGGGACGAATGCTCCGGCAAGGAGGAGCGCCTTCAGCAGGTGGAGGAGGAGATGAAGATCCTTCTCCTTCCCGAGGACCCTAACGACGAGAAGAGCGTGATGGTGGAGATACGGGCGGGCGCCGGGGGCGAGGAGGCCGCGCTGTTCGCCGCCAACCTTTTCCGCATGTACACCCGCTTCGCCGAGAGAGAGGGTTGGCGCACCGAGAGCGTCGACTACAACGAGACTGGAATCGGCGGCTACAAGGAGATAATCTTCCGCATCGACGGCGACGGGGCCTACAGCAAGCTGAAGTTCGAGAGCGGAGTGCATAGGGTCCAGCGCGTCCCGGTAACCGAGGCGAGCGGCCGCATCCATACGTCGACTGCCACGGTGGCCGTGCTTCCGGAGGTGGAGGACGTGGACGTGGAGATCAGGAGCGAGGACCTGAAGATCGACACCTACCGCTCCAGCGGCGCGGGAGGGCAGCACGTGAACATGACCGACTCCGCCGTGAGGATCACCCACCTGCCCACCGGCGTCGTGGTGACCTGCCAGGACGAGCGCTCCCAGATAAAGAACAGGGTCAAGGCAATGGCCTACCTGAGGGCCAAGCTCTACGACCTCGAGCTTCAAAAGCAGAGCGACGATCTGGCCTCAGAACGACGTGGCCAGATAGGCACAGGCGACCGCTCGGAGCGGATAAGGACCTACAACTTCACCCAGAACAGGATCACCGACCACCGGATAGGGATGACCCTGTACAAACTTGACCAGTACCTGGACGGCGACCTCTACGAGCTCATCGACGCGATGACTATGGCCGACCAGTCCCAGAAGCTTCACGCCATAGAGGCAAAATGAGATGAACGTGGAGGAGACCGGCAGAAGGATCGCCCGCGCCCTTAAGGAGGCGGGGGTGGTCTCTCCCGCCTTTGAGGCCGCCGTAATCCTCCGCTTCGTCCTCGGTGTTCCGCAGACACTGATCATGGCGCACCCGGATGCCGAGATCTCGACGGAGGACAACGCCGCGATCGGGAGGATTCTCGAGCGACGCCTGAACAGGGAGCCGCTGCAATACATCCTGGGGTCGTGGGATTTTTTCGGACGCGCCATGGAAACTCCACCGGGCGTTCTAATACCCAGGCCCGAGACGGAGTTGCTAGTCGAGAAAGCGCTCGAACTGGCTCCGAGCGACGGCGGGACCTTTCTGGACTGGGGGACCGGTAGCGGGTGCATCGCCCTCTCCCTGCTGTGCGAATCCAAGGGCCTGACGGGAGTCGCGGCGGACCGCGGTCCGAGGGCGCTTTTAGCCGCGTGGCGCAACATGAAACGCCACCAGGTGCTGCGCAGATGCCTTCTCTGGCACTCCCGCGCCCCTGACGACATCCCGATTCCTCCGGCCTCTCTGGACCTCTTCGTGAGCAACCCCCCCTATATAAAGACCGGACAGCTGCCCGCCCTGATGCCGGAGGTACGGTTCGAGCCCGCCGAGGCCCTGGATGGGGGTGCCGACGGGCTGTACTGGTACGAGAGGCTCTTCCCGGCCGCCGAGAGGCTGCTAAAGCCGGGAGGCAATCTGCTGTTCGAGATCGGCGATGCCGACCAGGCCGGATCGCTACTCAGGCTGGCCCCCCCCGCCCTCGCGCACGCGGCGACGCACGATGATTTATCCGGCGCGCCTCGCGTTCTCGCATGGCGTCGTGTATAATTTCGTTGCTAGATCATGTGTCTTCTGGAGGGATGATTCCATCATGGAAAAAAGGGAACTTGTCATCGTAGGCGCGGGTCCGGCCGGCCTTGCCGCCGCGATATACGGAAGAAGGGCCGGGCTTGACGTGCTTCTGCTCGAAAAAGGCGTCGCCGGAGGGCAGATCAACACCACCGAGGAGATAGAGAACTGGCCGGGAGTCGAGCACGCGTCGGGGCCCGAGCTGTCCCAGATGTTCAGAAAGCACGCCGAGAAGTTCAACACCGAGTTTCGGGACGTGGACGTGTCGAAGGTCGAGGTCCGCGGCGACACCAAGGTGGTCGCGACGAACAAGGGCGAGATAGAGGCCGAGGCGGTGATCATAGCCACCGGCGCCTACTTCCGCAGGCTTGGCTGCGAGGGCGAGGCGGAGCACATAGGCCAGGGCGTAAGCTACTGCGCGGTCTGCGACGGCGCCTTTTTCGAGGGAGAGGAGATCGCGGTGGTCGGCGGCGGCAACACGGCCGTGGAGGAGGGAGTTTATCTCACCAACTTCGCCTCCAAGGTGTACATCATCCATCGAAGGGACGAGTTCAGGGCCGACCGCGCCGCCATTGAACACGCCCTGTCCAACCCAAAGATAGTGCCGGTATGGAACACGGTGGTCGAGAAGATCGAGGGCGACGGGCTGGTCGAGAACCTCGTCGTCAAGAACATAAAGACAGGAGAGGTTTCCAACCTGTCAGTAGCCGGGGTGTTCATGTTTGTCGGGCAGCTTCCGCACGACGAGTGTGTCCGCGGGCTGGTCGACTCTACCAAGGGGGGCTGGATAAAGACCGACGACAACATGGAGACCTCCGTGGAGGGCATATTCGCCGCCGGCGACGTGCGCGACAAGGGCCTGCGCCAGGTGGTGACCGCCGCTTCCGACGGAGCCATAGCCGCGATGAGCGCCTCGGCCTACATAAACGAGCAGGTGCATCTGCGCTCCGTCCTTCTTGAGCCCGAGCGCGTCGTGGCCCTCTTCTACTCCAGCATAGTCCAGGAGCAGGTCAAGCTCTCCGACGAGGTCGACAGCCTTGCAAAAAAGAAGGGCGGCAAGGTCGCTCTCATCGACGGTTACAGAAACAAGCGGATGGCGGACAAGCTAGGCATAGAATCCCTGCCTGCGATCGTGGAGATCAGGTCCGGCAAGGTGGCCGGGATCTCCCCGGTAAAAACCGCCGACGACATCGCGCCGTATTTCAAGTAAGTGCGGGAAGCATGCCTCCGCCGAGGCCTGGACCGTAGCGTCCTGCGCACTTCCACCGGGATTCGGCACGGCCGCGCCAGGTTGTCCGGCGTGTAAGGTTTCGCGCAGACACGGCCGAAACATAGCGTGAAGGGAGTGATCTCCGGTATGGACTCTAAAAACTCGCAGCACGCCCAGGCCGTGTACATGGCCAACAAGGTTAACACGGCGTCCAGGGAGCAGCTTCTGCTGTTTACGTATGATATAGGCATAAGGAGTTGCATCGGCGCGGAGAACGCCCTTGAGGCAGGTGTGGTCGACGAGGCTAACAACAACATCCAGAGGGCGCAGAACGTCATCCGCGAACTGATGATCACCCTGAGAGTGGAGGAGGGTGGCGAGGTCGCTCAAAACCTTATGAGCCTCTACGATTTCATGTACCTGATGCTGGTGGAGGCGAACGTGGCTAAGGACCGGGAGAAAGTCTCAGTCGTGAGGAGTATGCTCGAGGAGCTTCGCTCCACTTGGGAAGAGGCGATAATCAAACTCGCTGAGGAGACTGGTGAGAGACCTGTAGCCCACCTCCCCCGCGGATCTGCGCCTGCCGGGAAAGATGATGCCAAGGCGGTGCCTGCTGGAGGGCTCAACGTTGCAGGCTGACCTCGAGGAGGTGCTGTCCAGCCTGGTATCCTCCGAGCTGGCCCTGTTTAACGAGCTCGCCCTCCTCGTGGAAAAAGAGGAGGAACGGGTGGTCGCGGAGGATATGGAGGGCCTGCTTCAAGTGCTTCAGGAGAAACAGGACGTTATCTCCCGCCAGGAGAAGATCCAGGAGGGGTGGAGCAACCTCGCCTCCTCGCTGGGGCTGTCGGAGGGCAGGAACGGTCCCGCCTTCTGGAGCGACATAGGGGATATGCTGGGGGACGGGGCCGAGGACCTTAAGGCCTCGTTGTCGGTGATCCGCGATGTGGCGGGAAAAGTCCTGGAGCAGGAGTGCCGCGTTCAGTCGATCCTTGAGAAACACGTGGAGTCTCTTCGGAAGCAGATGGCGTCACTGAGCAGGGGCAAGAAGGCCCTCCAGGGTTATTCAAAATCAGGAGGGGTATGAGGGGGCAGGGGCGATGAGAAGCACATGCTTCCGCTATGCGCTTCTGCTCTCCCTCTTTATGTTGCTCTCGCCCGCGGCCTGTGGCGCTGACGACATGTCGAAGGAGATAGCACTGGGCAAGAAGGCCGCCGCCGAGCTTGAGCAACGATGGGAGCTCGACGCCGACCCCGCTCTGGCGGCCCGCCTTCGGATGATACTTGCGCGCCTTGTACCCTTCACGAGCCGACCTCTCCCGTACGAGGTCAGGGTGGCCAGAGAGGATGAGAAAAACGCCTTCAGCCTTCCCGGGGGAATCATCTATTTCACCGACGGCATGCTGAGTTTTTTAAGGTCCGACGCGGAGATTGCGGCAATAATGGCCCACGAGTTGGCTCATGCCGATCGGCGTCACGTGATCATCCAGACCGCCCGCTCGTCAAAGATATCCCTGGCAGCCATAGCCCTTATGGTAGCCTCGCACGGGTCGGCCGGCCCCATGATCCTGACCAGCCTCCTGCAGGTGGCCGTGACAAACTCCTACGGGATCGACCTTGAGAGGGAGGCCGACAGGGAGGGGTTCAAGATGCTCGTCTCCGCCGGCTTTCCCCCCGCAGCTATGGTCACATCACTTGAGGCCATGATCTTCGACCAGATGAAACGCCCCTATATCGACCCCGGCGTCTTCATGACGCACCCGGAGCTGGCCGAGCGGGTGGACAGCATCCTGAAGATGGCCGAGGAGATGAAAGTCCCCATCGAGAGAAAACGCGCGCTACACCTGCTTCGATCCTCGACTTCAGAATCGGGAGAGACAGTCCTGCTGGCCGTCGACGGGGTCGAGATATGGCGCGCACAGCGGAGCTCGGCCGCAGAAGAGGCTGCAAAGGCCGCCTCGGCGGCTATCGAAGGCTTTTTGCAGATGGAGACGCCCCCTTACGACATCCAGGTGATAGACCTGGGCGGAGCGAGAGCGCTTCACATAGGCCCGGCAATAGTGATGCGGGAGCCCTTGCCCGAGGGTGCCACACCTCTGGAGACACTGAGGGAATCCCTCGTCGCCGCCCTGGGCGCCGCCAGGGACAGACACCAGGGAACGAACTACCACCGGTAAAAAATCTGATGGTACAATAAGAACCGGGGTGGCAGACCCACCCCCGACTATTCACGGCTAATTGCGGCCGGGAGGATATGCTCCCCCGGTCGGGACGGTCGTTTGAAAGGAGTTCTCTCCGTGTCCGTATCCCTGTACCGCCGCTTCAGGCCGCAGACGTTCGAGGAGATTGCAGGCCAGGAGACGGTGGTCGACGTCCTGAAAAAAACCCTTCAACGCAACCAGGCGGGCCACGCATGGCTCTTCTCGGGCCCTCGCGGCTGCGGGAAGACTACTGCGGCGCGCCTTCTCGCGAAGGCCCTGAACTGTAAAGGACTGGTGGACGGATACGAGCCGTGCGGCAAGTGCGCCCAGTGCATCTCCATAAGCGCCGGGGACAGCCTTGACGTCGTCGAGATCGACGGCGCGTCCAACAACGGGGTCGAGGAGATCCGGGAATTAAAGACCCACGTTTCGCTGTCTCCCTTCTCCGCCAGATGGAAGGTCTACATAATCGACGAGGTCCACATGCTGTCCATATCGGCCTTCAACGCCCTTTTGAAGACGCTGGAGGAGCCCCCGCCGTTCGTGATCTTCATCCTCGCGACTACGGAGCCGCAGAAGGTCCCCGCGACGATACGCTCGCGATGCCGTCATCTGCCCTTTCACAGGATAGAGGTGCCCGCCGTCTGCTCAAGGCTGTCCCGTGTCGCGTCCGAGGAGAAGATCCCGTTCGACCCCGACGCGTTGCGCGAGATCGCAAGGCACGCGGACGGCGCCCTCCGCGATGCCCTGTCGCTTTTGGAACAGGCCGCCTCCCTGGGCGGCGGAGAGGTTTCGAAGGACGCCGTGGATCGCCTGCTGGGCGGAGGCACACTGTCGGAGATGGAGAAGTGGGTGTCCTCACTCAAGGAGGAGGACGTCCAACCCTTCCTCTTCCTGGACAGCATGTTCCGGAAGGGCGCCTCTCCGCAGCGGGTGGTCGAGGGAGTGTTTCTTCTGTTCCGCAACCTGTGGGCGGTCAAGCGATGGGGCAAGCCGGTGCTCGAGGCCCTGGCGCTGTCGGAGTCCGAGGAGGTGTTTCTCGAGGCCGAATCCGGCGCATGGACCCAAGACCAGCTGTCCGACATGATGCACTACTGTTCGAAACTCATCCCCCAGGTGCGCGCCGGGCTGCGCACCGACGTGCTATCGGGGCTGCTGGCCGCGAGGGCGCTGGAGTGCCGCGCCACTCCGGCCGCGAAGGCATCGTCTCCTGTCGCCCGACCTCCTCTCAAGCAGATGGAGTCCGCGTTCGAGACGCCCCCGGTCCGCCCTCCCGTCGCGCCTCCGCAACCGGTGACACCCCCGGCCAGGACGAAAGAGCCCCGGGAGGTTCGCGCCCCCACGGCCTTCGACAGCCTTGTGCCCGACGAAACATGGAGGGAGATCGAGAGGCGACTGTTCGAGGGGCACATATCGCTGTACTGCCTCCTCGTAGGAGCGACGATCGCAGTTGATGAAAACAGCATCGAGATACGGATTCCCGACGACGGAGCGTACTCCTACGCGACTCTGTCCTCCGAGAGAAAAACCCACGAGCTCGCGGCGGTGATCGACGACGTGGCGGGCGGCGACAGGGAGCTGGTCCTGTCATGGAGGGGAGAACGCTCCGGCCGTGCCCCCGAGGCGGCGGAGACCGAGCCGGAGGAAGCGCCGTCTCCCGCCCCTGTTGCCCCCCCCGCTAGGGACGAGGCCCCCCAGCAGTCTAGAGGGCCGGGGAAGGGAATCCCGTTCGAGGGCATTGTGGACGAGGTGCTGAGGTGGACAGACGGCGAGGTAGTGCTCGTAAGACGCGAGGAGAGGGAGGACGAACCTCCCCCCGCCGGGGAGCAGGAATGACCGCAAGACGGAGGATAGTGGCATGACGACCAGCAACTTCGTGCACCTGCACGTTCATACGGAGTACAGCCTTCTGGACGGCGCCATTCGCTGCGGCGACCTCGCGGCGAAGGCCGCCGAATTCGGAATGCCCGCGGTGGCTATGACTGACCACGGGGCCCTGTACGGGGCGGTCGACTTCTACGACAGCTGCCGTTCCGCGGGCGTCAAGCCCATCATAGGGTGCGAGGTCTACGTAGCCCCCGAGGGGCACACCCTGAGGGAGAAGAGGGGCAGGAATCACCACCTGCTACTGCTGGCCGAGAACGACGAAGGGTACCACAACCTGGTCAAGCTCTGCTCGATAGCTTACACCGACGGTTTCTACGGCAAGCCGAGGATAGACCACGAGCTCCTGGATCGGTACAAGAAGGGGCTTATCGTCTCCTCCGCTTGCCTGGCGGGGGAGATCCCCTCTCTTATCCTGGAGGGGCTGGACAAGGAGGCGACGGAGCGTGCCTTCATGTACAGAGATATCGTCGGCCCTGAAAACTTCTTCATCGAGATAATGCACAACGCCCTGCCCGAGCAGGCAAGGGCCAACCGGGGGCTGGTCAGGCTCGCGAAGGAGCACGGATTTCCCCTTGTAGCCACCAACGACGCCCACTACCTCGCCAGGGAGGACTTCGACTGGCACGAAGTGCTGCTTTGCGTCCAGACCAAGTGCACCCTTGACGACGAAAAAAGAATGTCGTTCCGGTGCAACGACTTCTACCTTCGTTCACCGGAGGAGATGCAGAGCATTTTCGGGTCGGAGCTCCCTGAGGCCCTGTCCAACACGCTTCTGATCGCCGAACGGTGCAATGTTCAGATCCCTTTGAGCGACCGCGACTACAAGCTCCCCAAGCCGGATCTCCCCGAGGGAGAGACCCTTGAGTCAAACCTCGCAAAGGAGGCGAACCTGGGCCTGTTGGATCGGGTCGGAAGCCCGGTCCCGGAGGAGTACCAGAAGCGGCTTGACCTTGAGATTGGCGTGATCAACTCCATGGGGTTCGCCGGCTACTTTCTGATAGTCGCCGGGATTATAAAAGCCGCGAGGGACCGCAACATACCCGTAGGGCCCGGAAGAGGCTCGGCCGCAGGGTCCCTGGTGGCGTGGAGCCTCAAGATAACGGGACTCGACCCCTTGAAGTACAACCTGCTGTTCGAGCGGTTTCTCAACCCGGAACGGATAAGCATGCCGGATATCGACACTGACATCTCCGACAAGGGGCGCGACGAACTGTTGCACTTCATAACCGAGAAGTACGGTGCCGACAAGGTTTCCCAGATCGGCACGTTCGGAAGGCTCAAGAGCAGGGCCGCCATAAAGGACGTCGGCAGGGTGCTCAGGATGCCCATACCCGAGGTCGACGCTCTGACTCGCTACTTCCCCGAGCTTGGGGACGAGACCATCCCCGGCGTCCTCGAACGGACACCCGAGCTCGCCGAGATGAAGAAGTCTAGCCTCGAGGTATCCAGGGTGCTGGACATCGCGTCGAAGATCGAAGGGCTAGCCCGCCACTGCTCGCAGCACGCCGCCGGAGTGGTGATAACCCCCGTCCCCCTCACGGACCTGGTGCCCGTGCGACGCCTGGGGCAGGACCAGGTCGTCACCCAGTACTCCATGGAGCCGCTGGAAAAGCTCGGACTGGTCAAGATGGACTTTCTCGGGCTCAGGACCCTCTCCGTCATCGAGGAGGCGCTGTCCAACATCGCCCTGATGGGCAAGCCCGTCCCTGACATCGAGTCTATCCCGCTGGACGATAAGAAATCATACGAGATCCTGCAGAGGGCGGACACCCTGGGGGTCTTCCAGCTCGAATCCGACGGGATGCGCAGGCTTCTCGAAAAACTAAGGGTGGACTGTTTCGAGGACCTGGTTGCCGCCCTGGCGATGTACCGCCCCGGCCCGCTGGGCAGCGGCATGGTCGACCAGTATATCGAGTGCAAGCACGGCAGGTCGAGCGTCAAGTACCTGCACCCGCTGCTCGAGGACGTGCTGCGAGAGACCTACGGGGTCGTCCTCTACCAGGAGCAGGTCATGCAGTGCGCGGCCCTGCTCGCCGGCTACTCCCTGGGGGAAGCGGACCTGCTCCGCCGTGCAATGGGCAAGAAGAAGGCGGACGTCATGGAGCAGCAGCGCGCGAAGTTCACCGAGGGGTGCGTCAGTAGGGGGATAAACGAGAAGACAGCCGTCGAGATCTTCGACATCATGGCCGAGTTCGCGGGGTACGGCTTCAACAAGTCCCACAGCGCCGCCTACGCCCTCATCTCCTACCAGACGGCCTGGCTGAAGGCGAACTACCACCCCGAGTTCATGGCCGCCTACCTCTCCAGCCAGATCGGCACGAAGAAGGAGAAGATGGCCTCCTACGTGAAGGAGGTCCGCAACTCGGGAATAGAGGTCCTCCCCCCCGACATCAACTCGTCGATGGCGAGTTTCACGCCAGTGGGCGAGGTGGTCCGCTTCGGCATAGGCGCCGTAGCCAAGGCCGGACACGCCGCCGTCGAATCCATAATCGCGGATAGGAGCGCCAACGGCCCCTACGCCTCCATGTGGGACTTCCTGACGAGGGTCGACCTTCGCCTCGTCAACAAGGGCGTGGTCGAGAACCTGGTGAGCTCGGGGGCCTTCGACGGCCTTGAGCAAAATCGTCGAAAACTGCTGGAGGGCCTGCCGGACCTGATCCAGGCCGCCCAGAAGAGGGCTTCGAACGGCAACCAGGGGTCGCTGTTCGACTCGCTTCCCGATGAGGACAGGAGTGGTCCCGACCTGCCGGACGTCCCGGATTTCTCGACACTGGAACGCCTTGAGGGCGAACGGCAGGCCGTCGGGCTTTATATCTCCGGCCATCCGTTCGAGCAGTACGAGGACCAGGTGCGCCCCTACACGAACTGCACCCTCGCGGATGTCAAGTCCTGGCGCGGCAGGAGGGTACCCGTGCTGGTGGGGGGCCTTGTCGTATCTACGGAGGAGCGAACCACGAAGAGCGGGGACCCTATGGGCTTCATCGAGCTGGAGGACGTGGAGTCTCGGCTCAGGGTGGTGTGCGTCCCCCGCGTGTGGGAGCCCCTGAGGGGGCATGTCGCCCACGGCGCGGTCTGCCTGACCTCGGGCTTCCCGGAGGACCGCGACAACGGGGGCCTGGTCGCAAAAAAGGTGACACTGCTCGAGGATGGGGAGATTTCCGATGAGTCTCCCCCCTTCGTACGCATCTGCGTCTTCGCCGACCACCTGGAAAGACTGCCATTGAGAGAGTTTGTCAGGGCGCTCAAATCCTGCCCGGGCAGATCGACGGTCCTGCTGGAGCTGAGGAATGACGCCGAGTCCACCGTAATCTCCCTGGCCGACGTTAAGGTAGACGCGCGGGCCGACATATATTCGCAAATCTCCAGGGTGATCCCGGCGGATATGTTCCACGTGAGTTGAGGCTTTTCATGGAAAAAGAAAAGAGGAGTGCCCCATGACGAAAGTGAAAATTGTCTGCACCATAGGCCCAGCCTGCTCCAACTACGATACTCTCCGGTCCATGGCCCTGGCCGGGATGAACGTCGCCAGGCTCAACTTCAGCCACGGGGTGTACGAGGAGCACGAACGGATGCTGAACCTGGTGCGATCCGTCGAGAAGGATCTGAACTCTCCGATACCAACCCTGCTCGACACGAAGGGCCCCGAGATACGCACCGGAAAGGTGGAGGGAGGCGCTGCCGCCCTCGAGTCCGGCAGCATGCTGACCCTGACCGACGAGGAGATCGTGGGCGACGGATCGAGGGTCTTCGTCAACTACCCCAGGCTAGCGGACGAGGTGACTGCGGGGCAGGAGATATTCATGGACGACGGCGCACTTCACCTCGAGGTCGAGAGCATCTCCGGGCGCGAGGTAGTGTGCAGAGTCATAGTCGGAGGGCTCCTGGGCGACTCCAAGGGCGTGAACATCCCGGGGGCGGAGCTCTCGCTGCCGGCTCTGTCAGACAAGGACATTGAGGATATCCGCTGGGGAGTGGATCACGAGATGGACTTCATCGCAGTCTCCTTCGTGAAGAACAGCCGGGACATAATTGAAGTCCGACGCGCGATGGAGGGCTTCGGAGGTGTCATGAAGGTCATCGCCAAGATCGAGACTCGTCAGGCGGTGCAGAACATAGAGGAGATAGCCGAGGTGGTCGACGGCATGATGATAGCCCGCGGCGACCTCGGGGTGGAGATCCAGACCGAGGAGGTCCCCCTGCAGCAGAAGAGTATCATAGATATCTGCCGTGCCAAGGGGAAGGCCGTGATAGTCGCGACCCAGATGCTCGACTCCATGATACGCAACCCGCGCCCGACCAGGGCCGAGGCCAGCGACGTGGCCAACGCGGTGCTCGACGGGGCGGACGCAGTGATGCTCTCCGGCGAGACCGCGAAGGGTGCCTATCCCCTCCGTTCCGTGGAGACAATGAAGCGCATCATAACCAGGGCGGAGAGCGAGATTGAGCTCTGGGAGCGCCCTTTGCACTACACTTCCGCCACCACCGGCGTCCCCGACGCCGTGAGCGGGGCGGCCGTCCTTATAGCGCGACAGATGAAGGCCTCCGCGATAGTGTCGATGACCCAGAGCGGCAGCACCGCGCAGATGGTAAGCAGGCACCGTCCCCCCTGCGCGATCCTCGGCGCCACGCCTATCAAACGCACCTGGCGCGAACTTGCCCTGTACTGGGGGATCCTCCCGATGATAAAGGAGGAGATGACCGACCAGAACACTGCGGTCGACTCGGTGATGGCCACCTGCATCGAGAACGGCTACGTCAAGGCCGGCGAGCTGGTGGTGGTGACCGCCGGAGTACCGCTGGGAATAGCCGGCACCACCAACCTGGTGCAGGTCTACATAGCCGGGAAGATCCTGCTCAAGGGACTCTCCCTGCTGAAGCGAGAGGCGCGCGGGCCTGTGTGCACGGCCCGCAGCGCGGATGAGGCCTCCAGGAAGATGACCAGGGGAGCGGTGCTGATAGTAGAGAGCACCGACGACGACTACCTCCCGTCTATGAAGCTCGCCTCCGCCGTGGTCGCAGAGGAGGAGGGGCTGACCTCGCACGCGGCCATCGCCGCCCTCGATCTTGGCATCCCGTGCATAGTCGGTGCCTCGGGGGCGCTCTCGGCCCTGTCCGACGGCATGATAGTGACAGTGGACGGCTACCGCGGGATCCTCTACCACGGAAACGTCAGGCTGTCGGCATGACGGAACGCCCGCCGGACAGGGTGATCCGCGATGGACCCCGGCCGGAGCAGGTGCTTGAAAGATTGGCAGGGGGCGGTTCCTTTCCGTTGTGGAGGAACATACCGGCCGGTGTTGATCGCCAGAGCGCCGTGCTCGTGCCGCTTTTCCCGCTCGAGGGAAGCCTTTTCACCCTATTCCTGAGGCGTTCGCCCGGGCTTTCGAGGCACGGGGGGGAGATATGCTTCCCGGGCGGGATGAAGGAGGAGCCGGATGAATCACCGCTTGCGACGGCCCTCAGGGAGGCCGAGGAGGAGACCGGCATCGCCCCGGAGCGAATAACCCCGCTGGCGCAGCTACAGCCGGAGTACACCGTGGTCACTGGCGTGGAGATATTCCCGGTGCTCGGCGCTGTGCGAGGAGTCGACCCGCGCACCGACCTGGCTCTCCCCCCGGGAGAGATAGCCTGCGCATACGCGGTCGATATCCTCGGCTTCGCCAGGACTCCCCGCAGAAAGACCTTGCCCCTGTCCGACAGTACGCGCGTCTCGTATCCGGAGTACGACCTCCCCGACGGCACCGTGATCTGGGGGGTGACGGCCAGGATACTTGAGAAGGTCAGGGGCATGCTTTGATCATGAAAGGAGATCCACCATGGCGAAAATCGGCGCTCATGTATCCATCTCCGGCGGACTGGAGAAGAGCATAGAGCGCGGAGAGGCGCTCGGATGCGAGGCAATTCAGATCTTCACCAAGAACCAGCTCCAGTGGAGGAGCTCCCCCGTCGCGCAGTCCAAGGCCGACAGGTTCTGTCGCTCGTGGGCCGCCAGTGGAATAGAGAGCGTAGTCGTCCACGCCTCCTACCTGATAAACCTGGCGGCGGTCGACGCCACCGGGCCAAGGAGCGTGACCGCGCTGGAGGAAGAGATTGAGCGGTGCGACACCTTGGGAATAGACGACATCGTGCTTCATCCCGGCTCCTCGCGCGGGAGGGACGCGGACGAGGCGCTGGACCTGGTGTCGGAACGCCTGTCGCAGATACTCGACAGGACCCGGCACAAAAGGGTGCGCATACTGCTTGAGACGATGGCAGGCCAGGGGGATATTCTTGGCCGGGATTTCAGACAGTTGAAAAGGATCATCGAGGGCACCGGCTGGCACTACAGGCTCGGCGTCTGCATGGACACCTGCCATCTGTTCGCCGCGGGATTCGACATCAGGAGCAGGGCGGCCTACCAGCGGCTGGTCGACCAGGCGGAGGAGGCCGTGGGCCTCGACAGGGTTGGGTGCTGGCACCTCAACGACAGCTTTCACGAGCTGGGAAGGGGGCTCGACCGGCACGCCCACATAGGCGAGGGCGCCCTGGGGTACGAGCCCTTCGCCTTTATACTGAACGACCCGCTGTGGGAAGAGACTCCGTGCATACTTGAGACCCCGCTCGACTCGGCGGGGCACGCCAGGAACATGGCCATACTGCGCAAGCTCAGGGGTGGTTGATCTTGAAAGCCGGTTATCCAAGGCTGGTAGTATCCAGGGAGAAGATAGTCGAGAACACCGCCCGCGTGGCGGACCTGTGCGCCCGTGCCGGGATTTCCCTCACTGCCGTGACCAAGGGGGTCAGCGCGCGCGAGGGCATAGTGCGCGCCGTCGTCGAGGGCGGGTGCGCGGAGATCGGCGACAGCAGGATGGACGACCTCGAGTTCATCGGATCGCTTAGGACCGGACTGCCCCTGCTGCTGCTCAGGATACCGATGCCGAGCGAGATATCGCGGCTTGTAGAGGCGGCCGACAGGTCGATAGTATCGATGCCCGAGACAGTAACTCTGATCGACAGGGAGTGCCTCGCTGCCGGGAGGTCCCACGAGATACTGGCTATGGCCGACCTAGGGGACCTCCGCGAGGGTGTCTGGATGGGGCGCATGGAGGGCATGGCGGAGGCGCTTAAAAGGGCGCGGCGAACGAGGTGCGCCGGGGTTGCCGTGAACTTCGGCTGCTACGGCGGAGTCCTCCCCTCCCCCGAAAAGCTCAGTCGGCTGCTCAAGGCAGGTGAAGAACTTGAGCGTGCCCTTGGATACAGGATCGATGTATACTCCGGCGGCTCCACCTCCTCCCTGATACTCCTGGAGCAGGGAACAATGCCGTCAGGGGTGAACAACCTTCGCGTCGGGGAGGCGATACTCCTTGGAAACGACGTCACAGGCGACAGGGAGATCCCTTGGCTGCACAGAAGGACAATGCACCTGGAGGCGGAGGTGGTGGAGGTGTACAGAAAACCCTCGGTGCCGGTGGGGCCGACCGGCCTCGATGCGTTCGGACGGGCCCCCGTATTCGAGGACAGGGGGGACCGGCTCAGGGCGATACTTGCCGTGGGACGCCAGGATGTGAGCATCGAGGGGCTGACGCCGGAGATCCCGGAGGCATTGATCCTCGGGGGCTCGAGCGATCACATGATCGTCGACGTGGAGGACGTGCATCCTACGCCGTGCCTTGGCGCCATCCTCAGATTTTTCCCCGACTACGGAGCGATGTTGGCCCTGTCCACCTCGTCATTTGTGGCCTTTGACGTGGTATAGTATGCGCGGACATTCCCGAAGGACTACTGGCGGCCCCGGAGGGCTATGAATATGCTCGGTTCGCTGAGATGGCAGGATCTAGTAGACATCCTGGTAATAGCGATAATCTTCCACAGGCTCCTCCTGCTGATCGTGGGCACTCGCGCCATGCAGCTGATAAAGGGGCTGCTGACGCTGGGGCTGGTGGCCGCCGCGGCCAGGATACTCGAGCTCAGGACCCTGTCCTGGTTTCTCGGCCAGACCCTCGGCGTGCTCATGATAGCCATCCCGATAGTATTTCAGCCCGAACTCAGGAAGGCACTGGAGGAGATAGGGCGCGGAGGCGGCCTCTGGAGGAGAAAAAAGGCCGCCGAGAAGGCCGAGGCCTTAAGTTTCGAGGTGTCGCGGGCAATAGGCTACCTGAAGGGTCAGAAGATAGGCGCCCTTATCGTGCTCGAGCGAGGGACCGGCTTGAAGGACTTCTGGAGGACGGCAATCAAGATCAACTCCGAGATAACCCAGGAGCTGCTTATAACCCTCTTCTGGGACGGTACCCCGTTGCACGACGGCGCGGTGATAATCGACAGGGAGAGAATAATCGCCGCGGGCTGTTTTCTGCCCCTGACCGAGAATCCCGATCTCTCGCGTTGGATAGGGACCCGCCACAGAGCCGCGCTGGGAGTGAGCGAGGTCTCGGATTCCCTTGCCCTGGTG
>CAYWKH010000035.1:19989-20977 GCA_964458805.1 uncultured Synergistaceae bacterium
TTGGATTTTTTTGTTTTGGTGGTGTCGGAGGAGAGGGGAGAGGTCTCCCTTGCGGTAAACGGTCGCCTTTCAAGGAACCTGAAGGACGCCCAGGTACAAAAACTCCTCTTCTACTACTTCAGCGGCGAGGAGAGCGAGCGCAAGTCGCTCATGGAGCGCCTGCAGGAGGACCTGCAGGCACTATGGTCCTGATCTGGAAGCGGGTGAGTTGTTATCATGTCCGACCAGGCAAAGATCAACGGCATACTGGCGTCTCCCCTGTTCCTCAAGCTTATGGCAGCCGCCGCGGCCCTCGCCCTGTGGTTCTACGTCTCCGGAAGCGGGACCACCGAGGCCGTCAGGACTCTCGTGATCCCGATCGAGTACCTGAATGCCCCGCCTCAGACCATGATCAAGGCCCCCGTGAAGGAGGCCGAGATCGTCCTGTCGGGGGCGAGCCGCGTCCTCTCCTCCATAACGAACGAGGGCGTCGCGTGCGAGGCGGACCTGCGAGGGCTGAGCGAGGGGAAGTACAGAGTCCCGGTCAGGACGATCGTGCCTAACGATGTCAAGGTAATGGACGTCAAGCCTACTCACGTGGACGTCGAGCTGGCCAGGCTGATAGACCGCCTCGCGCCGGTCGAGATCGCGGTGGAAAAGGGCCTGCCGCCAGATCTGTTCCTGGACTCGGTCGAGATAATCCCCAAGAACGTCAGCATAAAGGGGAGCGAGAAGGACCTGGCGAAGATCGACGTCGTCAGGATAACTCCCACTCTCGACGAGTTGAAGGCCGGAGGAGAGCTCATGCTTCCGGTCGAGGCCGTGAAGTCGGCCGAGTTCGACGACGAGGTGACGATCGAGCCCGAAAAAGTCAAGCTGAGCGCGGTGCTGGCGAGGGGAGTGCCGAAGAAGAATGTCACCGTGAACGCCAGGATAATAGGCGAGCCGGGCGGCGACTACAAGCTCAAGGCCGTCATAGTCGAGCCCGCCGTCGTGACTGTGGAGGGGC
>CAYWKH010000036.1:0-19431 GCA_964458805.1 uncultured Synergistaceae bacterium
GTAGGACAGGGTCACGCACTCCTCCATCGAGATGCCGCTCACCGGCGTGAAGGGTATCACGTCGACCGCGCCTATTCTGGGGTGAGCCCCCTGGTGGCTGTTCATGTCGATCTCCCTCACCGCTACGGCCGCAGCCCTCAGCAGGGCCTCCTGGACTGGCTCGGGGGCGCCCGCCAGGCTGACGACCAGCCTGTTGTGGTCGGCATCCGCCCGGTAATCGAGAAGACCGCAGCCCCTTGTGGTCTTGAACGGGGCCACGATGGCCTCTATCACATCCTGGCGACGCCCCTCGCTGAAATTGGGAACACACTCGATTATCTTGCCGGCCATTGAAAAAACCTCCTGGTTGGAAATTTCGCTTCACGGAGCATGATAACATTGAAACGTGTACAACGTAAAGCGCGAAAGCGGAGTCAACAATCGTCTCGTGGCGGAGGACAGAGCCGCCGGGCCTAGCCTGACGGGAACACCGAGGCAGTATTCGTACAGGTATTTCAGCCGCCCAGCGATACGCCCTCCAGAAACGCTTCGAAGCGTTCGAGAAACCCTCGCACATCCGCCAGGGCGGGATCGTCCTCCTTCAGCATGGACATCCTCGCGGCCCTCTCCAGGTCGCTGAACATGGAGACCTCCCCCTCCCCCGCAAGGTAGGAGAGCATCCCCTTGATCCGGTGCAGCCGGCGGCCCGCGCCCTCGCCGTCGCCCTCCGCCAGGTCCCGGTCCAGCGCCGGCATGAGCTCGCGGATCTCGCCGAGAAAGGCCGACATGACCTCCTCCAACCCCTGCAGGTCGCCGTCGAGCTCCCCCAACAGGCTCATCAGCGCGCTGCTCCAGCGATCGCGCTCGCCCTGCTCGCCGCTCTCGTCACGATGGTCCGGCGGGGACTCGACGGCCTCTCCCAGGTAGCGGGCCAGCAACGGGTAGAGAGTCCTCGCGCGCAGGGGCTTCGCGACGTAGTCGGTCATGCCCGCGGCGAGACACCTCTCCCTGTCCCCCTTCATGGCGAACGCAGTCAGGGCGATTATCGGCACAGACTCCCCGCCCCTTTCCTCCGATCGAATCGCGCGGGCTGCCTCCAGGCCGTCCATCACGGGCATCTCGCAGTCCATCAGCACCAGGTCGAACTTCTCCTCGCGCCACATCTCAACCGCCTCGAGCCCGTTCGACGCTCGGAGCGACGCGACCCCGGCCCTGCTCAGCATGACCTCGGCCATCATTGCGTTCACGGAGTTGTCCTCTGCGACCAGGACTTTTCCCTTGAAGCGCACCTCGGGAAGCGTTTCATCGAGCGCGTCGGTCTCCTCGGGCGCGTCCGGCTGCGGCCGTAGCGGGACTACGAAGCGAAATTCGCTGCCGACGCCGGCCTCGGAACGCACCGTGATCTCTCCGCCCATCATCCTGGCCAGCGATCGCGATATCGACAGGCCGAGGCCCGTCCCGCCGTGTTTTCGGGTCGTGGACATGTCGAGCTGGGTGAAGGACTCGAACAGCATCGCGACCTTGTCGGGGGGGATGCCGACGCCGGTGTCCCTGACGATGAAGGCGACGCGCACCTCTCCTTCGGTCTCCCCCTCGGAGGTCGCGATGAGGTCAACCGAGCCGGCCGAAGTGAATTTTACCGCGTTTCCGGTCAGGTTGACGAGCACCTGGCGTATGCGGAGAGGATCCCCCAGGAGAGACGCCGGGAGGCCAGGGGAGATCGACGATGCCAGTGAGAGCCCCTTCTTGTCCGCCAGGGGCCGGGCCACGGCCATCACCTGCTCGACCATCCTGGCCAGTCCGAATGGCGCGCTCTCGATCTCCATCCTGCCGGCCTCTATCTTCGCTAGGTCCAGGATACCGTTTATTATCTCGAGCAGGGACTCGGAGGACTCCTGGATCAGCCTCACATACTCCCGTTGCTCTGCTGTCAGGTCCGACGCGAGCACCAGGTCGCTCAGTCCGAGCACCGCATTCAACGGGGTCCGTATCTCGTGGCTCATGGTTGCAAGGAAGGTGCTCTTGGCCCTGCTGGCCTGGTTCGCCGCCTCGGCCAGGGACTCCGATTCCGCCTTCGCCCTGGCCAGATCGCTGTTCCTCTCCTCCAACTCGGCCGTCCTCGCGCGCACCTTCTCCTCGAGGCCCGAGAACGCGTTCGACAGCTGCTCGGCCATGAACCTGAACGACCGGTAGAGTTCGCCCACCTCGTCCCTCCTGTCCAACGGCGCGGGCATCCGCCAGTCGCCCCTGGTCAGGGCCTGGGCCGACCGCAGAAGGTCCGACAGCGGGCGGCAGACCCAGCCGGAGATCAGCACCCCGCTTAAAAGCGACACGAGAAGGGCCGCCAGCGTCACAAGAAGCGCGGTCCGGGCCATCGACTCGACAGGGCCGATGAACTCGCTCTCGGGCATGACCACGGCGATTACCCAGTCTAGCCCAAGGGAAGTGAACGGCAGCGTCCTGACGTAGGCCGAGACCCCCGACTCCCGCTCTACCGCGAAAATGCCGAGCTCGCCCTCCTTCGCCCCGTGGCGCCCCATCTCGACGGCCGCCCTGTGTATGGCCGGGTTCTTTGACTCGATTCCGGCAGTGCGGACGTAAAGTCCGCCGCGCGAGACGAAGGGGCTCTCCGAGGTGGAGTCGGCGACGATCAGGCCGTCCCGGTCGAGTATGAATATCTCCCCCTCCGCGCCCACCCTGAGCTCCCTGAGGAACCTGTTGATGGACGAGAGCGTTATGTCGGCGCCGAGCACCCCGGCGAGCGACCCGTCTCGCGACCGAAGGGGCAGCACCGCTGTTATGGTCAGGTCCTCGAGCACGAAGTGGCGGTATATCTCGCTCCATGCGGCTCCGTCGGCCTTCTCGCCATCCGTGTACCACCTGCGGATGCGGGGGTCGTAGTCCGGGTACGATGCGGTACGCTCCGCGGCCAGCCCGTCGTCGCCCGCCCTGTAGTAGACGGAGGCCCTCTCCGTGTCGACTGGACTCGCGGTGAAGACTTCGACCTCCCCCTTGTAGCTCCTCGCCCCGCGAAACTCGCCATCGGTGGTTCCTATGAAAGTGTATGCGATCTCCGGGAATGTGCGGATGGTCTTTGAGAAGAAGGGCTGCCAGCTCCCCGGGTCGGACAGGTCCACCCTTCCCGAGGTCAGGGCGTCGCTGTTCAGCTCGTTCACAACGAGGGGAATCGACATGTAGGACTCTATGCGCTCGGCGATCCTCGAGGCCACCTCGCGCCCAAGGCGAAGGACGAGCGCGTCGGTGCTCTCCCTTGACGTCCTGGTGAACCTCCAACCCAGGAAGGAGGCCAGCAGCACCACCTGGACGGCGAAAGTCACCAGCATCACGCTTCTCAGCGAGAAACGCCCGACGAGGCGCCGCAATCCCGCGGCAGCGCCCCCGGGGTGCCCCAGGGGCTCAATAGCTCGCATCGCGCAGCTCCTCGACGACCTCCCACAGGTCCATCTCCGTCTTGTTAAAGACGTCGACCAGCCGTGGGTCGAAGTGGCTTCCCCTTCCCGCGTTTATTATGTCCCAACACCTCTCCCTTGGGTAGGCGGGCTTGTACACCCTGTGGCTGCTTATCGCGTCGAACACGTCGGCCAGGGCCACAATCCGGCCGCACAGGGGGATGCCCTCCCCTGCCAGTCCGCCGGGGTAGCCGCTCCCGTCCCACTTCTCGTGGTGGGTGCCTATGATGTCCATCGCGAAGGCGTAAGGGGCGTAGCGCGTGCGCTCGTAGATCCGCGAGATGACCGAGAGGCCGATCCCGACGTGACCCTTCATGACCTCGAACTCCTCGGGGGCGAGCCTTCCCGGCTTGTTAAGGATCGCGTCGGGGATTCCTATCTTGCCGATGTCGTGCAGCGGGGCCATCGACACCAGCGACGATATCCAGGCCGGCGTAATCCCGGCTTCTCCATCAGCGGCCAGCCCCTCGGCCAGCCGCCTGCAGAAGAACTGGACCCTCTCGAGGTGCGCTCCTGTCTCGGAGCTGCGCATATCGACGAGCTGGGCCATGGCGAATATGAGCAGCTCCTGGTTCTGGAGCTGCTGCATCTTCTCGGCGCCCGCCAGCCTGACGCGCAGCTCGTCCGGGTGGTAGGGCTTCACGAGGTAGTCGTCCGCCCCGAGCGCGAGAGCCGTCACTACCATCCGCTTCGCCTCGGTGGCGCTGAGCACTATGATATATGTGCGGGACGCCTCGGCTCGGCGAATCTCTTCTATCAGGCGGAAGCCGTCCATCGTCGGCATTTCAAGGTCGGTGACCACGATGGAGGGCTCATCGGACTTGAAAAGGGCGAGGGCCTCGGCACCGTCCGCGGCTTCGGTCACATCGTAGCCCCATCTTCTCAGGTGCTGCGATATCATCAGCCTCTGGCTGGGAGAATCCTCGGCGACGAGGATCTTCTGATTATGGAGTGCAGACAGATCAATCAACTTGTTATGCATCGGAATTACCGGGCCGCGAGGCCCGGCCTCCGGGCGCCTGGCGAGCCATCAGCGGGCGAGGCCCGCCTTTCTCCTCTCCTTGTTCTTGTACATCCTCATGTCGGCTATCCTGACCACGTCCGAAATGACGGGGCCGTCCTCGGGGCAGACCGCGATCCCGTAGTCGAGGATCACGCTGCCGTCGAAGCCGCCGATGATCTGCTTCCCAACCTCTTTTTCCATTCGATCCATGATCGCCTCGGCCCCCTGCCTGGAGGCGTCGGGCAGGTACACCAGGAACTCGTCCCCGCCGTAGCGGCCTATCATGTCGTAATCGCGCAGGTTCTTGCTCATCGTCTCGGAGGTGACGCGCAGAACCTCGTCCCCGACCATGTGGCCGTACCTGTCGTTTATCATCTTGAAGTCGCCGAGGTCGACCAGGACGACCGCGCCCCTGCCGCTCGTCCTGCTGATGCGCGAGCTCTCCTCGTTAAGCCTCTGCATTATGTAGCGCCTGTTCCACACCTGAGTCAGGGGGTCGACCAGCGATTCGTGGCGGCGCTTCGCTATCAGGTTGTTAAGCGCCCAGAAGGTCGTCATGTGCTCCGCGGTTATCTCCAGGAGTTCGCGGTCCGAGGCGGAAAAACCGGCCCCGTGCCTAGCGGCCAGCGCGCCGAACACCTCGTTCTCGAAGACGAGAGGGACGGCCAGCACCATCACCTTGCCGTTCTCCATCCTCTCCACCAGGGTCCTGCTCCTCATCGCGGCGCCCACCTCAAGCTCGAACCCCCTGGCGCACTCCGCGCAGTCGCTCGAAACGCGCCCCGCCGCCTGGACCGGCGCGCCCCCTCCCTTCGGTGCGGGGGTGTAGAAGCGTGCGTCCGGGAAGCGAAGCTCGTCGCACAGCACGTCCACGATCTTGCTCGCCAGGGTGTCGTTGTCCCGCTCCGCCGCTATCTTCTGCACCACTCCGTGTAGGAAGCGCAGCTGGACCGCCTTTTTGTCCAGCTCCCTCCTGACGGAGAACTCCTCAGCGTGAAGCGCGACGTACGAGGCCACGATGCTCAGCATGTCCCTGTCCCTGGCCGCGAAGGCGAACTTCCTCTCGCTGTCGAGGATCAGCGCTCCCCACAGGAACTCCTTGTACAGGGCCGGGGCGAACACGGCCGACTGCACTTCGCGGGAGTGCGGGATAAAGTAGGGATCCACCGAGGCGTCGCCCATAAGGTAGGGCTTTCCGGTCTCGGCGACATGCCCCAGGACTCCCTTTTTATTGTCGAGGAAGTCGGTCTGTTTCGACTGGACCACGTCCCCCCCGGCATCTATCACCGAGAAGGCGGAGTCCCTCGAGCTCCTGATGTACAGGGTCAGGCACCGGAACTGCATGATGGGCATCATGTGCTCGGACAGCACGTCGAAGAGCTCCTCTATCGAGTTGCACTCGGAGAACCTGGTCAGCATGTTCAGAAAGGCCGCCTGGCTTGCCGCCAGGTGCTCCATCTCGCTCTTGCCGGCGTCCAGGGCCTCGGCGTTGTGCCTCAACATGAGGCGCGCCTGCCTCAGCTCCGACATGTCGGAGACGAGCGCGAGCATGCTGCCCGCCGGGGAGCCGTCCCCCGGCGGGCTCAGCGACACCAGGCCCCAGAAGCTGATATCCCCTTGGGTCGGATCCTTCCCCCTGTTCGAAAACAACATCTCGAGCCCCGCTGACTGGAATCCGCCGCGGAGCGCCTCCCTCACCCGGTCCTTCTCCTCCCGGGGGGTCTCTCCGGCCAGGTCGAAGATGGTGCGCATCTTGAGCTGCTCCCTCGTTCGGCCGGTCATTGCAATGAGCGCGTCGTTCGAGTACAGTATGGCACCCTTGGCGTCCAGGAGCGCGGCGGCGACCGGCGCGTCGTCCAGGGTCGGAGTCCTTGAACCAGCCTTCTTCCCGTCTCCAGGCTTCCTGCACGCGGTCAATATAAGGATGCCGGCCAAGACAAGGAGAAAAGGCAGCACCACGGAGAGCGGTCGCGACAGCGCCCCCGGCTCCGACTGGGCGGCTCCGCCACCCTCGGTCGAGGCGTAGGAGCCGATGAACACCCTGTCGTCCCCCATCCTGAGGGAGTTCCACACGATGCTCTTCCGCTCGGCACCGATCAGGGCGGAGAGCGGTACCTCCGCTATCTCCATACCGGAGAAGGCCTGCCTCGCCCTCTCCCAGAACTCGCGCAGCCCCTCTCCCTCCCCGGGGGCCAGGTCCTCGACATTCCTTCCGGCCAGCATCCCGTCCCTGTGGGCTATCACGGTGCCATCGGACGCGACGACGAAAAACCCTCCACCCTCGCCCATCTCCAGGGGCTCGACGAAGCGGGCAAGGAACGGCGCCAGGTTCAGCACGGCTATCGAATGCCAGGTGACCGACCTACCCTGCGCCGTCTCGACGAGGGCCAGCATGTTCACCCTCGGGGATGGCATGAATCGGCCCGTCTGCTGCCGTCCTTCCACGAACGGAGTCGCGTCCTCCTCCAGCTTGTAGGCCAGGATTCTCGCGAAATCCCTGGCCGCGTCGCCCTGCGGGGTGGACCTGAACGCGCTGAACCGACTTTGCGGCTCGCCGGGGATCGGCAACAGGTAGTAGCCCAGGACGTCGGGGGTGTTGTATATGGATCCGAGGAGCGACCGCTGCACGTCGTCCAGCGGCGCGTCCCTGTCCAGGACGAGGTGATCCATCAGGAAGCGCTGCTGGGCGACTGCCGCCGAAACCCTGTCCTCCAGCGCGGTGCGGGCCAGGGTAACATTTACGAAGCGGACTTCCGCCTCGGGCTGCCCCTGCCTTCGCGCGCGCCCGGCGTCGAACGACACGGGGAGGAATGCAAAGCCGGCGGCCAGGGCCAGCGCAAAGCAGAGGCCCGACAAAAACAGCCTCCTTCTGCCGACCGAAGCGAAACCCTCCCGAAACGGCGCGTTCATCCTCAAAGCGCAACTCCCCCGTTCGATTCTTCACGAAACCGCACGCAATATATCACCCAGAGCCATATTATAGCAAAAGCCGGGTCAGTCGCCGAGCCTTGAGATGTCGACCGACACCAGCGAAATGTTGTGCGCGTGGTCGCACACACGCTCAAGGTTGCTGAGTATGTCGATGAACACCACTCCTCCAGCGGGGGTGCACTCCCCCCTGTTCAGGCGAAGGATGTGGTTCTTCCTGAGAAGCTTCTCCTTCAGGTCGACCTGGTCCTCCAGCACGTCCACCTCCGCCGCCTTCTCCACGCTCTCCTCGTCCAGCGACTCCATGCTGATGCGGACGGCGCGCTCGACCAGGTCGTACATCTCGTCGAACTCGGCCTTGGCCACGGCCGAGAACTCCACCCTGTTGTCCAGGTTGTACTCGTACAGCTCGATCAGGTTCGTGGCATGATCGCCGATCCTCTCGACATCCCCGGTCGCATTCACGTACGACCCCAGCACGGTCGACAGGTCGGCGGAAAGGTCGCACTGCCAGACTTCGTAGGCGTAAGCCGATATCGCGCGGTTTATCTCGTTGACCGCCCTCTCCTTCCGGGCGACCTCCTCGATCATGGAGGGGTCATTGTTCGTGAACGCCGCCCTGACGTCCGCCAGCATCGACCTCGCTATCCCGCCCATGTGCAGGATCTCCTTCTTGACCGCCCCCACCGCCGCCGAGGGCGACGCGGAGAGCAGCTTCATATCGAGGTAGGCCGGCCCGGCGATCACCGCGTCCTCCCGGTCGGGGATCACGCGGCGGATTATCCGGACGAACAGGGGGATGGCCGGAAGAAAGAGCAGCGTGTTGGCGACGTTGAAGATCGTATGCGCGTTGGCGATCTGCCTGACGATGTCGCCGGAGGTGGTCTCGACCGCGGAGGCGTACAGCGGCAGGAATGCCAGGAATATGGCGGCCCCGATCACGTTGAACAGCACGTGGGCCGCCGCCGTCTGCTTCGCCGAGCGGTTCGACCCGAGGGATGCCAGGACGGCGGTTATCGTGGTGCCTATGTTGTCCCCCAGCAGTATGGGGAGCGCCGCCTCCAGGGAGAGCAGCCCCTGCGCCGCCATCGCCATCGTCAGGCCGATGGTGGCGGAGCTGGCCTGCACCAGCATCGTAAGCACCGTGCCCGCCAGCACGCCGAGGAGCGGGGACGAGTCGAACATCAGGAACAGGTCGCGGCTGTCCTGCAGGAAGGACATGGAATCCTTCATGGTCCGCATGCCGAGGAAGAGCAGTCCGAAGCCGATCAGTCCGTGCCCCGCGTACCTCCAGCGCTTCGACCTGCCGAAGAACACCATAAGGACTCCTACCCCCAGCACAGGCAGGGAGAAGTTATCGACGTTGAACGCCACGATCTGGGCAGTGACGGTCGTGCCGATGTTCGCGCCCATGATCACGGCCACCGCCTGCTTCAGCGACATGAGCCCGGCGTGGACGAAGCTCACCGTCATGACTGTGGCCCCGCTGCTGCTCTGGATCAGCATGGCCACGAGAGCGCCGACGACCACCCCCATCACCGGGGTCTTGGTAAGGGAGCCTATCAACCTCCGCATCCTGTCGCCCGCGATGTTCTGCAGCGACTCGCTCATCAGCTTGACTCCGTACAAAAAGAGCCCCACCCCGCCGAACAGCTGGAAGACCGTGCTCAACGTCACGACCCGTTGCCTGGAATTATGCCGAGCATCGCCTCAAGCTCCTCCGCTGACAGCATCTCTTCGCCCGCGTCCGGGAGCGCCGCCCTGTTGCGCTCGGCTATCTCCGCCGCCCTGGCGGCCGCCTCCCCGTCCGGGACGAGCGCCTCGCCACCGGTCGCGCTGCACAGGGAGACCCTCTTGCCGGGAGCCCGCCGGGCTCTCTTCAAGAACAGCTCGGCCGACTCGAACGGAAGCCCCGCCAGGGCCGCCGCATCGGCCACCTCCTCGCCCGTCCTGATCCAAAAGGCGGCCTCCCTGCGCCTGGACACAAATGGGGCGCGAGGCTCCAGGGAGTATACGCAAGAATCGGCGTGCGTCTCCTCACCGTCCTGAACGACAATAAAAAACTCCGCCATCGTGGAATATCCCTCCGCATGTGTGTAGTTTTTTGTCCTCGGCCAAAAGAGCCCTCTGCAATCGGCGGCCGTGCCAGGACGGCGCCCGGAGGGCAGCTGCAATCCGATTATGATATCATGAAATAAAAGGTTGACAGGTTGGCCGTCAACTTATCGAGAAGAGTTTCCCGGGAGGGATTGACCCTGGCGCGCATATCATTCTACCCATGGCAGCAGAGAGCGTTCGATGCAATTCGCGGGAAGAGCGCGGTCCTGTCCGCGCCGACCGGCTCCGGCAAGACGATGGTCGCCTACCTGTGGGCGGGCCTGCTGGGCGAGGACGGGTTGCCCGTCATGCCCGACGGGGGGCGGATCATATTCACCGCGCCGATAAAGGCGCTGAGCAACGAGCGCTACCTCGACCTCAGGCGACTGGGACTGGACGTCGGCATCGAGACCGGGGACTTCAAGAAGAACGAGGACGCCCGCATAGTGTGCTGCACCCAGGAGATCTACACCCTCAAGTACGCGAGAGTCCCGGGGCAGAAGCTGATCGTCGACGAGTTTCACTACATATTCGACGATCCGGATCGCGCGCGCGCCTACATCGATGGCATCAGGAACGCCGACGAGTCGACCATGATACTGGTCATGTCCGCCACCCTGGGGGGTGCGCGTTCCGTGAGCAGGTACCTCGAGAGGGTCACCGGAAGGCCATTCCTGCTGTACGAGAACAAGAGGCGCGAGACCGAGCTGATCTTCACCCCGGAGAGACCGGCGCGCCTTGACACGGTGAAGAACGCCCTGGTATTCCTGTTCTCCCAGAAGGGGGCCGCCGAGCTCGCCTACATGGTCGCAGGCGAGAGGGACGGCATCTCCTCCCACGGCCGCGAACGACTGGGGGAGCTCGCCTCCATCCTGGGCGTCCCCAAGGTGCAGCAGCCCCTGTACAAGGGCGTGGGCATCTACCACGGAGGCATGCTTCCGAAGGAGAAGATCCTGGTCGAGTCCGCCTTCAGGGAGCGGATCCTGGACGTGGTCTGCGGCACCAACGCACTAGCCCTTGGCGTCAACCTGCCGGCCGAGACCGTCGTCTTCGCCCAGCTCGTCCGCTACCACTCGGACTCCCCGATCTCGAAGAACGAGTTCCTGCAGATGGCGGGGAGGGCAGGGCGCAAGGGGCTGTTCAACCCGGGCTTCGTCACCTGGCTGGAGAGGTCCCCCTTCGAGAGGCGAGGCTTCTCCACCGGCAAGGTCTTCGAGGGGCTGATGAACACCTCCCCCGAGAGCGCGAACATCCTGCTGCGCCCGTCGTACGGCAGGCTGCTGCGCAAGGAGGTCATCCCGGAGGCGGAGGCCGAGTACATCGCTCTGTACTCGTTGCCCAGGCAGAGCGAAAAGAGGATAAAGAGCCAGGTGCATGCGGGACTGAAGCGGATCGACCGGGCGATGTCCGGCATGGTGCGCGACGACGAGAGGAAGGCCTTTCGGAGGACCCTGTCGGCCCTGTGGTACGACGAGATGGAGATAGAGGAGAACCTCGAGATGGCCTTCCTGTTCCACACCGAGAGCGCTCCCAGCGCTCTGATGGCGGCGCAGTCGATCCTGCCGTTCGAGAGGAACTACCTGCAGGCCCTGCTGAAGGTTAAGCGCTTCGCCAACAGGATGCCCAAAACCTACTCGTTCCGGTCCATGAGAGAGTTGAATTCGGCGGTGGACGACATCGACCCGACAATATACGGGTTCGAGGAGAGGATTGGGGAGATAGAGAGGACCTCGGGCGTGTGACGCGGGCCTCGGCGCACACCTGCAACACCGGCAGCGGGATGTCGGCAGCGGCCTGTATTCCACCGACGCCGCGCGATCTAAGTGTAGAGGATTCCCTTCCCCGCGTCGTCGTGCACTCGGCGTACGTAAAGATGTTTATTCTGTGAAAGGTCCAGCAAGACTCCATCCGGCGCCCGCCTGCCCCTGTCGTCCACGTTGATGTAGACCAAGGGGCGAAGCAGGTCGGAGTCCTTGGCGCCCACCACGACGCCCACGCTCGAATCGGACAGCTCCACCACGGTCCCCGGCGGGTAAAGCCCCACAGACAGCAGCAGCAGCCTTACTATGCTCCTGTCGAAGCTCTCTTCCGAGGATTCCAAAATCATCGACACGGCATCCCTGCTGCTGCTGGGCCCCTTGTAGACCCTCTTGGACGTGAGAGCGTCGAATACGTCCGCCACCGCCATGATGCGCGCGAACAGCGGAATGGAGTCGCCCTCGAGGCCGTCGGGGTACCCTTCGCCGTTCCAGCGCTCATGGTGGTTTCTCACGGCGACGAGGATCCTGGAGTCCGTTATGCCCGAGTTCAACGCAATTTCGTGCCCAAGGACCGAGTGTCTCTTCATCTCCTCGTACTCGTTTACCGTCAGCCTGCCCGGCTTGTTGAGCACATCCTGGGAGACCAGCGCCTTGCCTATGTCGTGCAGGAGCCCGCCATAGGTTATGGTCGTCACGAACTCCCTGTCCCCCGGCTTGAGCTTGTTCGCCAGGTACCCCGACAGCAACCCCACGTTCAGGGAGTGTACGTAGGTGTACTCGTCGATGTCGCGGACCCTGCCCAGGCAGTGGACTATCTGCGGAGCATTCGCCACCTCCTCCGCCAGGAGAGAGGCCTGCTTGGCGAGCTCGTAGGCCCCGTCGCCGAGCGAGCCATTCTCCGAGATCGTGCGGTACACCTGTTCGACCTGCATGATCGCGCCTCGTGCGATCCGCGCCTCCAGTGCGCGCATCCTGGGGTGGATGCTGTCCACGATCCTCTCGAAAACCTCCTCCGGCAGGTCGAAAGGGATGCTGATCAGGACCGTTTTTATGCCCCACTGCACCAGGCTTGGGAGTATGGACGGGTTTGAGTCCAGCAGAGTCTTTAAATCACCCCCCCGCGGCAGGAGCAGGGTGCCCGTGGCGGACATTACGTCCTCCACCACCTGTCCCCTGTACATGTAAAGCTCCTCGACCGGCACATTCTTCATCATCTGCACGGCTCGACACCCCTCGCCTTCACACCCGCAACGTCTACACCCGCATGTCCTTCAGGTTCTTCTGGGCGGCCACTATCGCAGAGATCGTAGCCGCCATCGCTCCAAACCTGTTCGACGCCCTCTCCATCACCTCGGATGAGCTCTTCATCTCGTCCGAGCTGCGCCGTATCTTCTCACCCGCATCGCCCATCATGCCCTCCATGCGCTCCATAAAGGCCTTGTTAGCCCCGAGAAACTCGGTGAAGGCGGTGAGCGAACGGCGTACGACGTCGAACATGCCCGCTATGTTTCGGATGTCCTCCATGGCCTCCTTGACAGAGCCGGATATCTCGTTCACCCTCGAGCCTATGGACTCCGAAGCCGACTTGGTCTCCGCCGCGAGTTCCTGCACGTTCTTCGCCACGATCGCGAAGCCCCGCCCGTGCTCCCCCGCCCTGGCCGCCTCGATCGAGGCGTTAAGAGCCAGCAGATTGGTCTGCTTGGCTATGCGCTGAATCTCCCGCGACATCCTGTCTATCTCAAGGAACGACTCGAGAGCGCTGAAGGTGGCCTCCACGGTCCTGGACACGTTCTCGCTCATGCCGTCGAGGTCCGTGCCGGAGCGGTCCAGCTCGTCGGCCAGATCGCGGTTCATGCCTGAGATGCGCCCCGCGGAGTCTCTCATCTCGAGGCCGCTGCGCTCGAACTCGTCCAGCAGATCCTCGAACAGAGAGTTCAACCCCACGAAACGCCCGGAGGTCTCGTCCAGCTCCCTCTCGACGGAGCGGACGCGGCTCACCAGCACCTCGTCCAGCTGCGACATGAAGGAGTTCATGAGCGTATTCGCGAAGAACGCGCCGGCCAGCCTCTCCACAAGATCGTAGGACCTCTGCTCCATGACGCCGCCTCCGCTCATCCGCCGTAGATGTCGCCCATTACGTCCACGCCGCATGAGAGGCCCTCGAACCAGGACAGGAACCTGGCCACGTCCTCGCGGCCCCTGATAACGGCGCCATGCTGAGGCGCTATGCACTCCACGTCCAGCTTCCTCGCCTCGTGGACCCACCTGCGGCAGGCCGCGTTCGACCCCATATACCGCCTGTGGAACCCCTCCATGTACTGAAGGTGGGAGTTGAAGTCCTCCACCACGGGGTATCGCCTGCCCCTCGGGAATATCGCGGCGCCGATGTCGCCCGAGAAGAGTATGCGCGACACCGGGTCGTACAGGGAGAAACAGCCGGTGGAGTGAAGAAAGTGCGAAGGTATGGCCTTGAACTTGGCGCCGTTCGAGAGGGTTATCGTATCCCCCCGGTCCGGAATCGCCTTTATCCGTTTTTCGTCGTAGATGCCGAAGTGCGGCAAAAATCTGATCCACAGCCCCGATATGTAAACAGTGGCCCCCTCCGCCATCGACAGCCACAGGGCGATGCCTGACGATACATCCGGGTCCTGATGGGAGTAGAAGATATGACGGATGTCGGACAGTTCGAACATCTCGGCCACGTTGGCCAGGACCCTCGGGAAGACGTGGGCCCCTCCCGGATCCAGCAACAGCACCTCGCCGCCCGACGAAACCACGTACTGGTTTGTCTGGACCGCCACGTCCTCCTCGCGCTCCTCCCAGCCCAGCATCAGGAACTTGTGCCCCGACTGGTCGTACAACGCCCGGGAGCTGAAATCAGTCAATTGAATCCTCTCCTCCATGAGACCCGTCACAAGCGCGGGTCGTTCTCCTCAGCAGAAGGTGTAGCCGCTGAACCAGCCGAAGAAGCTCGGGATGCTGGTATCGCAGAAGGCCTTGTAATCATCGGGTGAAAGAGGCCTGCCGAGCAGGTAGCCCTGTATCTCGTCGCACCCGTTCTGTCGCAGGAACTCCAGCTGCTCCCGCGTCTCGACCCCCTCCGCCACCACGCGAAGGCCCAGTGAGCGGGCTATCCCTATGACTGCTCGGACGATGGCCGAGTCGTTCGTGTCCTCCAGCACCCCGTCGATGAAGCTCTTGTCGATCTTCAGGGCGTCTATCGGCAGGCGCTTTAGGTAGTTCAACGAGGAGTAACCGGTGCCGAAGTCGTCTATGTATATCGTCATTCCAAGGTCCTTCAGGCCTGTCAGCACCTTTATCGAGTCGGTCAGGTTCTCCATGATCCCGGACTCGGTGATCTCGATCCCGAGCGACGACGGGGGAATGGCGTACTCCTTCAGAAGACCGCTGATACCGGTCAGGAGGTTGCCCTGGTGAAACTGCCGGGGCGACAGGTTCACGGCCACCTCGCCCTCGGGGCCGCCGTTCTCCCTCCATTCGGCTATCTGGGAGCAGACCATGCGGAACACCGAACCCCCCATCGGCAGGATGAGCCCGGTCTCCTCCGCCAGGGGTATGAAGTCGTTGGGGGCCACCAGGCCGTCGGGCCTGCTCCACCGAAGCAGCGCCTCCGCCCCGGACAGGTGACCGCGCCTGATGCAGTACTTCGGCTGGTAGTGCATCAGGAACTCGTCCCTGTCGAGCCCCTCGCGCAGGGCGTTCTCCAGGGTCAGTCGCAGGGACGCATGCTTTTCCAGCTCCTCGGTGAAGAAGCGAAAACTGCTTATACCGCCCTCCTTGGCCTTGCCCATGGCGATGTCGGCCCGCTTAAGCAGCTCGTCGGGATCCGTGCCGTCGTCAGGGTAGACGCTTATCCCGATGCTGGCGCTGATAAACAGCTTGTACCCCTCCACCTCCATCGGCTCGCGAAGGCAGGAGATCAGCTTCTTCACCTTGGCGGCTATCTCCTCGGGGGTCCTAGCCTCGGGCAGCAGGATGTGGAAGTCGTCGCCTCCGATGCGCGAGACAGTCGACGCCTCCCCGGCGCACTCCGCGAGGAACGTTCCGACGCGCTTCAGGAGCGCGTCCCCGATGAAGTGCCCCAGTGTGTCGTTGACGTTCTTGAACCTGTTTATGTCGAACACCAGGAGAGCAAAGCGCCTGGCGTCGCCGGCCCGGCGGATCTCCTCCACCAGGCGGGCGCGGAAGGTCTCCTTGTTCGGCAGCCCGGTGAGGACGTCGTAGTTGGACCGCAGCTCGATCTGCGCGTCCTTGAACTTCACCTCGGACAGATCGTTGAACACGGATATGTAGTACTCGGGCTCGTCCTTTTCGTCGTTCAGAGCCGTGCACACCATCCACTCGGGGTAGACCTCGCCGCTCTTTCGACGGTTCCAGATCTCCCCCTCCCAGCGTCCCTCGGTCCTCAGCCGCTGCCAGAATTCGTCGTAGAACTCCTTTGGGTGACGGTCGGACTTCAGCATGCGCGGATTCCCGCCGATTATCTCCTCCCGGGAGTAACCGGTGATGGCGCTGAAGGCGGAGTTGACCATGCGAACCGTGCCGGTCGCGTCGGTTATCATTATCCCCTCCACGGTGTTGTCGAAGACCGCCTTTATGATCTCCATGTATCGCCTGGTCTTCTGCGGATCGTCGCAGTAGAAGAACATGTTCTCCCAGATGTGCGATAACATCTCCGCCGGGGCCGTGTCGTCTCGCTCTCCCACGCCGGTCACACCCCCGTCCGCCGGTCCCGCGGACGACCCGAGAGCATGCGCCCTAGGACCGAGAGCGCCTCGGGGAACGACGACCTTCCCAGACCTATCCTGAAGTGATTCCAGTCCACGTCGAACACGCTGTCAGGCAGAATCAGGAGGCCGTGCTCCGTCACGGCGCGGTCGCAGAAATCCCTGGCGGACTCCCCCAGCAGTCGCGGGAAGGCCGTCGACCCCCCCGAGGGCTCGTACCATTCGAACAGCCCGTCTCGCCCGTTAAAGAATGACCGCGCCAGCTCGAGGTTGCCCCTCGCGATCCCCCGGCACCTCTCCGTCAGTTCGCCGGAGCGCCTCAGTGCCGCTATGGCCAGAATCTCGGAGGGCGCCGAAGCGCATATCGAGGTGTAGTCCTTCAGCGTGGCTATCCTGTTAAGCAGCCATGAGTCGGGAGAGGATATCCAGCCTATCCTGAGCCCCGGCAGGCCGTAGGCCTTGGACAGGCCGCCAAGGGACGCGCTCCTGCGGATGTGCGAGGACGCGGACGGGAGCGTCCCGGTCGACAGCTCCAGCCCGCGGTACATCTCGTCGGAGAAGACGAAGAAGCCGTGCCTCGCCGAGAGCTCGGCGATCTCGTCCATCTGCTCCCGCGAGGGCGCAAACCCCGTCGGGTTGTGAGGGAAGTTGATGACGAGCAGCCGAGTGTTCTCTCTGATGGCCTCCTCCAGGAACCGGAGGTCCAGGAGCCACTCGCTCCCCTCCTTCTTGAGGTACCAGCGCGTCACCTCGCAGCCTATGGATTTCGGAATCTCGTACAGCGACTGGTAGCACGGGCTCAGGACTATCACGTGGTCCGAGGCGTCCAGAAGCGCGTTCAGGGTGAGGAATACCCCCTCCTCCGGGTTCATGACCAGCACGTTCTCCGGCGGCATCGACTCGCGCTCCGCTATCTCGCGCAGAAGCAGCGGATGCCCCCGGGACTCGGTGTAGTACAGTCGAAGCCCGTTCCAGAGGTCCATCACCTCTCCGTCGGCACCCTGGAGAAGCTCGGCCACCGAGAGTGCCTCGCAGTCGGAGGCGCTCAACATATGCTCCGTCGTAAACTCGTACTTGGCGAAATACCGCTCCAGCAGAAAATCCCGGACCTTCATTCGATCACAGCCTTGGCGTAGATTAAATTTTTTCTTTTATGTATTATACACGCCCCATGGAAAAGACGCACGGGAGGGACCCGTATCTCGCGCCTCTCCCGTGTTATTTTACCAGTCTAATTGCCAATCCTACTTTTTGATCGCCAGCCCCGAGGCCGTCTCCTCCACCCTGAAGCGCGACACCGTCTGTTGCAGGCGCTCCCCAAGGTTGACCAGCTCCTCCGACGACACCGCTATGGCCTCCGTGGCCTTGGTCTGCTCCTGCATCGAACGGGTTATGCCGCCCACCTGGTCGGATATCTCGACCGTTACGTTCCTCACCTGGTCCATGCCGGCCGCCATCTCCTCGGCGCTCGCCGACTGCTCCTGGGCTGTGGCGGCTATGGTCTGGATGCTCTCGGTCACGGAGTTCACGTGCTTGACCACCTCGTTGATGATCGAACTGGTCTCCGTGGCCATCGCAACCAGCTCCTCGAGGTCGGCCGCCGAGCTCTCCGAGTCCCTGAGCGCGCTCTCCGTCCGGGATTCTATCTCGCCGATCAGCTTCTCCACCTCGCCGGCAGAGCGGTTAGACTCCTCGGCCAGCTTTCGGACCTCCTCCGCCACCACCGCAAACCCGCGCCCCGCCTCGCCCGCCCGCGCAGCCTCTATCGCGGCGTTCAACGCGAGCAGGTTGGTCTGGTCGGCGATCTGAGTGATGGTCGTGACGAAGCCGGATATGTCCTTCACGGTCCCGGCCAGCTTCTTCACCGCTTCCTCGACCTGCCGGCCGGCCTCGGCGGTCATGGTTATCTTGCCGGCCATCTTGCTCACGGAATCCCCGCCGTCATGGGCCATCGAGGCGATCTTCAGGGCGCCCTCGCCCGCCTCCATCGCCGCCTTAGCCGCGGCCTGGGCGGCCGACGCGACCTCGTCGACGCCGGCGTTGGTCTCCTCCACCGCTGCCGCGGCGCTCTCCGTCCTGGAGTTGGTCCTCTCAGTAAGGGCGAGCACCTCCTCGATGGAGGCCGTCGACTCCTCGGCGGCGGCGCTCAGGTCCTCCGCCCGGGTCAGGACATCCCTCGACGAGTCCAGGACCTCTCTCATGGACCCCGACACCAGGGAGATCATGGAGTTAACCGCCCCTACTAGCAGCTTTATCTCCCTCATGCCGCTCCGAAGCTCTATCCCGGAGGTCAGGTCGCCGTGCGCCACCTCGTCCATCTTGGCGGCCACCATCCTGATCGGCCGGGCCACGCTGCTAGCGAGCCACAGAGAGACGAGCACGATCAGCGCGAAAGAGACCCCCATCACCAGCAGGATCATCTTCTGGACAGCGCTTACAGGCGCCAGGAACTCCTCGAGCTGGGTCGTGCACGCGGCCATCCAGCCGGTCTTCGGCACCGGGGAGTATGAGTTCATCTGGTTCCTGCCGTTGAAGAAATAACTCAGCCTTCCACTGTTTCCGGCCAGCCCGTTTCGGGTGGCCTCGGCGAGCTCAGGGGGCACCCTGTCGCTTGGCACCGTGGTGTTCAGCTCTCCGACAAGCTCCTTTACCGGGTGGACGAGCAGGAACCCGCTCCTGTCCACGACGTATGAGTAGCCCTTGTCTCCCCACTTCACGCCCGCCACGAACTTAGTGATGCTGTCCAGGTTCTCCGAGGCCGCCAGGACCCCGACGACCTGCCCGTCCCTGATGATCGGCGACGCATAGACGAAGGTAAGCGCGCCGGTGGTGCGGTGTCGAACGGGTTCGGACAGGACGGAGACTCTCTCCTTGACGACCTTCTGGAAGTAGTCCCTGTCCTTGATGTTCGCACTCGACGCGTCCTTGTTGACAAAACGAACCTCGCCGTCCAGCCCCGCGACGAACACGTCGGAGAAGTCATACTTCGAGGACAGGGGGGCCAGCGCGGCCTCCTGCTCCTCCCAGACCATCGAGGTGACCATCCGCCCGTAGGCCTGCAGCTCGATGGCCAACGCACGCTCACTCAAATACGAGTCGAGCTGCTGGGACAGGGCCGAGTTGAGGGCCTCTCCCTCCTTCCACGCCGTCGACACCAGACCTTCCTTGAAGCTGCTGACCGAGACCAGGCCAAGCACCGCCAGGGCCGACAGGGACACCGCGAGGAACGATGCCACTAATCTAAATCTTAAAGTGTTCATAATTTCCCCCCTCCTCATCGCGTCATAAAATACACCAATGCAACGCATTCAAACGACAGGCCAATCTCTTGACCGCAAAGAAGTCCTCATTAATCCCCAGCACCACTTCTCTCCACAGGACATTTAGACGTATATTCACATATCTGTTCAGGTGTAAAGCCAGTTGAAATCATCCATTGATCGCAC
>CAYWKH010000037.1:0-19272 GCA_964458805.1 uncultured Synergistaceae bacterium
CTGAAGGAGTTCCGACTCGACCGGATCAAGATAGACATGCAGTTCGTGCACGACGCGGTGGTGAGCGAGAGAGACAGGACGATCGCCGCAATAATGATAAGGCTGGCGAAGGCGCTCGGGATATCGGCCCTCGCGGAGGGCGTTGAGACGGAGGCGCAGATGGACTTCCTGCGGGAGGAGAGCTGCGACGAGGCGCAGGGCTTTCACTTCTGCATGCCGGCCCCGCCCGAGGAGATAGAGCGGCTTCTTGGCTGGGTCGCAGGGGCTTGACCGAGCAGTGTATAAAAAAGCGTCCGCCCGCCGTTGGCAGGCGGGCGGACGCTCGCGTTACAACTGTCGTCCTGCCGCGGGCCCTAGCGCTCCGCGTTGGGGAAGAAAAGCTGCTTGCCCAGCAGGGAGAAGTCGGCGATGGCCTTCTGGGTCGAGGGGGAGACCATCCAGTCGATGTACTGGAGGGCCAGGTCGTAGCGTATGTTCTCCCATTTCGCCGGGTTCACCGCGATGACGCTGTACTGGTTCTTCAGCGAGTCGTCGCCCTCGATGACAATCTCCAGGTCCGAGGCGTCCTTCCGGGCGTCCTGGTACTTGATGAAGGTGCCCCGGTCGGTGAACACGTAACCCTTGCGCTCCGCGCCTATCATCAGGGTCTCGAGCATTCCCTGCCCGGTCTGGATGTACCACTTCTCCCTGTCCGGCTCCGGCATCCCCGCCGCTGCCCAGAGGCGCAGCTCCGCCATGTGTGTGCCGGACTTGTCCGCCCGGCTGGCGAACGGCGCGGCCTCCAGGGCTATCTTCTTGTAGGCCTCGGTGACCGACAGGCCGCGCACCTTCGCAGGGTCCGAGTCGGGCCCGACAATTATGAAGTCGTTGAACATGACCTGCCTCCGGTTGACCCCCGCCCCCTCGGCCACGAACTTGGCCTCGGCCTCGGGGTCGTGGACCAGCAGGACGTCCACGTCGCCGTTCCTGCCGTACTCCAGCGCCTTGCCCGTCCCGACCGCGACCCACTGCAGCTCTATCCCCTTCTCCTCGAGCAGCAGCGGCGCCAGGTAGTCGAGCAACCCGGTGTTGTCGGTGCTGGTGGTCGTCGCCATGCGCAGCACCTCGGCCGCCGAGCCCGCTCCCGGCCCTACGAAGAGCAACGTTAAGGCCAGCACAACCGCGAACAACTTGCTAAATTTCATCTTCTGCCTCCTGATAACATGTGATTTGTAACGCGTATGGATATGATACCATAACATACCGTCCCATGGACAATAAGCTCCCCGTCCGGAATACGCAAAGCCGGTGCGCCGGCCGTCTTGAAAGGGTGCATGACTTTGAATTTCCTAACCGAAGGTTTTCTGCAGGGGTTCGACCTGCTCTTCTCAGGCGACGAGGAGGTCTGGTCCGCGGTTTTCGAGACCCTCAAGCTGTCCAGCCTTTCCATGGTTGTCTCCCTGCTGATCGGCATACCTGCCGGATTCGTTCTGGGGCACTTCTCTTTTCCCGGGAAAAGGGCAGTCCGCCTGCTCGTCGATACCCTGCTGTCTATCCCTACCGTCGTGGTCGGCCTGTTCGTCTACGCCTTCATCTCGAACAGGGGGCCGCTGGGCTCGTTCGAGCTGCTGTTCACCACGAGCGGCATGGCCATAGGCCAGACGATACTGGCCCTGCCGATAATCATGGCGCTCACCGCCTCCGCCGTCGAGAATACCGACAGGCGCCTTCGATTCACACTGCTCACGCTGGGCGCGCGCGGACGTCGCCTGCTGCTCTCCACCCTTTGGGAGGCTCGCCACCAGATACTCCTCGCCGCGGTCACCGCCTACGGCCGCGTCACAGCGGAGGTCGGCGTCTCGATGATGCTGGGGGGGAACATCAAGTGGCACACCAGGACCATCACCACCGCGATAACCCTTGAGACCGGCAAGGGCAACTTCGCCACCGGGATAGCGCTGGGCGTCCTGCTGCTCAGCCTCTCCTTCGTACTCAACTGGAGCGTGTCGTTCCTGCGCGGAAGGAGCGCGGCGTGACGATGGGCGCGGGGACCCCGGTATACCAGCTCAAGGACATCGTCTGCGGGTACGAGGGGAAGGCGGTGCTGCACGTGGAATCGCTCTCCCTGTACGACGACGGCCCGGTGGCGTTCGTGGGGCACAACGGCAGCGGCAAGAGCACCCTGCTGAACCTCCTGGCCTTCCTTATGCCTCCCATCTCGGGGAACCTTCTTTTCATGGGGGAAAGGGCCGATATCGACGGCAAGGACGCGCTGAGCGTAACGATGCTGATGCAGGACCCTTACCTGCTGAGGCGTTCCGTATTCGAGAACGTCGCTTACGGACTCAAGGCCCGGGGAGTTAAAGATACCCGCGACAGGGTCGTCGAGGCGCTGGAGATGGTCGGCCTCTCCCCTGACTTCGCGCGGAGGGAGTGGCACCAGCTCTCCGGCGGGGAGGCCCGGCGAGTTGCGCTCGCCTCGCGCCTGGTGCTCAGGACGAAGGTGCTGCTGCTGGACGAGCCGACCGCCAACGTCGACGAGGAGAACGCGCAGCTTATAGCTCGAGTCATACTCTACGCACGCAAACTCTGGGGCACCCTTCCCCTCATAGCAACGCACGACCTGCAGTGGCTCGACGGAGTGACACGAAAGAGGATCTTCCTGAGACGCGGGATTATCGAGAGAGTAGATACCTGATGCGATCACGCGGTTTTTCCGCCGGCGATACCTCCCTGACTCCGTATGACGTTCAGACCACTTGCCAAGAATCGACTACGGCGCTACAATAATGCAACCATGTTGCATTTAGGAGGGGTTTCGTATGAGGGTTTTTCTTAACAGGCTGTTCATCTGCTCTATGATCATCGCATTCGCCTTTGGTACGTCGAGCGTCGCCGCCGATGACAGGACAGGTACCGTAGCGGCAGCCGCATCGCTCCAGTCGATGCTCGCGGAGGCCTTGCCGTGGTTCAACGAAGCTCGAGGCACGGAGCTCGAGGGTGTCTTCGGGGCGTCAGGCAACCTGGCCAGGCAGATCGAGACAGGGGCGCCGTTCGACCTGTTTCTCAGCGCCGACGAGGAGTGGGCGCGATACGCGGAGGAAAGGGAGCTGCTGGAAGGATCTCCCCTTCCATTCGCGGCAATGCCGCTTGTACTCTGGCACTCCGGAGAGGCTTCACCCTCTCTCGATCTGCTCGGAGACAAGACGAAGAGCGTCGCAATTGCCAATCCCGAGACCGCTCCCTTCGGGAAGAGAGCCCGGTCCTACCTGTCCGAAAAGGGCCTGCTCGGGGAGTTGGAGACAGATGGAAGGCTTTTCATAGGAGGAGATGTGCTGAAGACCGGTCTGGCCGCAAAAAGCGGCGCGGCGGACCTGGCCATCCTGCCCCTGAGCACTGCGGCCTCGCTCGGTGAGGGAACCTGGACGCTGCTGGACGCCGAGCCTCAGACACTGTTCGGAGGGCTCGTAAGGGGTCGGGCATCCTCTGCGGCGGCGGAGTTTTGGGAGTTCATCCGCTCCTCCGAGTCGCTCCCCTTCCTCGAGAAGTACGGCTTCATGGCACCCTGAGGCACAGGACTCAGTCGAAGAAGGGGATCCCGGTCCTGCGCTCTATTATCATCTTGACGAGAGTGGACTCCGACCAGTCGAATCCGACATCCTTGTACAGCAGCTCGCCCACGATCAGGAAGGCGACCAGCAGGCCGGCGCACAGGACTAGGATCAACGTCTGTTTGACCAGCTTGATGATGAAGGCTCTCTTCGCGCTCTCTTTCTTTTGTGCGGTTTTCGTGTCCTGAGACAGCTTGATCACATCCAGACTGAAGGAGATTATTCCCGTTTGAAGACTATTATCTTCGCTGCCCCATTTTACCCCATATCGCCACTAGGCGGCTCTGTTTGGCAGGTACGATGATCACCCCGCTGTTTCTCAGCCTGCGTGTATTATGCTTCGCCGTCCCCCTGCTTGTTATTCTGGGGGGCGGCGCTGGATGGATCCTTGCCCGGGCGCACTTCCCGGGCAAGGGATTCGTCTCCCTCCTGGTGCAGCTTCCGCTGATACTGCCTCCATCTGTCATGGGTTTCTACCTGCTCTTTGCTATCGGCAAATCGCCCATGCTGAAGCATCTCGGCATCCTGTTCTCCTTCCGCGCGCTGGTGCTGGCGGCGGTGGTCTCCGCACTCCCCATCATGATCCAGTCCGCCCGCGCTGCGTTCGCCTCAGTGGAGCGCGAGCTGGAGGATGCGGCGCGCACGCTCGGCAAGGGTGAGTGGACAGTCTTCCGCACCATAACCCTTCCGCTGGCCCGCCGAACCCTGCTGGTCGGACTGGCCCTGTCGTCCGCCCGAGCCCTCGGCGATTTCGGCGTCTCCCTGATGATCGCCGGGAACATCCCGAAAAGGACTCAGACTCTGCCCCTTTACATTTACAACCGGGTGGAGACCCTGGACTTCGCTGGAGCTCATGCCGCTTCGCTACTGCTGATAGGCGCGGGGTTCGCCAGCCTCTACCTGGTCAGGCTTCTTGAAGAGGGGAGGAACGGGCGTCATGCTTGATGCGGACTTCTCCGATTCGTTCGGCGGTTTTTCCATGCGAGTGAGGCTGCTTCTGAAAGAGGAGACTGGGGTGCTGTTCGGTCGAAGCGGCTCGGGAAAGAGCATGACCCTCAGGACCATCGCGGGGCTGCGCACCCCGAAAGAGGGGCTTCTTACTCTAGGCGGAAGGACCCTCTATTCGTCCGCGGGAGGGGTGAACTTGCCACCGAGAGAGAGGGGTGTAGGCTTGCTCTTCCAGGGGCTCGCACTCTTCCCTCACATGACGGCGCTGGAAAACGTCGCCTACGCTTTGCCAAAAGGCAGGGCCGGGCGCGAGAGGGCGGCTCTGTGGCTGGCCCGCATGAGGATGGAGGGTTTCGAGGACAGGATTCCGTCCCGTCTCTCCGGGGGGCAGCGTCAGAGGGTGGCTCTCGCGCGCGCATTGGCGGCCGAGCCCGATCTGCTGCTGCTCGACGAGCCGTTCAGCGCTTTGGACGGGCCTCTCAGGCGCAGTCTTCGCAGAGAGCTGAGGGAGATTCGAGCCGAGGCGGGCATACCTATGCTCTACGTAACGCACCAGATCGAGGATCTCTGCTCGCTTGGAGACAGGGTCTTCGTGATCCGAGACGGGCTGACAGAGGAGAGTTTTCCGGTAGAACGGCTGTGGGAGAAGGGCGCGCGTGGAGAGGCCTGGAGCGCCCTCGGATGGGGGAACCTGTTCAGAGGCAGGATAATCGGCTGCGACAGCGAGCGCGGCGATTGCGGCTACCGCTTCGAGGGGGACGGGCTGTCGCTCGCGCTTGGCGGCGGCACGCACAGGACGGGCGAAAGCCTGGTCTTCGTTGCGCCGGACATGATACGCATACTCTACCCGGACATCCCGGTTGATCCCGACCTCCGAGGCAACGTCTTCCCGGCAGTCGTCGAGGAGATCACGGCGCTGGGCGGGGCGATGCGGCTCTACCTGACCTCCGAGCACGGGATAATCTGGCAGGCGGAACACCCGTCTGAATCATACCAGGCGTTGAAATTGCGCCCCGGTTCAAGGGTCCGTTTCGCAGTGCCTCCCTCGGGGATAGAGTCGTGGAACGGAGAGCGCAACGGCGGCGGGCAGTGATGACGGGATCGGGTTGGGATCCCCAGGCAAAAAACACGCCTCGTGACGACAATAAAGGAGCGCCCTGCAGGGCGCTCCTTTTCCGTCCGTTGCTAGAAGAGCAGCTCCTTGGCGATGAATATCACCGCCAGCCCGACCATGATGGCGCTGACATCCTTCATCTTTCCGCTGAGGATCTTTATCGCCACGTAGGAGATGATCCCGAACTCTATGCCCACGGCGATGCTGTAGCTGAACGGCATGACCATGATGGCAATGCAGGCCGGGACGAGCTCGGTCCAGTTGCCGTAGTCCAGGTCCTTGAGGCTCATCATCATGAAGACCCCGACCAGGACCAGCGCCGGGGCCGTCGCGCAGGACGGCACGATCGCCACGATGGGCGAGAAGAAGAGGGCCAGCATGAACAGGGTCGCCGTGACGAAGGCCGTCAGACCGGTCCTGCCGCCCACCTCCACGCCGCTCGCGCTCTCGACGTAGGAGGTCACGGTCGAGGTGCCCAGCACGGCGCCTGCCACGGTGCCGACCGCGTCAGCCATCAGGGCTTCGCGCGCCTTGGGCAGACAGCCGTTGCAGTCGAGCATGTCGGCGCGCTTGGTGACTCCGACAAGCGTCCCCACCGTGTCGAAGAAGTCGACGAAGAAAAAAGAGAACATTACAATCCAGAAGTTGGGGTTTGACAGGCCGGAGAAGTCCATCTGCATAAATGTTGGCATCACCGACGGGGGGGTGGATATGAAGCTCTCGGGCGCCTGTGCCACGCCGAGAGGAATGGCCGCGGCGGTGACCGCCAAGATCCCGATAAGTATAGCGCCTCTGACATTCAGGGCCTGCAGCACGGCCATGATGAAGAAACCGGCTATCGCAAGGCCGACCTCCAGGCTCTTGAGGTTGCCTAGCGCCACGAGCACCGCGTCGTCCTTGACGATTATCCCGGCGCCCTGCAGGCCTATAAACGCGATAAAAAGGCCGATTCCTGCCGCAATTCCTATCTTCAGCGACGTCGGTATGTCGTTGACGACGCTCTCCCGGAGCTTGGTTAGGGTCAAGAGTATGAACAGAATTCCTTCGACAAACACCGCCGCCAGGGCGACCTGCCAGGAGATCCCCAGTCCCAGCACCACGCCGAAGGCGAAGAAGGCGTTGAGGCCCATGCCCGGCGCCAGCGCGATCGGGTAGTTGGCCATGAAGGCCATGAGGTAGGTCGCTATGGCCGCGGAGAGACACGTTGCTGTCATCACCGCCCCGAAGGGCATCCCGGCGTTGGACAGAATACCGGGGTTGACGAAGATGATATAAGCCATCGTCATGAACGTGGTTATTCCCGCCATTACCTCGGTCTTGACGTCCGTCCCGCACTCCTTGAGCCTGAACTGTTTCTCCAAAAATGACATTATGATACCTGCCTTTCTGTGTAGAATTTTACGATCATGCTCCTACAAACAACGACTGTATCCCCCCCCTGCCGAGATCGACGTACCCCTGGTCCGTGAGTTTTAGCTCCGGGATCACCGACAGCGACAGGAAGCTCAGGGCCATGAAGGGGTGTTCCAGCTCCGTGCCCAGGGTCCCCGCAGCTCTCTCCACCTCCTCGAACCCGGCTATCACTCCGTCCGCGGGAGAGGCGTTCATGAGACCTCCGACCGGAAGTGAGAGAGAGGCAAGCACGTCGTCGCCCCTGACCGCGCCGATGCCTCCCCCCAGCTCGATGAGCAGGGCGAATGCTCTTCGCATCGACCGGACGTCCATGCCTGCGACGATGTAGTTGTGAGCGTCGTGCGCCACGGAGGAGCATATCGCGCCCTCCCTCAGGCCGAGTCCCTGCACGAAGCCCACCGCCATCCTGCCCGTGCCCCGGTTCTTCTCCATTACCGCCAGCCAGGCCAGGTCGCGCCCGGGGTCGGTCACGGCCAGGCCGTCCCGTATCGTGGGCGGCAGCACCAGGTGCTCGGTGACCACCTGGTCCCTCTTCAAGCCGATCACCCGGATCTTCATCCCCTGCGGGACGAGAATCCTGAAATCCTGTTCGCTCGGCGCGGCAAGGGTCCTGGTGGAAATAGCGGGCGGCGTGAAGCGCGGGACCGGCCCTCCAAGGAGCCTGCCGTCCTCCGCGATCAGCTTGCCGCGCTTCCAGACCCTCCTGGCGCGGCACGTCTCGAGGGAGTCCACAGCGACCAGGTCCGCCAGTCTGCCGGGGGCGACGGCCCCCCTGTCGCGCCAGCCGAAGTAATCCGCCGGCGACAGGGTGATCATCCTCAGCGCGGCGAGCGGGGAGATTCCGCATTCAACCGCGCGGCGCAGCTTCTCGTCCATGTGTCCGCAGTCCCTCAGGTAGCGGGCCGACAGGTCGTCGCTCACCATCATGCAGCGGCTCGACCTCGCCTCGTTCTCCACCACGAGGGGCGCGAGCTCCTGCAAGTTCTTCTCCGTGGCGCCCTCGCGGATCATCAGCCACATTCCGCGGCGCAGCTTCTCGCGGCCCTCCTCCAGCGTGAAGCTCTCGTGATCCGAGTCGCAACCAGACAGAAGGTAGGCGCAGAGGTCCCTGCCGGTCAATCCCGGGGCGTGCCCCGACCGCGGACGTCCGCCGGACGCGTACAGCTTGGCCCACACCGCCGGGTCGCCCCCTATGACGCCGGGGTAGTTCATAACCTCGCCCAGCGAGCTGCACAGCCCTCTCTCGAACATCTCTAGTATGGCGCAGGCGTCCAGCGGCTCCAGAGGCGACTCGAAGGACGACGCGGGCACGCAGGAGGGGGCGGAGAACAGGAGGTCGATCGGACAGTCCAGGCTCTCTCGCCACATGTACTCCACCCCGGCCATGCCGCAGGTGTTGGCTATCTCGTGCGGGTCTGCGGCCACGCCCGTGGTCCCGCGCACCGCTGTCAACTCGGAGAATCCTGCCGGGGTGAGCATGGTGCTCTCCACGTGACAGTGCCCGTCAAGGAAGCCAGGTGTCAGCACGAACCCGGACAGGTCCTCCTCCACCCTTCCGCGGTAGCCCGCGCCGACCCCGGCGATGCGCCCTCCGTACACCGCCACGTCGGTCTCCTCGTATTCAAGGGTGAACACGTTCGCGACGCGGGCGCCACGGAGAACCAGGTCGGACTCGCGGTCGCCCCTGGCGACGGCGAGATAGGCATCGACGTTCAACCCCGGTCCCTCCCTTCAATTTTTTGCGATAAGTATAATTGAAAAACCGCCTCTGTGCAATCGCGCAGAGAGAAAATTCCCCCAATGCGGGGCGTGCCTGTCATCCTGCGCTTTGGGGCGCCAGGCTTCCGGCATCCGCTCGCTCCAGGGCGCCGACAAAGAGGCTGTCCCATGGGGGGATCGCCGAGTGGATCACGGGCTTTCCCCTCCTCTCCTGCGTCGTCGCGGCCACCATTTCATCCGGGGTAGTGGCGCCAAGCACCACCGACCCGCGCTCCTCGAGGGTGAAGGTCTGCCCCGGCCGCAGCCTCGAGCCGCGGTCAAAGGTGCCGACCACCAGGCAGACCGGCCTCGGATGTCGCGCGTCCAGTCCGCCGGGTGACAGGACCGAGGCAATCGCACCGTCTCCCATGAGCAGCAGGGCTCCCTCCGGGAACGGGACCACCACCTGCTCCATCAGCGGCGCGAGTCCCGGGTCGAACTGATCCCCCGCCCTCTCCTGGAGTATCTCGAGCGCCTCGAAGGGCAACCTGCCCCTCTTGTAGGGCCTGGTGGAGATCATGGCGTCGTACGCATCAGCGATAGTCACTATTCGGACCAACATGGGGATTCTCTCCCCCGGCAGAGTGTTCCCGTCGACCAGCCCGTATCCTTTGCCGTCGAGTCGTTCATGGTGAAAGGCCACTATAGCTCTAACCATCGGCATGAGCGACGTGTAGGGGCGCAGAAGGTCGAACCCGTCCTGCGGGTGTCTCCGCATAATTTTCCACTCGTCGTCGTTCAGCGGCCCGGGTTTGTTCAGGATGGACGGGGAGATGAGGGTCTTGCCGATATCGTGTAGCACCGCCCCGATGCCGAGGTTGAGGCGGTCAGTGTAGTCAAGCCTCTTCAGGACGCCGGCCTCCATGGCGACCCGTCCCAGCACCAGGGAGAACAGCGCGACCGACCATGAGTGCTCGTATGTGTAGGCATCGTGATCCGAGAGGGAGTGCAACTCCGAGAAGACGGGCGATTCTCCCGAGAAGATAGCCTCCACCACCACGGACATCTGCGCGATGAGGTACGAGAGAAGGTTGGAGGAGATGGTCCTGTCGCGCATGGTCCGAATTATGAGCTTCTGGACCCCGCGCCGCGCCTGAAGCGCCAAGGCTGCGGGGATGGGGGGCTTTACGGGTTCGCGGTCCTCCCCCAGGCGCACGCGCACCGTGGTTATCCCGTTTCGGAGCATCGCGCGCCTCAGCGACTCGGTCGCCCGCACGCCTCGCCTCACAAGGGTGACGCCGCTCGCCGAGAGTATATCTTCATCAATAATCCATGGCGGGCGTATCTCCCCCACCGGAATTACCATGCGCATGGCGTTCCTCCTCGACCCCGATTCTCCGCACTGTTCGAGGGATGTTATAACAAGTAACACCCTTGCGCAAGCGTGGTATTACTAGCATGATTTCGTATGTTACGTCAATCAGTCGTGCCCCATCACCAAGCGGCGGCACATCCATCGGTTCTTGATTCTGTCGCGCCGGCCAGGGTCCCGTCGGATGTCCTCCAGATTATCTGTCCCCTTCCGAATGACGCCGGCTCCATCTCGTACTTCACCCCGTGCCCCCTGCGGCGCAGGCTGTGCGCCAGGTCGGGGTTGAAGGAGTTCTCGACGAGCACTTCCACCCCCCCGGTCCACTGCCAGCGGGGCGCGTCCAGAGCCTGCTGAGGGTTCATCGCGAAGTCCAGGGTGTTCATTACAACCTGCACATGCCCCTGCGGCTGCATGAATCCCCCCATGACTCCGAACGGGCCCACCGGGGCGCCGTCCTTCGTCAGGAAGCCCGGAATAATTGTGTTGTACGGCCTCTTGCCGGGCTCAAGCGCGTTCGGGTGTCCGGCGTCGAGCGAGAAGCAGAAGCCGCGGTTGTTGAGGGCTATTCCCGTGCCCGGTATCACCACGCCGGAGCCGAACCCCATGTAGTTGCTCTGTATATAGGAGACCATGGTCCCCTCGCCGTCAGCGACGCACAGGTAGACCGTGCCGCCCGGCCTCGGCTCGCCGGCCCTCCAGTCCGCCGCCCGGTCGCCGATGAGGCCCCGCCTCGAGTCCGCGTAGGATGGCTCAAGAAGCCCAATGGACGGAACATGGCAGAAGCGGGTGTCCGCGACGTGCCTGTGCGCGTCCGCGAAAGCTGCCTTCATCGCCTCCAGCTGGCGGTGGACGGTCTCGGGGTGGTCCCGGCACTGGAAATCGAACCCGTCCAGTATCGACAGGGCTATGAGGGCCGCGATCCCCTGTCCGTTCGGGGGAATCTCCCAGACCCTGCAACCTCTGTAGTTCACTCCGATCGGCTCGACCCACTCGGGGGAGAAGGCCCCCAGATCGTCCTCGGCGAAGTATCCCCCGGTCCTTCGCGCAGCCTCGAGAATTTTCCCCGCGATCTCCCCCTCGTAGAAGTCGCGGGCCCCGCTGTCGCCAATCCGCTCAAGAGTGGAGGCTTGCTCCTCGGATCTCCAGAGCTCGCCGGCCCGCGGGGCGCGCCCCTCCGGGGCGAAGGCCTCGAACCAGGCGCGGAACTCCTCCCCCTTTTCATCCTGGTACCTTTTGATCCCGAGCTCCCAGTAGCGCGCGGTGCCCACCGACACGGCGTGCCCCAGTCGCGCGAGTTCCACCGCCGGCGCCAGGTTCCGGGCGAGGGAGAGCCTGCCCATCTTCGCGGTCAGCTCCGCCCACGCGGCCGGCGCGCCCGGGACGGTGGCGGGCGCCCAGCCGAACTTGGGCATCTGACCGGAGTCCGCCCAACCCAGGGATTCGGCGAGCTTCATCGTCACGGCCGCGGGGATGGGGCCGCTCGCGTTCAGGCCCGACAGTCTCCCGTCCTTCCAGACGAGCGCGAAGGCGTCGCTGCCTATTCCGTTGGCGGTCGGCTCCACCACCGTCAGGGCGGCTGCGGTCGCGACAGCCGCGTCCACTGCGTTGCCGCCCGTCTTCAGGATGTCGAGACCGGCGTTCGCCGCCAGCGGATGAGATGTGCACACCATCCCCCGAGAGCCGTAGGTCACATTTCTCCTAGACGGGTGCGGATAGTAGTGAGGGTCGTAGGTCAGTGTCATCGCGATCGCCTCTCCTCGATTTCCGAATATTCTCTGGTTATTTCCTGGTGTACCTTCGAGCCTGCTCCGACCCGGAGAGGACCCGGTACGCCCCCTCGGCGAGGGCCAGCATCTCGTCCTCGCCCGGGTAGACCTTCACTTCAGAGACGAACTCCACCCTCTCCCGAATCAGGCCGGTGAAGCGCTCGTTGTAGGCCAGCCCGCCGGTCAGCACTATGGCGTCCACCTCGCCGCCAAGGGTCGCGGCGCAGGCGCCTATCTCCTTCGCTATGCGGTAGGCCATGGCCTCGAACAGCAGGCGAGCTCTCTCGTCGCCCGAGTCCATACGGCGAACGACCTCCCTGAGGTCGTTCGTCCCGAGATGTGCCACCAGGCCCCCCTTGCCGGTCAGCATCTTCAGCAGCCCGGCCTGCTCGTGATCGCCGCTGAAGGCCATTTTGATCAGCCCCCCTACCGGAAGGCTTCCCGCTCGCTCAGGGGAGAAGGGTCCGTCTCCGTCGAGGGCGTTGTTCACATCGACCACCCGCCCCTTCTCGTGTGCTCCGACGGATATGCCGCCGCCCATGTGGGCCACTACCAGGTTGCACTCGTCGTAGGGCCTTCCCAGCTCGACGGCCACCCTCCTGGCGACGGCCTTCTGGTTCAGGGCGTGGAATATGGAGCGGCGCTCTATCTCCGGCAGCCCCGACAGGCGCGCCAGCGGCATCATCTCGTCGACTACGACAGGGTCCACGATGAACGCGGCGATGTCCCCTCCCTCGGAGGCCAGCCGCACCGCGAGCGGCGCGCCGAGGTTGCTGGCGTGCGCCCCCCATCTGCAGCTTCGCAGGTCCGCCAGCATCTCCTCGTTGACCTCGTAGGTCCCGCTCTCTATGGGCTTGAGAAGTCCGCCCCTGCCCACGACCGCGTCGAGCCGCGAGGGGTGCGCGCCGCGTTCTTCAAGGCACCTGCGTATCTCCGAGAGGCGGAACTCCTCCTGCTCCATCACTCCCGCGAAGCGCCCCAGGACGTCCGCGTCGTAACGCTGGGTATCGCTCCAGGCCTCCCTCACCCCACCGCAGGCGGGAGCGTCGCACTCGAACAGCGCGACCTTGGTGCTGGTGGAGCCCGGGTTCAGCGCGAGGATTCTCATCGCCTCGGCCTACTTCTGGAAGTCGGAGAGGGCCACCGCGGCCGCTATGGAGAGCAGCTTGGACCTTGTGGAGTCGGCCCTGCTGGTGAGCACTATCGGCGCGGACGCGCCCAGGATCAGACCTGCGGTCTCGTTCTTCGAGAAGTAGACTATGGCCTTCGCAAGCATATTGCCGGAGTCTATGCTCGGCACTATGAAGATGTCGGCCTTTCCCGCGACCGGGGATACTATCCCCTTCGTGCGGGCGGACTCCTCGCTGACCGCGTTGTCGAGGGCGAACGGGCCGTCGACTATGCAGTTCTTTATCTGGCCGCGCCGGTTCATCTGGGTCAGCGCGGCTGCTTCCAGGGTGGCGGGCATGTCCGGGTTGACCACCTCGACCGCGGCAAGCACCGCGACCTTGGGCTCGGCCACTCCGAACGCCCTTGCGAGGCCGACCGTGTTCTGGGTGATGTCCGCCTTGGCCGCCAGGTCGGGGTACATGTTGAAGGCGGCGTCGGCGATGAAGAAGACCCGGTCGAACCCCTCGACGCTGTGGAAGTAACAGTGGGAGATGGTGTTCTTGCCCCTCCGCAGGCCGCACTCCTTGTTGAGCATGGCGCGGAGGAAGTTGTTCGTGTGGATCTGCCCCTTCATGTAGATGTCCGCTTTTTTGGACGACACCTGGGTAACGGCGGCGATCCCCATCGCCGGCTCGTCGCGCTCGTCGATCAGCTCGTAGTCGGAGAGGTTGACCCCCGCCTGGTCCGCGGCGGCCTTCATCTTGTCGCCGTTGCCGACGAGTATGGCCTCGGCGAAGCCGGCCTTCCTGGCCTCTTCGATGGCGGTAAGCAGGCCCGCGTCCTCGGCCATCGCCACCGAGAGCTTCTTGGGTCCCTTCTCGGCGCCGATCTTCTTAGCGTGCTCCAAAAGCTGCGAAAGCGAACGAATCTGTTCCATGAACGAAATCCCCCTCCAGAGATGAGTTATTGTTTACCCTCGGGCGACTACCGCGCCGAGGGAGATCGAGAGCAGCTTGGTCTCCACGCTGTCGAAGCGGCTGGTGAGGACGATGGGCTTTCTCGCCCCCAGGATCGCCCCGGCCCCCTTGCCGCCCGTCATGTACATCAGGACCTTGCCCACGAAGTTGCCCGACTCGATGTCCGGGACCAGCAGCATGTCGGCGAAGCCGGCCACCGGGGAGGAGATGCCCTTGATGCGCGCGGCCTCCTCGCTGACCGCGTTGTCCAGCGCCAGCGGCCCGTCCACCAGGCACCCCTTGATCTGTCCCCTCTCGTTCATCTTGGCCAGCGCGGCGGCCTCCAGCGTGGCCTTCATGTCGGGGTTCACCGCCTCCACCGCGGCCAGCGCCGCGATCTTGGGCTGCGGGGTCCCTATCCTGTGAAAGCAGGCGACGGCGTTCTCGATGATCTTCACCTTCGCCCCCAGGTCCGGGTAGGTATTCATGCCGCCGTCCGACACACCTATCACCCTGCCGCCCAGAGTGGCTATTTCGAACAGGAACAGGTGCGACAGCAGGGAACCGGTCCTCAAGCCCCACTCCTTGTCCAGTACCGCCTTCAGCAGGGTGGAGGTCTTGACAAGGCCCTTCATGAGGAAGTCGGCCTCGCCCGAGGAGACCATCCTCACGCTCGCCTCCACCGCCCTGTCGTCGTCAGGCTCGTCGACCAGGGTTATCCCGGTTATGTCGCACCCGTCGCGCTCCGCCGTCGAACGTATCCTGGCCGCGTCGCCTATGAGTACAGCCCTGGCCACTCCCTCGCGCTGGGCCCTGCATGCGGCCCCCAGCGCGTCGTCCCCGTAGGGACAGGCCAGGGCGAGCGTCATGGGGCGGCCCTTCTTGCTCTCCGCGATCAGAAAATCAAGCCCCTCCCCCGCAGGGCGGGAGGAGCCCTTGACGTCTGCGGTCATCGACGATCCCCTCCTGTTGCGTAATCGGAATAGATTTTTTCCCTCTCCTCGCCCTTGAGGACGCGAAATGCGCCCTCGGCCAGCGCGGGCATCTCGTCCTCGCCCGGGTAGACCAGCACCGGCGCAATCCACTGCACGCGCCGCTGCACCCTGGAGACGAAGTCCCCGTCGTAGGCCACCCCCCCGGTTACCAGGATGGCGTCCACCCTGCCGGAGACCGCCGCCGCCATGGCCCCTATCTCCCGGGCCACGCCGTAGGCCATAGCCTCGTAGGCAGTCCTCGCTCCCTCGTCCCCCTTGGAGACAAGGTCCTTGACCTCCCGGACGTCGCTGGTGCCGGTGTAGGCCACGAGCCCGCCCCCGCCGACGACCCTCCTCAGCATCTCCTTCTCCGTGCGGCCGCCATCGAAGCAGAGGCGCAGAAAGTCACCTGCAGGGAGACCGCCCGCCCTCTCGGGGGAGAACGGGCCGAAGTCGTTCGCGTTGTTCAGATCGACCATGCGCCCCCTCTCGTGGGCGCAGACCGTGATACCTCCGCCGACGTGTGCGACTATGAAGTTGAGCTCGTCCCAGTCCTTTTCAAGATCCCTCGCCGCGCGGCGGACGGTGGCCTTTACGTTCAGGGCGTGCCCCAGCGAGGCCTTCGGAAGGTCGGGAAGCCCGGTGACCTTGGCGACAGGGTCCATCTCGTCCACCGCCACCGGGTCCACGATGAAGGCGGGGATTCCCCTGGGGCGGCAGATGGCGTCGGCAAGTATGCCCCCCAGGTTCGAGGCGTGCTCCCACGGCTTGCCCATCCTCAGGCGCTTCAGCAGGGCGTCGTCCACTCGGTAGGTTCCGCCGGGGACCGGCTCGACCAGGCCTCCCCGGCCCGCGACCGCGGAGAGGTCGTCTAGCGAGGCCCCCCTCGAAGCCACCGCCTCGGCTATGGTGTCCAGGCGGAACTGGAACTGGCCGGCGACGGAGGGGAACTCGGACAGCGCGTCCGGATCGTGACGGACCGTCTCCCTCCACTCCTCGAGGCCGTCCTTGAACCAGGCGATCTTGGTGCTGGTGGAACCCGGGTTGATTGCTAGAACGCGAAGCAACATACGGACCCTCCCCTTTGCTGTTAGGCGAGTTATACCCTGTATTCAGATTCAACAGCTATTTACAGAACTCATTATACATTACTTGCTGTTAGGCATAAAGGTCAGATCAGGGATATTTCGTAGCTCTTTTCGTCGAACTGGAAGCCGTCCTCCATCACCGCGAGGCACAGCTCGACGGCCAGCGGGTCGAACAGGATTCCGCTGCCGCTGTTGACCTCGTCGAGCGCCCTGTCCAGCCCAAGCCCGGGGCGGTAGGGGCGGTGCGACGTCATCGCTTCGACCACGTCCGCCACCGCGACGATGCGAGCCTCGCTTATTATCTCCGCTCCGACGAGCCCGTTGGGATACCCGGATCCGTTCATCCTCTCGTGGTGCTGCACCGCGATCTCCGCAAGGGGCCAGGGGAACTCGGCCGAGGACAGGATCTCCCACCCGTGAAGAGCATGTCTTTTTATTATCTCGAACTCAACCTGGTTCAGACGACCCGGCTTCGACAGGATCGACGAGGGTATGACTATCTTGCCGAGGTCGTGGACGAGCGCCCCGTAGTACACCCGGTCCAGGAACGTCTCGTCGAAGCCGCCCTTGACGGCCATCGCGCGGGCGAGGCGCGCGACCTCGAACTGGTGCCCCACGGTGTAGGGGTCCTTCATAGCGAGGGTCCTGCCGAGGATCTCTACTATTCCGCGCGACGTCCCCTCGAGGATTCGAGCGCGCTCCGCCGATGCCGACTGACGCCTCTCGTGCTGCAGCACGCTTCCCACGAGGTCGCAGAAGACATCCAGGGCCGAATCCTGCGCCTTGGACTGGCTCGCCCCCGCCCTGTGCAGCCCCACCCAGCCGGCGACCCTGCCCTCGGACAGCACCGGCATAATGTGCAGAGGAGAGCCGAACAGCCTGGCCAGCTCGCCGTGACGCCGCGAGTCCCCGATCGGGGATGGCCGTTCGTGGTCGAGCACCAGCCGTCCCCCGCCCCGCAATCGCTGGTTTATGGCCTCCATATCCGACCGGGCCAGTATATCGGACAGGTGGGGGGAGGAGCTCCAGATCGCCCTCCCGCCCGACAGCAGCAGTTCCCGGCCGATGTAGTCGGTCTCGGCGAATTCGATGAAAAAGCCCTCGTCGGCTCCTACGAGGCTCGCCGCCTCCTCGAGCGCCCTGGGGACCACGGAGTAGGAATCGCCGGAGAGGAGCGTGCCGGAGATACTGACCACCGCCGCCTCGGACTGGATAAGGCCCTCCATCTCAAACTCGCCCTTGCGCTGCGCGGAGATGTCGGTGTATATGCCGTAACCCAGGACCTCTCCCCCGGGCAGGGAGAAGGAGACCCCCTGCAAGTGGACCTGCACCGCTCCGCCGTCCTTTCTGCGGCGCACTCCCTCCATGCTTACAGCCTCGCCCTGCTGCACCTTCCGAGACACCAGCCTGGCCGCGGCTTCTTCCTCGTGCCCCCCGGCCACCAGGGTGTCTACATCGCGCCCCAGCGCCTCCTCAGGGGTGTAGCCGAACATCCTGCAGAAGGCCGCGTTGACGTTGAGGACCCGGTTATCACTGTCGAAGACTATATATGCGTCGGGTGAATTGCCGAAGAGCCCCTCCCACATCGACTTCCTGACCGCGAGGGACTTTGCGGCCCTCTTCCGGCGGCGCTCGTTCATCATAAGCAGCGCCACGTAGCAGGCGCCGGAGAGAAGCACGGCGGCGTTAATGATGATTATCCTGGAGTTCAGCATGCCCTCCTGCTCCGGCTCGTTGATAACAATTGATCCGCGCGGCAGGTCCTCTTTCGGTATGCCGAGGCGGGCCAGTTCGCCGTGGTCGAACATGGGCACGTACTCAGTGTCGGCCCGGGCGGGGATATTCACGGGGGGCACGCCGGCCAGCACCTGCAGCGCCATCTCGCCGGCCTTCTCGCCGTGTCTGCGAGCGGACAGGACATTTCCGCCGAAGGCGCCTGCCGCCGGCATCATGTCCCACAGGGAGAAGAGCGGGCTCGGGCAGGAGTCTCTCACCAGGGAGGCGCTCTGGGAGGGAGAGATGAAGTTGCCTTCCTCGTCCTGGAAGTAAAGCAGCATCAGGATCACAGTGCCGGGCGGCAGGGCCGACAGCCTATCCTGGAGCTCCGACGTCGATAGACCCAACAGGTTGATTATCCTGACGTATCTCTCAAGCCCGGCCAGATCCCTCCTGGCCCTGCTCAGCACCGCGAGGCCCGAGTCCGACATGTCGCTGATCAGCGCCAGGTTGCGGGAGCCGGGAAACAGGCGCAGCGCCAACTCCGCGGTCCCTAGGATGTCCACGTCCTCGAACAGCCCGGTCGCGTTGGGGTACAGGTCGGGGTCGTACAGGCCCCGGTTGTTCAACCCGCAGAAGACGACCGGCACCCCCGGGAACACTCTCTTTCCAACCCTGTGCAGAAAAGCCAGGGCATCGTCGTCCACGCAGATCACGAGGTCCAGGTCCTTTGCCGAGTACTTACTCTGCATGTAGTCCAGGAAGGCGGCCTGCGCGGCTCTTGGGAAGTCATGCTTGGTGTCCATGTACTCGACGCTGAAACCGACCTCCCCCAACCCGGAGAGCAGCGCCTGGCGGACTCCCTCCGTGACCTCGGCCGTCCAGGGGTATATGCTGTGGTACGAGTTCAGAATCAGCACCCTGCTCCTGTCGCCGGCGGCGGGTGCGCCCCCGCAGGACAGGAGCAGGATAGACGTTGCTATAAAAAAGAATTTACCCAGTCGGCGGAACGCCGTTTTCGACATAATCATCCTCCCTGAGTGAAAATCGTCGGAGACCGCGTGCATTTTCCCTATGATACCCTTATACTGCAAAGGTTCCAATACAGACACTACGAGGTGAATCACAATGTCCCTGTGCTATATAAACGGCGAGTTCCTGCCCATCGAGAAAGCAACGCTGCCGGTGACGGACTTCATCATCCTGAGGGGCGTCGGCGTGTTCGAGTCGATCAGCACGTTCCGCAGGAGGCCGCTGATGCTGACGCCGCACCTGGAGCGCCTCCTGCGCTCGGCCGCGAGCGCATCGCTCACACTTCCCCTTCCCGGGGAGGACATTAAGTCGCTGGTCCTTGAGGGCATATCCAGGATGACGGAGGACTGCCTCGTCCGCCCCTATATCACCGGCGGAGACGTCTTCCTGTCCGGCGCCTTTCCGGCGTCGAGGCTGTTCATACTCTTCGAGAAGATAAACAAGCCCGCTCCGGAGGTCTACTCCAACGGCGTGCTGCTCATGCCGGTGGACGGC
>CAYWKH010000038.1:0-18585 GCA_964458805.1 uncultured Synergistaceae bacterium
TGTACCAAAGGTTTTGCGGGGAAAAACCGGCGATTCCGGGAAACTCTCGTCTTAGATCCGCTGACAGGTTCTCCACGACCGACCGTCCCCATCCGGCTTCATCCTACCGTTCGGCGATCATCCTGCCAATATCCCAGTACAGCCCTACCAGCTCCGTGTTGACCGCTTTCAGCGCTGCGTACTGCGCAGAACGGACACGCTCCTTAACCTCGGCCAGGAGTTGCGCATAGTCCGCGCCTTGAGTGATCTCAGTCATGGCTGTCGCTCCTTTCGTCAGGGGGCTCGATCGTTTTCGCGGCGTCAGGAAGATTGAGTCCTTATAATGGTGCAAATTCGAATCGAGTCCTTCGCTCAGGCCTCGGTTATGATGCAGCCTGGAAACTATTATCATATCGAGGATGCCTCCCTGCTTCAAAGGCAAAGCGGGACTCCGCGTACTAATGGCTCGGATCAATACTACACTGGAAGCGGAACTTTTGCACGGTCCGTTCTCAAAAGACGGAAACGGCTTCCGGAAGGGAAATGGCAACGAGGAAATGCGGATCACCGAGGCCAGGCCGGCTTGACGGACCGGCGTCCAGCCGCGACAATGGACGGAGGTCAGTAGGCTGAAATTTCCAAGGGGGCGATTCATATGAGACTTAGCGCGAGAAACCAGCTCAAGGGGAAGGTCACTGCGATAAAAGAGGGCGCGGTGGAGGCCCAGGTCACGGTCGACATCGGCGGCCAGTCGATAGTGTCGGTTGTCACGGTCGACTCGGTGAAGAACCTCGGCATAACTGCGGGCTCGGAGGTCGTGGCCGTGATAAAGGCCGACAGCGTTATGCTGGGGGTCGAATAGTCGGAATACTATTTCTTTCGATGGGGCGCGCAAAAACGCCCGGATTGTGGTATCCTTCCTCCAGCAAAAAATGAGAGGGGGAAGCCGCGATGCCAGCTTGTGCTCAGGCCCCGGACACGGGGCGCAGGCCTCCTCTTTTTTATCGTCGGACGATGTGTTGCGAGCCTTTCTCCCGTCGGGAGAGGGGCTCTTTTTTTTATCGAAGGGGGATGGTATGGTGAAAAGCAAGTCAGGGCAGGGGTGGTCCTGCAAGGCGACGGTCATGTCCGAGGGGGACATGGAGCGGGCGCTTCGCCGAATCGCGGTGGAGGTAGTCGAGAGGAACAGGGGACTTGACGGCGTGGTCCTGCTTGGAATTCAGAGGCGCGGCGTTCACCTGGCGGCTCGCCTGGCGGAGATGCTCGGGGCGGTCGAGGGGACGGAGGTCCCGACGGGAGAGCTGGACATAACCCTCTACCGCGACGACATCTCCACACTCTCGGATCAGCCGGTGGTGCGCAGCACGAGCCTCCCGTGCGATATTACGGGCAGGCGAGTGGTGCTGGTGGACGACGTGCTGTACACCGGGCGCACGGTTCGGGCGGCGCTGGACGCGATCACGGACCTAGGCAGGCCGGAGAGGGTGCAGCTCGCGGTGCTGGTCGACCGGGGTCACAGGGAGCTGCCGATAGCGGCGGACTACGTGGGAAGAGCCGTCCCCACCTCCCGCCAGGAGAGCGTGGAGGTGCGGGTGAGGGAGCTTGACGGAGAGGACTCGGTCGTCATCTGCGAACGCAAGGGAGGTACGGGCGGTGGAGTGGAGGCATAGGAACCTGATCGGCCTGGAGGGGTGGACCAGGGAGGAGCTTCTGTTCTTCCTGGAGCAGGCCAACTACATGGAGGAGATCATAAACCGCCCGATCAAGAAGGCGCCCGCCCTGCGCGGCAAGATGGTGGTAAACTGCTTCTTCGAGAACTCCACCAGGACGCGGGTTTCGTTCGAGATGGCGGGGAAGATGCTCTCCGCCGACGTGGTCAACTGGTCCTCCTCCGGGTCCAGCGCCGCGAAGGGGGAGACTCTGCGCGACACGGCCTGGACGCTGGAGTCCATGGGAGCGGACGCGGTGGTGGTGCGCCACGGGCAGGTGGGGGTGCCCGACTACCTGGCGAAGAAGCTGCGCAGCGCGGCGATCATCAACGCCGGTGACGGCACCAACGGCCACCCGACCCAGGCCCTGCTCGACCTTCACAGCGCCTGGAAGAGGCTCGGCGACCTGAACGGCGCGAAGATGGCGATCATCGGCGACGTTCTGCACAGCCGCGTGGCCAGGTCGGACATACAGGCGTTCCGCAGGATGGGCGTCTCCGTCACGCTCTGCGGCCCTGCGACCCTTATGCCGGAGGACACCGACTCTATCGGCGTGGAGTACGTCCCGGACGTCCGGGAGGCCGCGCGCGGGGCGGACATACTCTACTTCCTGAGGATACAGGCGGAGCGTCAGGAGGCGGGGCTGATCCCCTCGACGGACGAGTATCACAGGAGGTGGGGCGCGAACGACTCCATTGTCGCGCTGGCCTCGAAGAACGCGGTGGTGATGCACCCGGGCCCGATGAACCGCGGAGTGGAGATAGCCTCCTCCGTCGCCGACGGCCCGAACAGCGTCATCCTGGGCCAGGTGCGCAGCGGCGTCGCCGTCCGCATGGCCCTTCTGTATCTCTGCCTCGGGGGTGCGCGATGAGCATCATACTCAAGAACGGCGTGGTCTTCGACGGCTTCGCCCTGGGGACGGAGCGCGAGGACATCCTGGTTAAGGACGGGGTCGTGGCACGCAGGGGCGCGGGGCTGGCGGAGGAAGGGGCCAATGTGGTCGACTGCGCCGGGCGCATCGTCTGCCCCGGCTTCATCGACCTGCACGCGCACTTCCGCGACCCTGGCTTCGAGTGGCGGGAGGACATGACGAGCGGGGCCAGGGCGGCGGCCGCCGGAGGCTACACCACGGTGGTGGCGATGCCGAACACGGAGCCGGCGGTTGACACGCAGGTCGCTGTCGAGTACGTGATCTCCCGCGGCGAGTCCGCCGGAGGGGCGCGCGTGCTGCCGGCGGCGTGCGTCAGCAGGGGGCGCAAGGGCGTCAGGATAGCGGAGCTCGGCCTGATGGCGCAGTCCGGCGCCGTGTTCTTCACCGACGACGGCTCGCCCGTGTCCAACGCCGGTCTCTTGAAGACCGCGCTGCGCTACGCAAGGGACCTCGAGGTCAGGATAATGGAGCACCCGGAGGAGCCCTCGCTCACCGAAGGAGCGCAGGTGAACGAGGGCGCCGTCTCCGCCTCGTCCGGGCTGAAGGGTTGGCCGTCCTCGGCCGAGGTCATCGACATCGAGAGGGGCATCGCCCTGTGTCGCGAGACGGACTCCCCCGTCCACTTCACGCACGTGAGCACGGAGCACGGGATCGACGCGATACGGCGAGCCAAGAGAGAGGGGCTGCCGGTCTCCTGCGACGTAACCCCGCACCACCTGTCGCTTGACGAGAACTACGTGCTGGTGGGGCGCTTCTCCTCGACCTACAAGGTCAACCCCCCCCTGAGGACGCGCAGGGACGTGAAGATGCTCTGGGAGGCCGTCGAGGACGGCACTGCCGACGCGATCGCTACCGATCACAGCCCGTATCACATGGACGACAAGGACGTGCCCTTCCAGGAGGCGCCGTTCGGCATCGCCTCTATCGAGTGCTCGGTGGCGGTGGTGCTGGACACGTGGAGAAAGCTGGGCAGCCCCGTGCCCCTGGAGCGGCTTCTGTCGCTCTTCACCTCGGGGCCGGGCGCGCTGCTGCCGAGGTCGTGGCGCTCGCTCGGCGCGCTGAGGGAGGGGGCGCGGGCGGACGTGACGGTTATCGACATGGAGGAGGTCAGGACAGTGGACGTGCGCGAGTGGAAGAGCAAGGCCCGCGTATGCCCGTGGAGCGGGGAGATGCTCCAGGGGTGGCCGGTTCTCGCCATGGTCGACGGGCGGATAAGGATGAATCGGCTGGAGGAAGTCAAATGAGCGGCGAGGCGGCCCGCGACCACGAGGCGAGGGTGGCCGGAGCGCGGTTGCTGGGCGACGGCACCGCCCTGCTGGCGGTGGAGTGCGGGGCGGTGGCGGACTCTGCAACTCCCGGACAGTTCGTCATGGTCAGGGCCGGGAGCTGCTCGGACCCGTTCCTGGGGCGGCCGCTGGCAGTGGCGGAGGCCTCCGGGGGCATATTCAAGCTGGCGTTCAGGGTGGTCGGCAGGGGGACCGAGCTGCTGGCGGCGAAGCGTCAGGGGGACCCCCTGACCGTGAGAGGGCCGCTTGGCAGGGGGTTCTTCGACCGCGCGGGCGACACGCCCGCCAGTGTCTTTCTCGCGGGGGGCGGGGTGGGCGCGGTCCCCCTGGTCTTCGCGGCGAGGCGGCTGGGCTTGGCGAGGATCGCGGGCGCGACGGCGGGCGTCTCCGGCGCGGGCTGGGAGGGGTTCGCCGACTGGCTGAGGGAGGCCCTGCCCAGGGTGGACCTGCACTCGGACGACGGCAGCGTGGGGAAGGCGGGGACGGCGCTCGACGGCCTCCCCCGCTCACTGCCACCGGACGCGGAGATCTGGGCCTGCGGGCCGGTCGGGATGCTGCGGGCACTGACCGGGAGATTTCAGCGCGACGAGGACAGGATCAGGGTCTCGCTCGAGTCGAGGATGGCGTGCGGGGTCGGCGGATGCCTCGGGTGCGTGGTCCCGACCGCGAGCGGCAATCGCAGGGTCTGCACGGACGGCCCTGTTTTCGCCGCCGGGGAGGTGCTGTGGGATGAGCTTGAGGGCTGACCTGTCCATCGAGGTGGGAGGCTTGAAGCTGGCCTCCCCGGTGATAATCGCGTCCGGGGTGTGGCCGCAGGATGCGGAGTTCTGGTCGCCCGGGAGGCTCGAGGGGGTCGGCGGGCTGTGCACCAAGGCCGTCGGGCTCAAGCCCCGGGCGGGCAACAGGGGCCCGCGGGTCCACGAGACCCCGTGCGGGTTGCTGAACAGCGTGGGGCTTCAGAACGCCGGCATGGCGTCCTTTATCAAGAACTACCTGCCGGTGGCGCGCTGCGCCGGGCGTCCCTTCCTGGTAAACCTGATAATGGAGTCGGAGCGCGAGGTGCGCGAGAGCCTCGCCGCCCTGCGGGACGCTCCTGATGTCCCTGCGGTCGAGCTGAACATATCCTGCCCGAACGTGGAGGGCGACAACATGGAGTGGGGGCTGCGCCCGGAGGGGGCGGCCCTGGCCGTGCGAATAGCGCGAAGCGAGTGGGGCGGCCCCCTGTGGGTGAAGCTCACCCCGCAGTCTCCCTACCTCGCGGCCGCGGCGAAGGCGGCGGAGGACGAGGGGGCGGACGCGGTCGTGTGCGGCAACACCTGGCTGGGGATGGCGATGGACATTGACAGAAGACGCCCGGTGTTCCGGAGGGTCGTCGCTGGGCTCTCCGGCCCCGCTGTCTTTCCCCTCGCGCTGCGGACTGTGTGGCAGGTGAGCGGGGCTGTCTCGATCCCGGTGGTAGGCTGCGGGGGCGTGTCCTGCTGGCGCGACGCCGCGGCGATGCTCATGGCGGGCGCGTCCGCTGTGGAGGTCGGGGCGGCGCTGTTCACGGACCTTGAGCTTCCGCGAAAGATCGCAGACGGGCTGTCCGCCTGGATGGCGGAGCAGAAAATCGAGGGCGTGTCCGGGCTGGTCGGCCTGGGCCGCCGCTGATCGGCTGGAGGGAAACGGTATGAGAGAAGGACTTGATCACCTGATCCTGGCGCTCGACGTGGAGCGCCCCGACGAGGGAAAGGAGCTGCTCTCGTCCCTCCGGGGCGGGCTGAAATACGTGAAGATAGGACACCGGCTCTACGCCCGCGGAGGTACGCCCTTCCTGAGGGAGGTGAGGGAGATGGGGCTGTCGATCTTCCTCGACCTCAAGCTGCACGACATCCCCAACACCGTCTCCCGGGCCGTGGACGAGCTCGCGGAACAGGGGCTGTGGGCGCTGACCCTGCACTGCGCGGGGGGCAGGCGCATGCTCGAGGAGGCGCGCAGGGGTAGGGAAAAATGCGGATCGGGCATGTCGCTGCTCGGGGTGACCGTGCTGACCAGCTTCGACGAGGCCTCGTGGGAGGAGGTCTCCCCCGGATGCCCCCTCTCCGAGGCTCTGAGAGCGCGGGCGGCCCTTTGCAAAGAGACGGGGATGGACGGACTGGTCTGCTCCCCGCTGGACCTCGCCGCGGTGCGCGCATCGGCCCCGGGCCTGTTCACCGTGGTCCCCGGCGTGCGTCCGCGCAGCGCCGACGACGACCAGGCCAGGGTGGCGACCCCACGGGAGGCTGTCGCCTCGGGCGCCGACTACATAGTCGTCGGCAGGCCGATACTGGGCGCGCCCGACAGGGGCGAGGCGGTCGAGAGGATGGCGCTTGAAATCGAGGAGGGGCTTGGATGCAGGAAGATCTAGTCGCGCAGCGCCTGCGGGAGATGATGAGGGAGAGCGGCGCCCACCTGGAGGGGCACTTTCGCCTCACGTCCGGCTTCCACAGCGGAGACTACATCCAGTGCGCGCTGCTGCTCCGCTACCCGCGCTACGCCGAGTTCGCCGGGAGGGCGCTCGCCGACAGGGTGCGCAGGCTATCCCCCGAGATAGTCGCGTCGCCTGCGATCGGGGGCATAGTGATAGGGCACGAGGTGGCCCGCGCGCTCGGCCTCCCGTTCATCTTCTGCGAGAGAAGGGACGGGGCCATGACCCTCAGCCGCTTCCCCATGCCCGTCGGGATGAGAGTGGTCGTCATAGAGGACGTGATCACCACCGGAGTGTCGTCCGGCGAGGTCGGACGCCTGCTCGAGGAGGGCGGCGCGCTCTGGGCGGGAACCGGCGCAATAATGGACCGGAGCGGCGGAAAGACCTCGCTTCCCCACCTCCCCGAATCCCTCTGGCAGGCCGTCTTCCCCGTCTGGCAGCCGGACGAGTGCCCCCTGTGCAAGAGGGGCCTCCCGATTGCGAAGCCGGGGAGCAGGGCTTGACGCGCCGCTTTAGACAAACTGCGGACTAATTCTAATTCATCCTTGCCTCAATTCCGCTTATGATGTAGCATTCGGTTAAGGCGCGGAAGGAGGGATCGTATGTACCCCAATCTGATGTCAGAGGGGAAGATCGGGAGGCTCGCAATTCCCAACAGGGTGGTGATGCCGGCCATGGGGGTCAACCTCGCGGCCCCCGACGGCGGCGTCACCGACGACATAGTCGCCTTCTACGAGGCGCGGGCGAGGGGCGGCGTGGGGCTGATAATCACGGAGGTCACGAGAGTCGAGGGGGGCAGGGGGACCAGTGATCCATGCCAGCTCTCGGCTCATAAAATTTCGGACATAGCCGGTCTTCAGCGGCTGACGGGCGCGGTGCGCAAGTACGGGACGAGGATCTTCATCCAGCTTCAGCACCCCGGCCGAATGGCCTCGCCCGGAGTGACCGGAGAGACACCAGTGGCCCCATCCCCGGTGGCGGACCCGTCGACGCCGGACAACGTGCCTCGGGAGCTGACCGGGGAGGAGATCGCGGATCTGGTCGGCAAGTTCGTCTTCGCGGCGCACGTTGCTAAGTCCGCGGGCGCGGACGGAGTGGAGCTTCACGGTGCGCACGGCTACCTGATCAACGAGTTCCTGTCCCCCGCCATGAACTTCAGGACCGACAGGTACGGAGGATCGTTCGAGAACCGCACGAGGTTCGTCGAGGAGATACTCGCAGGGATAAAGAGCGACTGCGGAGCGCGGTTCCCCGTCTCCGTCCGCATCAACGCGGAGGAGGCCCTCCCTGGAGGAATCGACCTCCAGGAGGCGGCCCGGATCGCCGCCGCGCTGGAGAGGGCGGGCGCGGACGCGATAAACGTCAGCTGCTACAGCCTGGGATGCATCGAGCCGGGCAGCTACGAGCAGGGGTGGAAGAGCCACATGGCGACCGCGATCAAGAAAACAGTCTCGATCCCGGTCATAGCCGTGAACAACATCAAGGACCCGTCCGTCGCCGAATCCCTGCTCGAGGAGGGGATCTGCGACTTCGCCGGGGTGGGGCGCGCCCTGCTGGCTGACCCGGACTGGGCCGCCAAGGCCTTCTCCGACAGGGAGGACGAGATACGCAGGTGCATCGGCTGCCTGTGCTGCTTCGCGGAGATCGCCAATGTCAGGCAGGTGCGCTGTGCGGTGAACCCTAGGACAGGGCGGGAGCGCGAGTACCTGCACCCGGAGCGCGACGGCGAGGGGCGCGCGGTCGCGGTGATCGGCGGCGGCCCCGCTGGCATCGAGGCCGCCCTGGTGCTCGGGGAGCGAGGGTTCGTCCCGGTCCTGTTCGACGGCGGGGAGCGCCTCGGCGGGACCCTGAACACCGCCGACAGGGGGTACGGCAAGGACAAGATAACGAAATACGTTGAATCCCTGGTCGTCCAGGTCGAGAGGGCCGGGATAGAGGTGCGGCTCGGACATGATGTCGCGCCCGAGGAGGTCGCGGAACTGAACCCGTGCGGCGTCTTCCTTGCGTGCGGCGGAGAGCCGTGCGTCCCGCCCGTGCCAGGGACGGACCTCGACTTCGTATGCACCGCGGAGGACGTGCTGCTTGGGCGCGCCGCCCCGAAGGGGAGGGTCGTCGTGATAGGCTCGGGCATGACCGGGCTCGAGACTGCGGAGACCCTGGCCATAGGAGGGTGCCAGGTCGCCCTTGTGGAGATGCTCGGCGAGCTGGGCCCGGGCATGTACCCGCTCGTGGTGATGGACGTGATGAGCCGCATCCAGCCGCACGACCCGGTGATACTGACCGGCCACAGGCTCGAGCGTATAGTCCCCGGAGCAGTGGAGTTGACGCGGCTGTCGGACGGAGGGAGGGTCGAGGTCGAGGCGGACGGCGTCGTGCTGGCTGTCGGGGTCGCCCCCAGGAGGGAGGTCGTCGAGAGCTTCAGGACCGCCTTCCCCGATGTGGTGGTCATAGGCGACGCAAAGTGCTGCGGTCGCATACTGGAGGCCACGCAGGACGCTCGCGGAAGGGCCTTCACGTTCCAACCGCGAGCCTGAAAAAAGGAGGGGTTTTGCATGGACACGGGATACAGGATTCCGGAGGAAGAGCTCTTGAACTTCATGAAGGACGGTGCCATGAACGACCAGTACGGCATCCAGCTCTTCTTCAACACCGACCCGGAGAGGGCGAGGGAGCTGCTGCCGCCGCCATTGGAGCCGGCGGACCCGGCCAACCCGATGTGCTACGCCTATATCGTGAACATCCGGCAGCCGACCTTCTCTCCATGGTACATGGAGGGAGGGCTCGGGATAATGGCGCGCCTGGGCGACTACGAGGGCGTCTACTTCCTGGGCCTGATGCTGAGCGGCCCGGGCGCCCTGATGGGGGTCCTCTCCGGTCGAGAGGGCTCGGGGCTGGCCAAGAAGCTGTGCGAAAGGATCCTCGTCGAGAGGACGGGCGACGTCGGTAGATGCCTCATCAGGCGCGACGGAGTGGACCTGCTGGACGTGAAGCTGAAGATAGGCGCCTACAACCAGAAGGGCTTCGGCATGGCGCAGGATGGGAGCACGCGGGAGAGGCCGACGACCATCGGCGGAGGGTGCCTGAACCACGTATACGAGATGGGCGGGGGCGGCTTCTCCAACCTGAGGGTGAACTACTACGACAGCCCGACCCTCGTCTACTCCTGGGACCCCGCCGAGGCCGAGGTGTCCCTGACCTCCTCGATCAACGACAGGTGGGGAGAGCTGCCCGTGACCAACGTTATCGGCGCGGGCTGGATGGTCAGCGACAACTGGGTCGTAAGCCAGAAGAAGATCTACGAGTACAGCGACGACCAGGAGCTGACCCGGGCGATGTGCCTGCTGCTGCCGGGCCGCTACGACCGCTGCACGTTCCTCAGGGACCACCAGACATACGAATAGACGGGAAAGGCGGGGTGCGCAGATGGAGTTCGACGAAAGCTACTACAAAGGGAAGACCGCCGTCGTCACCGGGGCGGCGTCGGGCATAGGGCTGGGGCTCATCGAGGAGCTGCTGGCCTATGGAGCGGAGAAGGTCGTCCTCGCGGACTTCAACGCGGAGAACCTTGAAAAGCACGCCGACCGCCTGTCGGCGGAATACCCCGGCAGGGTGAAGGGGATCCTCTGCGACGTGACGAAGGAGAGCGAGGTCGCGGCCATGATCGCCGGGGCGGCGGAGTTCTTCGGCGGGAGGATCGATCTGCTGGTCAACAACGCCGGGGCCGGACTGATGGGGCTGTTCACCGCGCCCTACCCCGCCGTCTCCGAGGTGGAGCTGAAGGGGATCAAGGTCCAGACCAACAGCGACTGGGAGAGGGCCTTCGCCCTCAACTTCTACGGGGCCCTGTACGGCTGCCGCGAGGTCATACCCGTGATGAGGAGGAACGGGGGCGGTCAGGTGATCAACGTGATCTCCGGCATAGCCTTCTACCCGATGGCCTACCAGACGATGTACGCCGCCACCAAGTCGGCCCTGAACGGCATGACCCTGTCCCTGCGCTACGAGTACTGGGACGAGAACATCAAGTTCAGCTCGGCAACTCCCGGAACGACCGCCACCGCGATCTGGGGCGACTCTGCGCCTCCGCCGAGCGCTCAGACCCCCCGGCAGTCGGCGAGGCGCATCCTTGCGCAGGCCGCGAGGAACAGGCGGGTCATATTCGGGGACGACCCCGACGAGTCCGGGGCGAAGAACTGCTTCCACCCCGACCACGAGGAGATCCCGGACAACTACCTTCTGGAGGTGGCAAGGGCCAGAAGGAGCGGGGAGGTCCGGGTCTAGAGGCGCGGTGCGGAGGGGCAGCGCGGGCTCACGCCTTCAGGGCCACCGCCACGGCGGGGTCGAACGACAGGCTGATGCCCTCCCCCTCCGCGTACATCCTCTTGCCGGGCAGGTACGGGTCGAAGGCCAGCACCTCCGGCCCGCAGGCCAGGGCGACGTCGTACTCCATGCGGCCGCCGAGGAAGGTGGCGGTGAGCACGGTGCCCTCCATGCCCTCACCGGAGGGCGACAGGTTCTCGGGGCGTACCACCACGGCCGCGTCGTCGCCCGGGGCGAAGGACGCGTTCTTGACCGCGCGGACCGCGAGGGTGCGCCCGGCTACCTCGACAGAGAGAGTCCTCCCGTCGACCGCCGCCACCCTGGCGGGAATTATGTTCGCCTGCCCTATGAAGTCCGCCACGAACAGGGAGCCGGGGTCGCTGTAGATCTCGAGGGGCTCCCCTATCTGCTCCACCCTCCCCCTGTTCATTACCATGATCCTGTCGGACATCGTGAGGGCCTCCCCCTGGTCGTGAGTGACGTACAGGCAGGTGACGTCGAGATGCTTCTGTATCCTTCGTATCTCCGCCCGCATGTGTATGCGCAGCTTGGCGTCGAGGTTTGACAGGGGCTCGTCCATCAGCAGGACCTTCGGCTCCAGGACCAGCACCCTGGCCAGGGCCACCCTCTGCTGCTCCCCCCCCGAGAGCTGGTTGGGGAAGCTCCTCTCCGCCCTCTCCAGGCCGACCAGCGCAAGCCCCTCCCGCACCTTGGAGCGAATGACCGACTCGCCGTGCTTCTTGACCCTGAGCCCGTAGGCGACGTTCTCGAAGACGCTCATGTGCGGAAACAGGGCGTAGTTCTGGAAGACGAAGCCGATGTCCCTCCGGTTGACCGGGATGTTCGTGACGTCCTGGCCATCGATGCTTATCGCGCCCCCCGACGGGACCTCGAAGCCGGCCACCAGCCTGAGGGTGGTGGTCTTGCCGCAGCCGGACGGGCCCAGGAACGTGACCATCTCCCCCGGCGCCACCGTCATGGACACCCCGTCCACGGCCCGCACGGGCGTTCGGTCCTTCATGAAGATCTTCGATACGTTCGACAGTTCAAGAGAGACGGCCATCAGCCTCGGCCTCCTTCGCCGGATATTCGCCTCGCAGCGAGGCGGGTCAGCCCCGCCATCAGCGCGGTAGCGCCGAAGACGATCAGGATGAGCACGACGGAGAAGGCGCAGGCCTGGGCGAACTGCAGCTCCGTCATGCACTCGAGTATGCGCGTGGTGAGAAGGTTCCACCTGACCGAGACCAGGAATATCGTCGCGCTAATCGCGGTCATGCAGTGTATGAACAGGTATCTCATCCCCATTATGACGGCCGGGATCACGAGCGGCGTCGTCACCCGGAAGAAGGTCCTGCCCGCGCTCGCCCCGAGGCTGGCGGACGCCTCCTCGATGGACGAGTCGATCTGGTGCAGCGACGCTATGACGGCCCTTATGCCCGCGGCGTTGTAGCGGAACATGTAGGCCGCCACGAGTATCGTCATAGTCCCCGTCAGCAGCAGGGGCTTCTCGTTGAAGGCTATGATGTAGGCGATGCCGACCACCGTGCCCGGCAGGGCGTAGTTCAGCAGGGAGAGGAACTCCATGACCCTGTTGCCGAAGAAGCGCCTGCGCTGGGCGATGTACCCGATCAGGACCGCCAGCAGCCCGCCTATTGGGGTGACCACCGCGGCTATGTACAGGGTGTCGGCGATGGCGTTGCGCCCGTGGGTGAAGACGTAGCGGAAGTTCTCGGAGGTCAGGGTGTTGTCGACCCCCCACACCTTGACCATGGCCCCCCACAGTATGATGGAGTACAGGTAGAGGATGAACAGGGTGAGCGCGAGACAGCCGCCGAGGATCGCGCCCTCGGCCAGCCTGCCCTTGCTCTTGAATTGCGACCGGCCCCCCGCCTTGCCGCTGACCGTCACGTAGCTCTTCTTGCCGATCCACGCCCTCTGCAGGATGTACACGGCGAGCGCCGGGAGAAGCAGAAGGAAGGACAGGGACGCCCCCCCGCGCAGGTCGTACAGCCCGGTTATCAGCAGGTAGGCCTGCGTGGGCAGCACCGGGAAGCTGTGCCCGGCGAGCACGAGCGGGGTGGCGAAATCGGCGAGCGACGCCGCGAACAGGAGCAGCAGCGAGTTAGCTATCCCCGGGATCGACAGGGGAAAGGTCACTGTTCTGAAGACCCTCCCGGGCGACGCCCCCAGGGATAGCCCAGCGTCCTCCAGGTTGGGGTCGACCGCGGCCAGCACCGCCGCCAGCGTCATGAACGAGACCGGGAAGTAGGTCAGGGTCTCGGACATCCAGGTCCCCCAGAAGCCGTAGAAGTTGAAGCTCTGCACCCCGAAAAGCCTGAGCAGCATGCCCTTCGGCCCCAGCGAGAGGGTCAGGGCGATGCTGCTGGTGAAAGGCGGGGAGATGAGCGGAAGGGTTGTGACCGCCCCCAGGAACCACTTGAGCCAGGACGGGATCGGCAGCCTGGTGACAGCGAAGGCGTACATGTATCCCAGGGCCGTGCCCGAGACGGACACCGCCGCCGCCAGCCCGAGGCTGTTGAAAAAAGCCTGCCTGTCGTACCAGTTCCCGAGCAGCGCGCCGATATTGTCGAACGACAGCCGCCCCTCCACCACGAAGGTGACCAGGAACAGGCGGACGACCGGGTACAGCACGAAGACCGCCAGCGACAGCCAGATGGCGGCAAGCGCGGACAGAAGCGCTGGGTCGCGCTTGAATGCGGATACGGCGGACCTTTGGCTCATGACGAATCCTCCTGCGGGGGCGGTGCGGGACGCTACTTGATTACCTCGTTTATCCAGCGATCGACGTACTCCTTGCGCTTCTCGCCCTTCCAGGCCACGTCGACCTCGATGAGATTGACCTTCGAAAGGTCGAGGGCGGGGTTGGTGACCTCCACGTCATCCCTCGTGGGGATGTAGTTGATCTTCCTGTCGACTATGAACTGGGCGAAGCTCTTGGAGGAGACCCAGTCCATGTACTTCCTGGCGTTCTCCATGTTCTTGGCGCCCTTGAGTACCCCCGAGCCCTCGATCCCGTAGGAGACTCCCTCCACCGGGTAGCTGAGCACCACCGGGTACCCCTGCTGCTGAATGTCCAGCGCGTCGACTATGTAGAATATGCCGGAGGCGCACTGGCCGGTGGCTATCGGCATGGCGCCGCCCGCGCCGCTCTTGGTGTACATCTGGATGTTCTGGTGCAGCTTCTTCTGGTACTCGAAGGCCTCGTCCTCGCCCATTATCTTGACCAGCGAGTAGATCCTCTCGGTGGCAGTGCCGGAGGTGCGGGTGTCGGCCATCTGCAGGCCGTCCTTGTAGGCCGGGTCGAGCAGGTCGTTCCACGACGTCGGCGGCTCAAGCCCCTTCTCCTTCAGGAAATCCGAATTCGTGAGGAAGACCAGGGGGATGATCCCTATGCCGGTCCAGTAGTCGTCCGGGGAGCGAAACTTGGCTGGAATCGCGTCCGCGCCCGCGGGCCTGTAGGGCTCGAAGACATCCTCCTCTATGCCGGCCTCGTAGGTATCGGCGGGCCCGCCGAGGATGACGTCCACCTGGGGGTTGTTCTTCTCCGCGATCACCCTCGCGAGGGCCTCGCCCGAGGAGAACCTCATGAAGTTGACCTTGATCCCGGTCTCCGCGGTGAAGGCCTCGAAGACCTGCGAGGCGTACTTCTCCGGCATAATGGAATAGGCGTTGAGCTCCCCGGAGGCCCATGCCCCCGCCGACATGCACGCCACCAGCAACAACGACGCAGCAAGCACCCTGAGTTTGGACAAGACGACCATCTCCTTGCATGATGTTCGGGGCCGCAAGCCCCGTCCCCGGTATTATGGCCCAAACGCCGCCCTTCGGCAATAGCCGCCCGGGGTCGGAGATTTTTCAAGGCGCATATTCAGAACACCCCCTTGCCAAACTCGGGATTTATGGTAATATACTCCCCGCGCCCGCCTTGGCGGCGCTCCGAAATTTGGGGAATCGTCCAATGGCAGGACACCTGACTCTGGATCAGGCAATCTTGGTTCGAATCCAGGTTCCCCAGCCAGAAAGTAAAGGCCCCATCGACTAGCGGTCTAGGTCGTAACCCTCTCAAGGTTAAAACACGGGTTCGAATCCCGTTGGGGCTACCAATTTATTCCGTACGGGCGTACGGTAAATAAAACGAGGGACCGTCCTGCGGACGGTCCCTTTTTGTCACGCGCTCCTCGCCATCGGCCAGACGGCGCGGGGCACTGCTCAATTAGACTGGAGGTCCTGTAAAAAATGGCTTTCTGCTACATCGACGGTCGGTTCATGGACATAAACGACGCCCGCCTTCCGGTGACCGACCTCGCGCTCCAGCGCGGGGTGGCGGTCTTCGACTCCATCCGCAGCTACGCCGGGCGGCCGTTCGCGATGGCCCCCCACCTCGAGAGGTTGTTCGAGTCGGCCAGGCTGTCAGGGATTGCCCGCGCTTTCTCCGAGGATGAGATAGGAGGAATCGTCCGGGAGGGTCTCTCCCGGATGCCGGGGGACGGGCTGGCGAAGGTGTTTATCACCGGCGGCGACGTGGAGGAGTTCGGTTCCTTCCCCCGACCGCGCCTGCTGGTCATCTTCTCCGAGGTGGCGCCCCCGCCGGAGGAGTTCTTCACGAAGGGGGCGGCCCTGTCCATACTTCCGGAGGAGCGAAGGCTGCACAGGGTCAAGAGCATCAACTACATGATCCCCTGCATCAACCACGCGCCGGGGACGTTCGAGCCTCTCTACTGCGGCGGCGGCGAGATCACGGAGTCCGCCACGAGCAGCTTCTTCGCGGTGGCGGGGAACAACCTGATAACCGCCCCCGGCCACAGGGTGCTTCGAGGCATCACCAGGGAGATCGTGATAGACCTGGCGCGGAGGGACGGGTTCAACGTGGAGTTCCGCTGCCTCCCGCTGGGTGAACTGACGCACCTGGACGAGGCGTTCATCACCGGCAGCGTGAAGGAGATCACGCCGGTGACCATGGTGGGCGACACAGTGATCGGCGACGGCAGACCGGGGCCCGTCACTGGACGCATCTACGAGCTCTTCAGGGAGAACATACCGCTGTACCTGTGACGCGCGACGAGAGATGATGGCGGCCGGTGCACCGGCCTGAAAGGAGGACGCCATGACAGTCGTCCGCAGATGCTTTTTAATAATGGGGACCGTGCAGGGGGTCGGCTTCCGCTACTTCGCAGCCGGCGCGGGGCTGAAGCTCGGGTTGACCGGCTGGGTGCGCAATCTGCCGGACGGCGCGGTGGAGGTCCAGGCTCAGGGGGCGGTCGAGACCGTGGACAGGATGGAGCAGCTTCTCCGCAAGGGACCTAGGACCGCCGATGTCAGGCGCGTGACGGTGATCGAGTCCCCTCCCAGGGAGGGCGAGTCCTCTTTCGTCGTCAGGCACCACTGAGGGGTCGCGGTGATAGAGTACTTGCCGCTCGTCGCGGCCGGGTCGGCCGGTTACCTCGCTTTCAGGAGGCTCTCCCTGCCCGCGCCGGCCGTGCTCGGGTCGCTGTTCTTCGCCGGGGCCCTCAACCTGGCGGGCCTCTACCCGGACGTCGACCTGGTGTGGGTCTCCCGGTGCAGCAACGTCGTGATCGGAGCGCTCGCCGGGTCCCGGATGGACAGGAGCTCGGCGCGGTTCCTGCGCGAACTGGCCGTCCCGGCCCTCGTCGTATCCGCGAGCATGCTGATGCTCTCCCTCGGTGGAGGGGCCTTCCTGTACGCCGCCACGGACCTCCCCCCCCGGACGGCCTTCATAGGGTCCACGACCGGCGGGATCGCGGAGATGGCCCTCCTCGCGATGTCCCTGGGGGCGGACGTGGCCACCGTCACCCTGCTCCAGACTGTTCGACTGCTGACCGCGCTCGTCGCGGCCCCCGCGATCTGCAGGGCCCTGCCCGGGCTGCTGGGTCGCTGTGCGCCCGGACTCGTCGAGGTCGAGCCGCCGGCGGCCCGCGAGACGCGACGATCCTCGGCCGCCGACTTCGCGCTGCTCGCCTCGTCGGCGCTCGCGGGGGGAGTCGCAGGGCTCCTGATCGGCCTCCCCGCCGGGGCGATGACCGGGGCGATGATCGGGACCGCGGCCGCCAACCTGCTCCGCGAGGGGCTGCCGGAGGTCCCGAGCCGCTTGACTGTCGCCGCGCAGGTGGCTATCGGGGTGACGATAGCGTCCAACATCTCGGCCTCGACCTTCGCCGGGCTGGAGGGGTTGTGGCTGCCGACGTCGCTCCTGCTGTGCATGATGCTTATGTGCAGCGTACTGATCGCCGAGCTGGTCCACAGGATGACCGGGTGGGACTACCCGACCTGCCTTCTGTCGGCCTCGCTCGGGGGGCTGTCGCAGATCGCGGCGGTCGCGGGCGAGATGGGGGCCGACCCGCTCAAGGTGACACTGCTCCAGACCGTGCGCCTGCTCAGCATTCTTCTTGTCCTGCCCGTCCTTTTTTCCCTGCTCTTCCTCTGAGCCCTTGCCCTTTCTCTGGTATGATTTGCCAGGATCCGCCATACTTTTTTTTCAAACAAGGAGTGAGCCCATCGCCATGACAGAGAGACCTCCCGTTTCGCCCTGGATAGTGCTATCCATCGGCGTCTTCTCCATCTCCACGGGCGCCCTGTTCGCCAGGATGGCCGATGCGCCGCCGCTGGTGATCTCCGCCTACAGGGTCGGGCTCGCGACCCTCTTCCTCGCGCCCTTCACGCTGCGCAGGGCGGTCTCGGAGCTCTCGCGACTCGGGGGGAGGGACATCCTGTGCGGCGCGGTCTCCGGGGTGTTCCTCGCCCTTCACTTCGCCACCTGGATCTCCTCGCTGTTCTACACATCGGTGGCTAGCAGCGTGGTGATAGTGAACGCGATACCCCTGTGGACGGGGCTATTCTCCCCGATGCTCACGGGAGACCCGTTCTCGAGGTCGCTCAAGAGGGGGCTGATGGTCGCCCTTCCGGGGGCCCTGATCATAAGCTGGGGGGACTTCGCGACCGGCTGGACGGCGCTGTGGGGGGACTTCCTGGCCCTGCTGGGCAGCCTGTTCGCCGCGCTCTACATACTGCTGGGGCGCAGGATAAGGCCGCGCGTCTCGCTAGGGACCTACGTCACACTGAACTACGGCACGGCCGCCGCGGTGCTGTGGACGGCCGTGCTGGTCGCGGGGCTGCCCCCGGCGGGCTACGCCGGCACAACCTGGAGCGCGTTCTTCCTGATGGCGCTGGTGCCCCAGATACTGGGTCACTCGAGCTACAACTGGGCGCTGCGCTGGATGACGGGCGGCGCGGTATCCCTCTGCCTGCTGGGGGAGCCCGTCGGCAGCTCGATCCTGGCCGCCCTCCTACTGGGCGAGCCCCTGACCCTGGTCAAGGTCGCGGGTGGCGGGCTGATCCTTGCGGGGATCGTGCTGGCGTCGAGGGAGGAGCGTCAGGAGGCGCCGTCGGCCTGATCCCGCGCCGGTCCCTCCGGCTTCAGCAGCAGCATCCCAAGCGGCGGCAGCGACAGCGGCAGGGGGCGCCAGCCCGAGTCCGCCTCCTCCGCCTCGACTCCGCCGCAGTTGCCAATCCCGCCGCCGCCGTAGACCTCCGCGTCGCTGTTGAGCAGCTCCGTCCAGCGCCCGCCGGTCGGCACGTAGATCCTGTAGCCGTGGCGGGACACCGGGGTGAAGTTGAGCACCGCGAGCACCGTCTCGCCCGACGCGCTCCTCCGTAGGAACGACACCACGCTCTGCTCCCAGTCCGAGAAGTCGCACCAGCGGAACCCCTCGTGCGAGAAGTCCCTCTCGTGCAGCGCTGGCTCCCCGCGGTAGACGCGGTTGAGGTCCGTCACCCAGCGAAGCATCCCCTGGTGGCGCGGGTACTTCAGCAGGTCCCAGAACAGGCTGTCGTCGTGGTTCCACTCCCTCCCCTGCGCGAACTCGCTCCCCATGAAGA
>CAYWKH010000039.1:0-18316 GCA_964458805.1 uncultured Synergistaceae bacterium
AGATTAAACCGGTAGCCGATACACAAAAAAGCCCTCCGGAATTCCGAAGGGCTGAAAAAATCAGTATTTGCAACGGTTTACATGATTAACTTCTTGTTCATTTTCTACCCTCGGCTCCGGAGGCCGATACTCTATCCGCTGAGCTACAGGCGCAACTGGTGCCTCGAAAGGCGAGGCTTATTCTACCCTCGAATGCTGAAGGCGTCAAGATTTGTTGAGTTAACTCAATTGTCGGTGTGTCTCTGCAATACGGCGCAAAATCAAACGCGGCCGATGCTCAAAACGGCCACTGTTTCGATGTGCACGGTCTGCGGGAACATGTCGAAGCAGGTCAGGCTCTCGATGGAATAGCCGCCGTCCACCATAGTCGCCGCGTCCCTGGCCAGGGTGGCCGGGTTGCAGGAGACGTAGACGATGGTGCTCGGCTTCAGCGACAGGACGCCTCGCAGGACATCGGGGGTGCAGCCGGTGCGCGGAGGGTCCAGCACTACCAGGTCGAAGCTCTCCTCAAGATCGGGGATGACCTTTTCGACCGCGCCCGGCGCTATGGTCACCCTCTCCTTCATCCCGTTGCGCTCCATGTTGGACTCCATCAACCTTACGGCCGGCGGCCACTCCTCAACCGCCGTGACTCTGCCCGCGATCCCGGCCAGGAAGGCGGTAAGACCGCCGCTACCGGCGTACAGCTCCAGCACGTTCGCGGATTCGGCCACCCCTCCGGCGCCGGCGGCAAAGTCGTACATGGCGCGAGCCTGGCGCGTGTTCACCTGGAAGAAAGAGGTCGTGTCGCACTCGAACCTGAAGGGTGAGAGCTCCTCCTCCACCAGGCCGTCGCCGAGGATCGTCTCTGTCTCGGGGCCCGTGATCACGTTGCCGGGAGACCTGTTGAGGTTGAGGGTAAAGCTCCTGAGCCCGGGGAATTCATTCTTTAGCCTGGTGACAAGAAGCTCCTCCAGCCTGTTCCTCTGCTTCGCCTTGAGCGGCGAGGCTATCACCAGCGAGACGAGCAGCTCGCCGGTCTTGATGCCATGCCTGAATATCGCGTGTCGAAGGACGCCCTTGCCGCTGCTCTCGTCGTAAGCAGGAATTCCGAGGGCCGGCAGCGCCGCGGATACCGTGGCAAAGGCCCTGTCTATCAGCTTCGCGGCCACGGGGCATGATTTCATGGGCACGATGTCGTGACTGCCGCGGGCGTAGTAGCCCATGGCGGGGAGGCCGCCCGCCTTCCGCACGGGCAGGGAGACCTTGTTTCTGTACCCGGTCTGGTCAGGACTGGGGATGCAGGGGGGGATCTGCGGAAACGGCCGCTTGCAGATACGGCGGAAGGCGTCCTCGAGTATGGCTCGCTTGAGCTCTAGCTGCAACGGGTAGGATGCGTGTTGAAGCTGACATGCCCCGCACCTGTGATACACCGGGCACAGAGGGGTGCTCCTGGACGGGTGCGCCTCCAGGATCTCCTCGGCGACTGCGACCGCGTAGCTCTTTTTTCGGGCGGCGATCCTGGCCCTGACCCTCTCGCCGGGCAGGGCTCCCGCTATGAAGACCGTCATCCCGTCCGGCAGGCGCCCCACCGAGCTGCCGTCGCTGCTTATCCTCTCCGCCTGTAATTCCATGGAGTCTCCCCTGTCGGCCATCGTAGACGCCTCCTTGCTTCAGTTCAATACCTGGTTTTTCGACCGTCGCTTGCGTAGGGCGCGGCCGTTCTATCAACGAGCGGTTCTAGAGGTGGATGCTGTTTTTAAACAGTGTGTACCCCTCGTCGAAGGCCAGGGAGTTCGACTGCTTGGTCTTCTCGGGCACCTTGGCCAGGATGGCCTTCTTGACCGACTCGGGCTTGACGATGTTCTCCAGCTCCAGGACCCGCGCAACCGCGCCGAGCGCTACCATGTTGGTGGTTATCTCGTTTCCGACCTTCTCGCGCGCGGTGCGGACTATCGGGAGGTAGTAGATGTTCGCGTCCACCTGCGGAAGGCTGGTGACGAAGAAGTCGTCGTAGATGATCCTCCCTCCTGGGAGAGTGTCGCCCGCGTACTCCTCCGCGGCCTGCTGGGTCAGTATGACCTGCAGGTTGGGTTTCATGGCCTTGGGGTAGTCTATCGACTCCTTGGCGATGATGACCTCGGCCTTCGATTTTCCACCCCTGGCCTCCGGGCCGTAGGACTGGGTCTGGACGACGCTCAGCCCCTCCTCGAACAGAGCGGCCGCCTCCCCGGCCACCACCGCGGCGAGGATCACGCCCTGCCCGCCCGAGCCGGCGAATCGTATCTCGTATCTACTTGCCATCTTTCAACCCCCCCACTCTTTTTACCAAGGCCTGGTACTGTTCGGTGTACTCAGGGATGCTCTTCTTGACGAATTCGCCCACTACTATCTTCCCGGCAAGCTCCTCGGGGGACATGTCCTTAGCCTTGTTCAGAGGAACGGAGTTGGCCTTGAAGAAGTTGACGTTGTCTATCGGCGTCCTGCGGTTGTTCTTCCTGCCGAACTGGGTATGGCAGTGAGTAAGGATCTCCACCACGGAGAAGCCCTTGTTGGAGATGCCGGCCTTGATGAACTGCTCCGCCTGCACCGGGTTCGCTATGGTGGCCCTGGCGACGTAGGTTGCGCCGGCGCCCTCCGCGAGCTTGCAGATGTCGAAGGCGGGGTCTATCGCGCCATAGGGGCTTGTGGCGGCCCAGCTTCCGGCTGGTGTTGTCGGGGATATCTGTCCGCCGGTCATGCCGTAGATGTTGTTGTTCATGACGATGGCGGTGATATCGATGTTCCTCCTGCAGGCGTGTATGAAGTGGTTGCCGCCTATTGCAGCGCAGTCGCCGTCGCCCATGACGTCGATCACGGTCAGGTCGGGGTTGGCGAGCTTGATCCCGGTGGCGAAGGCCAGTGAACGGCCGTGGGTCGTGTGCACTGTGCATGCGTCGATGTAGCCCACCATCCGGCTTGAACAGCCTATGCCGGACGCTATGACTGTCTGCGACTTCTTCTTGTTGAGTCCGACCAGCGCCCTCAGGAGAGAGTGCATTATTATGCCGTGTCCGCAGCCGGGGCACCATATATGCGGGAAAAACCTGGTTCTAAGCCAGTTGAATACTTCAGGGGCGGGCATACTCAGGCCACCTCCTCGATGACGGATAGAATCTCTTCGGGCTTGAACAGCTCGCCATTCACAAGGTTCTGCGCCACGATCTTGGCCTTGCCGCGGACCGCGCGCTCCACCTCGAGAACCATCTGTCCGCAGTTAAGCTCCGGCACGATTATTGTCTTGGCCTTGCGGGCGAGTTTCTCCAGCTCCCTGTCGGGGAAGGGCCACAGGGTGACGGGACGGAAGAACCCGGCCTTTATACCGCGCACCCGGGCCTCGTGCACCGCGCGCAGGCTTGTGCGGGCGACGCTTCCGTATGCCAGCACCAGAATATCGGCATCGTCAGTGAGCACCGTCTCGTACTCGACGATATCATCGCGGAAACGGTCGACCTTCCTCATGAGCCGCTTCATCATCTTCTCGATCTCATCCGGGCTGTTGGTCGGGAAACCCCACTCGTTGTGGGTGAGTCCCGTTATATGCCAGGTGTAGCCGTCACCGAAGGAGGCCATGCAGGGGAGGTCGTCCCTCGGATCGGGAAGATAGGGGATGAACTTCTCCGGGACATCCACGGGGCGCTTTCTCTCCAGAAGATCCTTGGCCTTTATCTTGGGCGGCACGACCTTCTCCCTCATGTGCCCTATGATCTCGTCGCTCATGATGAGAACGGGCTGGCGATACCTCTCGGCCGCGTTGAAGGCCTTGATTGCGATCTCGTAGCACTCCTGGACGGAGGAGGGGGCGTAGCAGATGGTCCCGTGATCGCCGTGGGTGCCCCATCTCGCCTGCATTACGTCCTGCTGGGCCGCCTTGGTGGGAAGGCCCGTGGAGGGGCCGCCCCTCATCACGTCTACGACGACCAGCGGTATCTCCGCGATGTACGCGAAGCCCAGGTTCTCCTGCTTGAGCGAGAAGCCGGGGCCCGAGGTCGCGGTAAGAGATTTTTTTCCGGCTATGGAGCCGCCGATTGCCGCCGCTATGCCTGCGATCTCGTCCTCCATCTGGATGAATCGTCCGTTGACCTTGGGCAGCTCCTCGGCCATTATCTCGGCGATCTCGGTGGACGGAGTTATCGGGTAGCCCGCGAAAAAGCGGCACCCCGCCGCAAGGGCGCCCTGTGCAAGCGCCTCGTTTCCCTGCCAGAATGCGACATCAGGCATCCTTTACTTCCTCCTTCACGGTTATCGCAAGGTCGGGGCAGATGTTTTCGCACTGTCTGCATCCTATGCAATCGTCCTGTCTTGCCGCGACCGCCTTCTGACGAACCTCGTCAAGGTCGAGGACCTTTTTCGGGCAGATGTGAATACACAGGGAGCAGCCCTTGCACCAGGAATTGTTCACCAGAACCTCGTACTTCTTCGGCAAAAAAAGTCACCTCCTACGATATCCTCCCGAGAACGAGAGGAGCGAAGCACATCTCCTTCTTGTGAGTAGAATAACTTCTATCCGGATGCACTGCAAGGTCATCAAGATTTATATCTTTTATATCGTTTAATTGACTCTGTGATAAATATGATATTTATTATGCCCCTGTGTCAGGGTCGCGAAGATACTCGGCCCTTACCCTCTCTGGAGGTATCGCGTCCTGCCTGCGCATGTGCGCGAGAACGGCCGTGGCAGCGCCGGAAGGCCTGGCTTCAACGAAGAAACCTGCCTGTTTGCCGAACTGGCGTCCGGTCTTCTCCGGGCGGTCCGTCAGCCACTGCACCTCCTTGAGGCTCGACACAGCTGTCGATACGGCGTCCATGAATTCGGCGGGCGAATAGGCGCCGTCAGGCATCAGACGGGCCAACGGCGACAGACCTCCCTCGGAGGTGAACAGACCGCCGCATATCCTGCCCCCGCCTCCCTGGAGCACGATCGCGGCGACGCCCCCGGTCCGTCCTATCCGCTCGAAGGCCATGCACTCAAGAGATGACAGAGGGACGACCCTCTTCTCCCCCGCCCATGCAAGGAAGGTGACGAAGGAGATTCCGACCTTTATCCCGGTGAAGGAGCCCGGGCCCGCGACCAGTCCGTACAGGTCCACTTCCTCCGGCCCGCAGGAGCAGGACTCGAGCAGGCATCCATACATGCCCGGGAGAATCTCCGCCTGTCTCCTGCCTGCGTCGACATTTATCTCGCCGCGGACGACTCCGTCCTCCGCCAATCCAAGGGCGGCCCAACTGGTACAACAGTCAACCGACACGATTATCTCTTTCATACCCCGGTCATCCTCCCTGGATAATCTCCCGCAAAGGCCTCGAGCGCCGAGATCGCCCTGTCCCCCTCAGCCGAGACGACAATGTCCCTGCTCCCGTCGTCGCTCGCATGGCCGAAGCGAACGGTCCAGACCTGGTCGAAGAACCAGGGGAGGCCCCGGTCCGCCCACTCGATGAACAGCACGGGCTCCTCATCCAGGTAGTCCTCCATGTCCAGCTCCTCCGGGTCGACCTTCCCGAGCCTGTACAGGTCGGCGTGGATTATCGCCCCGTCGCGGCATTCGTAACGGTTGACGAGGGTGAAGGAGGGGCTGCGGACGTTCAAGCAGCCTCGGGCTCGGCAAAAACCCCTCACCAGCGTGGTCTTGCCGGTCCCCAGGTCTCCGATAAGCAGGACGACCAACCCGGGGAAGGCGAACAGTGCCATCGACTCGCCGACCCTGATCGTGTCCTCCTCCGTGCGCGAGACAAGCCGAAGGAGATGGCCGCCATCTACTATGCCGTCCAACCTCCGGGTCACTCCCGCCTCCTGCGTCTTCTGCGCATAAGCAGGGCAACCAGTACAGTCCCTGCGCCCACGAAGAACAGCATGAGCATCATACGCGCCAACGAGACTCCGCGCACGCCCATCCTCCCCACCCCGAAGATCCACAAAGCGGCCATCACAAAGCTGGCGATGCTCATCCTGAGCCCCTTCCAGCGTATCTGCTCGGTCTTTCTTATCTCCTCGTCCCAGTCGATTCTCTTCCGTCTCAAACAGATCCCATCCTCATGCTCCTTGTCACGCCAAGGTCCGTCATGCTGGCGCCTCGACGACGGCGACCGCCACCGCGTAGTCCCCGTCGTGGGTCAGCGAGAGGTGTATTCGCTCCTTGCCCCTGAAGGGAAGGAGTTCCATGATCGTAGAGGCCATCCGGACCCGCGGCGCGGTCTGCGTGCGTTCGACCCACATCCCGGCACCGAACACAAGCGAGTACATCGGAATGCCGGACGCCTTGGAGAAGGCCTCCCTGGCGGCGAAGCAGGCCGCGAAGTGCCGGGCCGGGACTGCCTTTTCAAGAGCGTAGTCGATTTCGCCGGGCGAGAACACCCGCTGGACGAAGCGGTCCGAGCGTATGGCCCTCTCCATACGCGAGACCCTGCACATGTCGACTCCTATGCCGATGATCAAGAAACAACCTCCTCATCTCTTCCCGTCGCCCTGGCCATCGAGCACCCGGTCAAGGGCGATCACGGCCAGCGCGTGCCCCTGCGCGGCGGCCCTCCTGTACCAGCCTGCCGCCACGTCGAGATCGCGGGGCACCCCCCGTCCGAACTCGTAGCAAAACCCAAGGCCGAACTGGGCCGCGGCGTCCCCGGCCTCGGCGGCCTTTCGGTACCAGCGGGCTCCCTTCGCGTAGTCGCGCCCCGTCCCCGACCCCTCGGTGTACAATCGGCCGAGGCTTGCGCGAGCACCGACATGGCCCTGCTCAGCCGCCCTGAGATACCAGCTTGCGGCCCGGGACGGGTCGGCCTCCACCCCGCGTCCGTGCTCGTACATGCCGCCCACGACATACTGGGCCTCGGCATCGCCGGTCTCCGCTGCCTTGCGGTACCAGAGGGCAGCCTCGCTCTCGCTCCTGTCGACTCCCCTGCCCTGCTCGTACATCCTGGCCAGGCTCAACTGCGCCTCGGCGTGCCCCTGGCCCCCCGCTCTGCGGTACCAGTCCGCGGCCTGGGCGAGGCTGAGCCTGGTCCCGCGACCCTGCTCCGACATCCGCGCGAGGTTGAACTGGGCCCTCGCGTCCCCCTGCTCGGCGGCGCGCCTGTACCAGTTGGCGGCAAGGGCGTCGTCCCGCTCCCTCCCGCGCCCTGTCTCGTACGAGTGCGCGAGGGAAAATTGAGCGTGGGTGTTTCCTTGTTCCGCCGCTTTCTCATACCAGTCGGACGCTTTACTGTAGTCCGGGAGGCCCAGGGCGTCCGACGCATACAGCCTCCCCAGGGCAAACCGGGCCGCAGCGTCCCCCTGCATCGCCGCCTCCAGGTACCACTTCGCGGCCCTCTCGTCGCTGCCGAACACGCCGCCGAACTCGTACAGCCTGCCTATGCTCCTCTGTGCCGAGGCGTCCCCCTCCCTTGCCCTCCGCATAAGGTCGCTCGCGGCGAAGAAAAAGAGCGCCCCGAGGCCGATGATGGCCACAGACAGGAGGAAGAATACCCAGGTTAACAGACGCTTTCCTTTTGCGGGTCTGTCCGGAAGCCGGGAGGAATCGGCGCGCGTCACCCGCCTCGCCCTGCCCGGAGGCGCGCCGGGAGCGGAGATGGCGGCGTCCCCCAACAACCCCTCCTTCAACTCCCTCATGCTCTGCGGCCGGTCCTCGGAGGAGAGGGACAGGGCCTTCATCAGGGCTGCCTCGGCGTAACCCGGGATCGCGATGCCCATGCTTATAGGCGATGCCAGCAGGTCCTCCTCCATCCTGTCCAGCGCGTCCTGTGGCACCATGCCCACTACGCACCGGTACAGGGTGGCGGCCATTCCGTAGACGTCGCTCCAGGGCCCCAAACGCCGACTGCCGCGATACTGCTCCGGAGGGCTGTACCCCTTCTTCAGCACGACCGAGTGATGGCGCTGCTGAATCAGCGCCACGGCGGACTTGGACGCGCCGAAGTCAAGCAGTTTTACCTGGCCGAACCGCGTGAGAAAGATGTTGTCGGGACTGATGTCCCGGTGGATCAGGCCGGAAGCGTGGACTTCGTCGAGGGCGTCCATCAGCGGGGAGAGTATGGAGAAAGCCTCGCCAAAGTGAAGGCGCCCCCCCTTCTCCTTGAGATGTGCCATGAGCGTGCGCCCCTCCAGGAGGGTCATCACCATGTACGCCGTGCCTCTCTCCTCGAAGAAGTCCTTCACCGAGACGATGCAAGGGTTGCCCTCGAAGCGCGCCAGCGTCCTGGCCTCGTCGATGAACTTCTCCATGCCCCTGAGGAAGTCCTCTGCGACCTCCTCCGACACGCGCATCACCGTGCGGCTGTCCGGGTTGCGCATCGCGAGCCCGCTTGGGAAGTACTCCTTGATGGCCAGCTTGACGTTCAGCAGCATGTCCATGCCGACATACGTGATGCCGAAGCCCCCCTGGCCGAGGGTGCGGCCGACCATGTAGCGGCCGTGCAAGATCGTCCCTGGCTTGAGGAGGTTCCATCCTCCCTCTCCGGGCTGCGACTCGTCGTAGCCGCAGGCAGGGCACGCCGCCGAGCCCTCGCCGAGGGGCGAGAAACAGGCGGAACAGATCCCGGCGTAGTCGGTCGGCGCCGGTCGGGAGCTTACCGTCTCTCCGCCCGAGGTCGTCATCCGTCTTGCTCCGTCTGCATCGAATTGTCCGGAGTCACGGCCAGGCAGAGGACCGTCACGTTGTCCTGGGACCCTAGCCCCTGCGCCAGGGTGGCATCGACCAGGGCGCGAGCCCACTCCTCCGGGTCCTGCGCGTATGCTTCGAGAATCTTCTCCTCGGGCAGGGACTTGTACAGCCCGTCGGAGCAGAGCAGAAGCGTAAACCCCCCGTCCGGCAGCGCGCCTGGCGCGCTCCTCAGCGAGCCCCTGCCGACCGTCTCTATAGTTCGCGCCCCGATGTAGCTCGTCAGGGCCTCCCTCTGCGGGTCGTACAGGGCTTCCTCGGGTTCGATCCGCCCGAGGGCGGCCGCCCTGTCGAGTTTCACCGCGTACACGTGGTCCTCGGTGAGAGGAGTCAGGCTCTGACCATCGGTCATGTACAGGCGGCTGTCTCCGGCATAGGTCCAGTATACCCCGCTTTCATGGACCGCCGCCGCCACCAGCGTCGTGCCGCAACGGCCTTCTAGTCCGTGCCCCTCGGCGAAGGAGTGGACTGCCCTGTTTGCCTCCTGAACAGATCGCTCGAGCGCGTCCTCCATCGACTCGTACGCAGACTTGACCAGGTAGGAGTCGACGAACACCCTGACCGCTATCCTCGCGGCCTCTCCGCCCTTCTTCAGCCCCCCCATCCCGTCAGCCAGGACCGCTAGCGCACCTCCGTGCGCGAGGAAGGCGGCGTCCGAGAGGTCCCCGAAGGCGAAGGCGTCCTGCTGTTCGAATCTCGTTCCTATATGCTGGTGATTTCCCGGCAGAATTTTCATACTCGGCGACTCCTAGCGAACTTCGAACTCCGTGCCCTCGTCCCCGAGGCGAAAGCGTCCGAAAAGAGAGATGTCGACTGGCCCCGACACCCGGACCCACTCGCCTCTCACCCTGACATAGGTACCGTTGGTGGAACCGAGATCCTCGATCGTCCATAAGGCGGGCAGGGAGCCAGGGACTATCCTGGCGTGCCTCCTCGAGACCTGCGAGGCCGAGATCACCAAATTGCAGGCGGCCGGGTCCCTGCCCATCACGATCCCCTCCCGGACGAGCGGGACGCTGCTGCCGGCGTAAGGCCCGGCAACACCGAACAACGCCGTCGGCACAGGCGCGCGCGCCGCCTCCGGGCCGGGAGGAGGCGCGACTCCTGCGACGGAAGAATAAACCCTGTCGCCAAGCAGGTTGACAAGGCCGGTGCCGGCCAGCAGCACTCCCCCTGCCGTGACGAACCAGAGCCCGGTGCTTATGATTGCGTGACGGTCCCCGTTCAGCAGTCCGACGATGCCGATCGCGGACGACAGTGCGCCTGTTGCGAGGTAGGCGTATCTCATCCTGTTCTCGTTCTTGGCTATGTTGAAGGCGGCGAGCCCAGCCGCCAGAAAACCTGAAAGAAGCGCAAGCGCGCCCAGCAGCGCCTCGAGCCCTCCTCCGACGAAGCCGGCGCCCAGGGAGAGCCAGGGCAGGAGGCATCCGACCGCGAGCATTCCCCCTCCGGTCAGGGCGATATAGTGCATCGACCGTCACCCCCCTTTTCAAATCTGATACGGACGCGCATCTCGGTCTTGCCGAGCATCAGCCTGTCCCCGTCCTCGAGCGGATATTCGCCGTCGATCTGTACGCCGTTAAGCATCGTCCCGTTGGAGGATCCGAGATCCCTGACGGAGAGCCTTCCATCGAGGTTCTTAAGCTCGCAGTGTCTGGCTGAGATGGTCGCGTCGCCGGGCACTACCAGGACGGAGGGAGCGCCGATTCGTCCGAGCACCAGCCTTTCCGCCACGACGCCTTTTAGCACGCTGTAGCCGTCTCTTCTCCCGAAAAGGGTGAGCTCCACCGCGACAGGAGGAACGATCCGTCCTGTTTTTTCGCCCTTGGGGGACAGCATTACGGTAGGCTCGCCCGACGGCGCTACCGCAGGGACGCGTCCGGCTCTCCTGCGGACCAGGGCGACCCCGACAGGCAGAATTATGACCGCGAACGCGGCACCCGCGTACCACCAGGCGAACTCGCCAGGCGCGTCCACGGCCTGCTCCGCGCTCTCGCCAAGCTGCGGATCGGCGGGACGGGCTGCCGTCATGCGAAACTCCACTCCGTCCGACAGGTTGCGAGAGCCGTCGGTGAATGATATCTCGAGCCTCTTGAGGGTGGCGTCGGGTTCCACCCCCTCGAGGTCGACGCGTATTGCGACCGCGTCCTCCAGAGACGAGGCGATCGCGTCGAAGGCCGCCTGGAGAGGGCCGGAGTCAACCCTGTGGACCTGCCCCCCCGAGCGCCTCGATATCTCCCCTATCCATGCTGCCGCGGCGTCCTTACGGCGTCCGGCGAGCTCTCGCAGCACCCCCACCAGCTCGTTCGACACCGTGCCGTCCCAGGAGACTCCCCTGCTCTGCTGGAACACCCTGATCGCGGCCGCTGTGCGCGGCCCCGTCTTTCCGTCGACGGGGCCGGCGTCGAATCCCAGCTCGTTCAGCAGCTGCTGGGCGGCGATGTTCCTGTTCTTGTTGTCGCGCTCGGGCGAGTCGAACAGAACCGAGCAGACGGGTATCGGGCCTGACTGAATCGCCGCCCGCACCTCCTCCGGCGTCGCCCCGTCGGTCGACTCCCTGAATCCGTCGCTGCTGAGGAGTATCAGTCTCCTCGCCGGGAGTTCCCTGCCTCCGCCCCTGGCGAGATCGAGGGCCTTGAGAATTCCGAGGTTCAACTGGACCGACGCGTCACCTGGCGACAGGGATTGCAACGCATACAACAGGGCGTTCTTCTCCCCGGTGAACCCCTGCACCACACGGACCTTCTCTCCCGCGGACACGACCGCCGCGCGGTCGCGCGGCCCGAGTTTTCGAATCCAGGCGGACAGGGCCTCTCGCAACTCATCAAATCTCCCCTGCCCGGCGGAAGCGGATATATCCACCAGGAGGACCGTCAGCAGTCCGTCATCCCTGGCCGAGTAGGGGCGAACGTCCGACACCCTGAGCAGGCGTCCGCCCAACGCCGCGGTGAACACCCCCTCGCCGTCGGGCGCAAGCCGTTTGTCCTCGTCGTCCTGCAGGTCTGCGAAGGCCGTCAGCGACGGATAGTCGAGGTACACCTGGCGCAGTCTTAGGGTGCCGGACGAGGCGAGCGCCGGGGCAGCGAGGAGAAGAAGCCCGGCCAGGAGGACAACTCGGCTCAGGAGTCTTGTTCCGCTTCCCATTGGAAGACCTCCCCGCAAGGGGCACGAACAGGAATTCACTCCTCCCCATCTCGATGCGGTCGAAGGCGCCGAGCGTCTCGGAGGCGATGACCTCCTCCCCGTTGAGGTAGATGAGACCCCTGCTCAGCCCGGCCTGTATCCTGAACGACCTCTTTTTTGGATCGTACACGAGAAAGGCGTGATCGGCCCTTGAGATGCTGTCGTCGCCGGAGATGCAGATATCCATCGAGTCCGCCCTGCCTATGGAGTTCTTCTCCGAGCGTATCCGGTAGTCTCGCCCCCTGTCCGGCCCTTTGACGCAGACGAGCCAGCCCACCACCGGATCGATCCCGGTCCTGCGCTTGACCACCGCGACCGTGCGCCCCTCGTCCGCCGGACCCCCTGCGATGGAGGCACCGCCCGAAGAGAGCTTAACCGTCGCTGTTTTGTCGGCCGCGTGCGCGACGGCGGGCCCTGCCGGCCGGGTCCTCTCCACGTCGTCCGCGGGGACGGCGCACCAGGGGCAGGAGACGTTGACGTCGGGGTCGTAGAAGTGCCCGTTCGGGCATCGCTTAATCGCCAATTCCAATCACTCCATTTCCTTTTCGTAGGGCAGGCCATCCGCCGCCGGTGGACGCGATTTTCCCACGAAGCCTATGAGGACCGCAAGGGTGAGCAGGAACGGGATCGTCGCCAGAAGCTGTGAGGGTATGGGAAGCAACCTCTGCAGGTCGGCCCTGCCAAGAAATACGGTGAGTCCTTGCGCCGAACTGAACAGCAGGCACGCCGCCAGGGTCCCCCCCGGCCTCCACTTGCCGAAGATCATGGCCGCGAGGGCTATGAACCCCTGTCCGCTGACGAGGGTTGCGCTGAACCGGGAGACTATTGCGACGCTCAACGCCGCGCCCCCGAACCCGGCGAGCACGCCGGACGCGATCACGGCCGCGTACTTCACATTGAAGACATTGATCCCCATGGTATCGGCCGCCTTGGGGTGCTCTCCGACCGCCCTCAATCTAAGCCCGGTTCGGGTCCTGTAGAGGATGAACCATACCAGCGCGACCATCAGCAGGGCGATGTAGACGGTGGCGTACTGGTTGAACACCATGTCGAGGAAACCGTTCTGCTCGAAGACTCCGTTCAGGGGGCGGGGTATCTTCGCGTCAAGGGAGAGGGAGAGAGTCTGGGTGGCCCCGTCGAAGAAGTAGCGCGACAGGAACAGCGCCAGCCCCGGGCCTATGAAGTTCATGGCGATCCCCGACACGATATGGTCCGCGAGGAAGGTTATGCAGGCCACCGCGTGAAGCAGGGCCAACAGTCCGCCGGCAAGCCCGGCCGCGAGGAAGCCGGCCCAGGCGTCGTTTGCGAAATATCCGACCGCGGCACCCGTGAATGCGCCCAGCGTCATCATACCCTCGAGGCCGATGTTGACCACACCGGCGTTCTCGGAGACCACCCCGCCCAAAGCGGTGAATATGAGTGGCGCGGAGTACATGAGAGTCGTGGCGATTATAAAGGCAAGACTGTCAACCAGCATGCGGTCCACCTCCTCTCGCCGTCCTCCTCCCCCATCGCGAGACGATGCGCGTCAAGGCGGGCATTGCGACGAAGAAGACGATCGAGCCTATCACGATGTTGACAACCTCTATTGGCGCCCTCAGTGCGAACTGGAGCTTCGAGCCCCCGTACTTGAGAGCCCCGAACAGCAGTCCCGCGGGCACGCAGCCTACAGGAGACGCGTTGCCTATCAGCGCCACGGCTATTCCGTCGAAGCCAAGCCCCTCCATGGCCGCCAGCTCCGCGGCCTGGCGAGTCCACCCGAGCACGTGAAGGGCCCCTGCGGCGCCGGCCAGCCCCCCGGCGATAGCCATCGAAAATATCATTCGCGACTTGACGTCGATGCCAACGTGCTCGGCGCAGTCGGAATTATGCCCCACCGCCCGCAGCTCGTACCCCAGGGTCGTCCTGTTCAGCAGCCACCAGCACACGAACGCCAGAAACAGGGCCGCAAGGATCCCGGCGTTGAACGGCGTCCTGAGGATGTCGTTCCACACCGGGTGCTCCGCCCGCCACAGCTTGCCGGCCTCGCTCACCTTCCACAGGGGGAGGAACTCTATCCGGGCGGTGTCCAGGATGAACGCGGTGGCGGTGGCGGCAGGTCGCTTTATCCCGGGCAGGGCGACGATGTAGTTGTTCAGGTAGAGTGCCGTCCAGTTGAGCATGATGGTGGCGATAACCTCGTTCACCCCGAAGCGCGCCTTCAGGTAGCCGGCCAGCCCCCCCCAGGCGGCGGCGAGGGCGATTCCGGCGGCAGCGGCGACCAGGGCATGAATCACCGGAGGCATGCTGATGAAGGCGCCGGCCAGGGCAGCGCCCAGCGCGCCCATTATGAACTGACCCTCCGCCCCGATGTTGAACAGCCCCGTCTTGAAGGCGAACGCCACGGACAGGCCGGTCATTATCAGGGGGGTCGCGTAGATAATGGTGTAGGACACGTAGCTCGGCTTCGAGAAGATGCCGTCGAATATCACCCGGTACGCCTTCGCCGGGCTGTAACCGCTCGCGAGCAGCACGATCGCGCCCACCAAAAGCCCGGTGAACACCGAGAAAAGCGTGCGGAAGAGCGGGGACGAGGTGATAGCCGATCTTTTTTCACTGGACATGAACAGCTTCACCTCCCGCCATCAGAAGCCCGAGTTTTCTCTCGTCGGCATCCTCTCGGTCGAGGACCGCCACAATCCTGCCGCCGTAGATGACCGCGATCCGGTCCGCGAGATCCAGCGTCTCGTCGAGATCGAGGGAGATCAGCAGCACCGCCTTGCCGTCGTCGCGCACCTGGACCAGCCTCTTGTGGACATACTCTATGGCCCCCACGTCCAGCCCCCTGGTCGGCTGCGAGGCTATCAGCAGCTCGGGGTCCCGCGTGATCTCCCTTGCAAGAATCACCTTCTGCTGGTTGCCGCCGGAGAGGGAGGAGGCCAGGTACTTCTCGCTGGGAGGACGTATGTCGAAGCGCTCTATCAGGCTCCGGGCGTGGCGCTCGATCGCACCGAGGTTGAGAATGCCTCTCTTCGAGAAGGACGGCCTGGCGCGCTCCTCGAGGACGAGGTTCTCCGCCACGGTGAACGGGCCCACCAGTCCGCGCTTCTGCCGGTCCTCCGGTATCGCGGCGAGTCCCATATCGATCCTGGCGCCCGGCGCAAAGCCCGTAATATCACTGCCGAGCATCGTCACCGATCCCGACTCTACGGACCTAAGACCGGTAAGCACCTCTATGAGCTCGCTCTGCCCGTTTCCGTCCACCCCGGCTATCGCCAGTATCTCGCCCCGCCTGACGTCGAAGGACAGATCCTTGAGAGCGGGAAGCCCCCGGTTGTTCATGCAGCACACGTCCTTTACCGAAAGGACCGGGTCGCCCGCCCGAAGCGGCCCCTTCTCGACCGCAAAGACGACCTCCCGCCCGACCATCATCTCGGCGAGCTCTCCCTCCGTGTGCGAAGCTACGTCCACGGTCCCTATCTTCACGCCCCTCCTGATGACGGTGCACCGGTCGGCCATGCTCTTTATCTCGTGCAGCTTGTGCGTGATGATGATGACCGTCTTGCCCTCCGAGGTGAGGTTGCGGATGATCTCTCCGAGGTACTCTATCTCCTGGGGGGTGAGCACGGCAGTGGGCTCGTCGAGGATCAGGATGTCCGCCCCCCTGTAGAGGCACTTAAGGATCTCCACGCGCTGCTGCATGGCCACGGAGATGTCCTGTATTCGCGCGCGGGAGTCTACGAGAAGCCCGTACCGGCCGGAGAGAGATTCGACCTCCCTGTAGGCCCGGGCCTCGTCAAGGATGCCGAACGCCCCGGTCGATTCGAGGCCGAGGATGATGTTCTCAGTCACGGTGAACGGCTGCACCAGCATGAAGTGCTGGTGCACCATGCCTATGCCCCTCTCTATCGCCATCCTGGGGCTGGCGAGTCGCACTCTCTCCCCGTTTATGAAAATGTCCCCCGAAGTGGGGGGATAAAGACCGTAAAGCTGGTTCATCAGCGTGCTCTTGCCGGCGCCGTTCTCCCCGAGAAGCGCGTGAACCTCGCCGCGGCGGACGTCAAGGTCGATGCGGTCGTTGGCGGTGAAGTCGCCGAAACGCTTGGTGATGCCAAGCATCTCGACCGCGAGCACATCGGCGCCAATCCTGTCCGGCAAAACATCACCCCCTGGATAGTCGGATTGCGGGAGGCCCGCGCGGAGCCCCCCGCACCTGCGCTACTTCGCCTCGAACTCCGCGAAGGTCTCCTTGCTGTAGGGAACCACTATTTCACCGGAGATAATCCGCGCCTTCACAGCCTGGACCTCGGCCAGCAGGTCGGCGGACACGTGCATGGAGGAGGTCGGGGCTATGTCGACGCCGCCCTCGGCAAGGCCGTAGGAGACCGTCTGCCCGCCCTTCCAGACGCCCTCCGACAATTCCTTGGAGATGTTGAACATCGCGTTGTCGACCCGCTTCATCGCACTGGTAAGCACATTGTCGGGCGCAAGGTAGTTCTGATCCCTATCCACTCCGATGGCCCACTTGCCCTGCTCCTTGGCCGCCTCGATCAGGCCGTCGCCCACTCCGCCGGCGGCGTGGAAGACGATGTCCGCCCCCTGCTGGTACATGCTGTTTGCGATGGACTTGCCCTTGGCCGCATCTGTGAAGGACTCGGCGTACTGGCTGAGTATCTCGACATCCTTGTTCCCGTAGAGCACCCCGGCGCGGTAGCCGTACTCGAACCCCCAGATGACCGGGAAGGACATGCCGCCGATGAACCCTACCTTTCCGGTCGTGGTCATCTTCGCAGCTATGTAGCCGACCAGGAAGGAGGCCTCCTCGGCCTTGAACACCACGCCAATAAGGTTTTTCGGCGTATCGTCCCAGGCGAAGTCGATCACCGCGTATTTTTGATCGGGGTTGTTGTTCGCGGCCTCGAGTGCGGCGTCCGCCATCTTGAAACCTATGCCCCAAATGAGATTGGTGCCCGCGTCCAGCATAGTCTCGAGGTTCGGGCCGTAGTCCGCGTCCTGCCTGGACTCGATGTACGACACCTTGACGCCCAGCTCCTTCTCTGCCCTCTGGAGCCCCTCCCACGCCGATTGGTTGAAGGACTGATCATTGACGCCGCCGACGTCCGTGATCATGCCGACCGACAGTTCGTCGCCGCTCGCCGGAACAGCGATGACAAGCACCACAAGCAGGAAAAGCAACGCACGCAGATTCTTCATAATACCGACTCCTCTCGATTTTTTAATTACCGGCGGGCGAAGGATAGCTTTCGATCTCCCGTCGGCATCCTAATTATGCCACATCCCAGGCGAATTATTCAGCGGGCATGTTCAAATCTCCGGTAACGGACGGCGAGTTCACGCTTTTTTAGCCTGAATCCTGCCTTTTGCTTACGCAAAGAACCCGGTTCGAGGGGGACCGGGTTTTTTGTCGTATTGAGCTGTTAAGGAAGTATTATCGGGCAATTGGGATTCGTGCCGTCCCCCGGTCCATTCTCATTCGGACACATCCACAGGGTGTGCCGCAACAGAGGAGGCGGCCGTGACCGACGGCGTTCGTTCTTCTTCACGGACCGAGACACCATTATCTTCAGGAGGTGGCAGAAAATGCGAAAACAACGGAAAAGCGGCTTCTTCTTTTGGCGAAGAACGTTCTCTCCGGTTCTCTGTTTTGCGCTTGCACTCCTTGCGTGTGCCGTCATCCCGGCAAAAACGTCCGGGCACGTACTGCGGAAGGGATTCGAGGACGGCGCCTTCATAGATCACGCACGCTCGCCCGTTCCCCGATATTTTCACGAGGGTGAGTTGAAGGTGACGATCTACGGCCCCGCCGGCGCGTTCTGGAGGTTTACCCCGGATACAAAGCCGCCATATCACTCCAACGATTATTACAGATCAGGCGATATCTGAGTGCGTGGGTGGCTCCGAAACTGCGCGTTTTCCCACGCACTTCTCGCGCAACGTCCTCGCGAGGGCTTCGAAGAGACATCAGCCCGGCCTCGGTCAGTGCCAGAGGCAGATCTGCAATGCGATGACCGCGGAGGACGCCAGGCGTTTTCTCAAGGAGACGGTCGAGGAGTACGGCCCGCTTGCTCCCGCCGCGGTTGCCGTGCTGGAGGACGGCTTCGACGACGCAACGACGATTATTTCCCTTCCCCTCAAGTACCGTCGGAAGCTTCGGACGTCGAACGGGCTGGAGCGACTCAACGAGGGGATACGCCGCCGCAACCAGGTTATCCGTATCTAACCCAACGAGGAGTCGGGGATCGGTCTCATAGGTGCGTTGCTTGTCGAGCAGGACGAGAGGTGGTCTACAGGGAAGAAGTACATGGACATGCAGGAATACCACGACAGTCTGAACCTATCGGAAAAGCACGAAGACGCTGGAACGGCTGCATGAAAATGACCGAGGAGCAATTTTCACACAAAAAAAAGGGTTCCGGCGAAAACACCGGAACCCTTGCTATCAGATGGTGGGTGGTACAGGACTC
>CAYWKH010000040.1:0-17772 GCA_964458805.1 uncultured Synergistaceae bacterium
ATATAACCATCCGCCTTGTAGCCCATCGCGACCGAGTACAGCGGCCGATAGCCATCGGGGATGCGCAGCACTGCCAGTTGTTTCTCGTCCTCGAAGAAAAACCTCGCGAGACCTATCCAACAGGTACCGATATCCAGCGACTCCGCTGCCACGAGCATGTTCTGGATCGCCGCCGAACAGTCCACCAGTGCGGACAAGGGCGGCTCGTCCGGGTGAGTCCCCGACACCACGATTACGGTCGGGGCATTGTGAAACAGGTGGTATCCGTCCTTCCCCGCGAGATTCCTGACCCACTCGAGCGAGGAACGGCTCATCCTGTCCACTGCGAAGTCGCTCATCCGGTCCAGCATCTCCCTGTCCTGGATGACGAGGAAGTGCCACGGCTGGCGGTTATGGCCGCTCGGCGCCCACAATCCGGCCTCGATAATGGAATTAAGCTCCCCCTCGGAAATCTGCGAAGGCTTGAAACGCCTGACGCTACGTCTGTTTTTTATCGTATTCAGCGTCTGATTTATTGGAATTCCCCCCTAAAAAGAAATGTATTTCTGCGTTACCCTGTGATAGAATACCCCGAAATGCGAAAGAGGTCACGTCGCATTCTGTCTCAAACTCTCTGCGGATGTTTTTCCCTGCAGAAAGGAGTGTATCACAATGAGAAACCGAATCAACGTCGTTTGTACTTTGCTTTTACTATCGTTTTTTTCACCCGGAATGCAGCGGGCAACCGCTGCCCCCTTTGCCGGCAGCCCCGAGTACAGGTCGATGGAGGGTTATAGGTCGGCAAAGGATCAGCAAAAAAGAGTCCAGGCTATCGAGAGTTACTTCAGACGAGTCTCCCCGAAGGTCACCGCTGCCAACGCCTCCCTGTACGCAGGATACATCGAAAGATACTCCCAGCAATACAAGGTGGATCCCTTTCTGGTCGCAGCAATCCTGGTCAAAGAGTCAACCGTCAAGGCAAACGCAGTCAGCAGGGGCAATTACGGGCTGATGCAGATCAACTGGAAGGCGAACGGGCCTTGGATTAGACGGACGTTTTCCATCAGCGACAAAAACCAGGTGCTGTCCCCCGATAACAACATACGCATAGGAACCTGCATAATCGCGTCGAAGATCCGCGACACCAGGGGCGATGTCGACAAGGCGCTGGACAGGTATCGAGGGCGTTCCCTGCTATCCTACCGCAACGGCGTAATGAAACACTACCAGGCGATCTACGGCCTGTTCTCGCGTCGCTGAGCCGGTTTTCAAAACCTGGCGCATGTCGTTTATCATCGATGCAGTCGTCCTTGCGGCCGGCTACTCCAGCCGCATGGGTTTTTTCAAGCCCATCTCCCCCCTGAACGGCGTCTCGCCCCTGCGAAGGGTTGTGACCTCCCTTAAGGATGCCGGTACCAGGGAGGTAGTGGTGGTGACCGGTTACCGCGGGGAAGAGACCGCCGAGTTCGCCGTGCGTCTCGGAGCGGTGGCGGTTGAAAACCCGCTGTTTCCGCAGGGCATGTTTTCTTCCGTGAGGGCGGGCGTCTGTGCCCTGGCGCGAGGTTTCGACGCGTTTTTTCTGCTGCCGGTCGATATCCCGTCTGTACGGACAGACACCCTGCGAATCCTGGCTGCGAAAGCGTCCCGGCATGGGATTATCCACCCGGTTTTCCTGGGAGAGCGCGGCCATCCTCCGTTGATCGGTGCTTCCATCACCCCTCATATCCTGGCTTCGTCAGGAGAGGGCGGCCTTCGCGCGGTCTTCGGATCATGCGGGGCCGTTGCCGAGGACGTTCCGGTTACGGACGAGGGAATTCTCCTCGATATGGATACTCCGGAGGACTACGAGGTCTTGCGACGCCGTTGCAAGCGGCTGTGGCTTCCTTCGCGGCGGGAGGAGACTGCGCTGTGGCAGTCCGCCGGAACTCCTGCCCGCGTTCGGCGTCACTGCGAGATGGTCTCCTCGGTGAGCCTGTCGCTCGGTCTGGCCCTGGCCGGTCGCGGACTCAAGGTGAACCTGCCGCTGTTGCGCGGCGCCGCCCTGTTTCACGACGTGTGCAGGCACGAAAAGGATCACGCCGCTGCCGGCGCAACCTTCCTGGAGCACAACGGCTTTCCCCGGCTCGCCAGGATAGCCTCCGGACACAAGGACCTCCCGGCGAACGCCCCGATCGAGGCAAGGATAGTGTACCTCGCCGACAAGCTGGTGAAGGACACCGGACTTGTCACCCTGGAGGAACGCATGGAGATGATGAGGTCGGCCTACGGAGAGGACTCGGCCGCGTGGAGGTCGATCCGGGGAAAATTCGCCCGGGCGAGAAGGACCTCGCGCATGATCGAGAGGGCGACGGGGTTCGATCTGCACAATTTGCTAAAATTCCGTGGAAAGGGCATCTAGACACTTTACTTTGCTTGTTATAAAGTTAGAGAGTGGTCTCTTCCCATCAAGGGAGAAATAATATAGCTGTCGAACTACGGAATAAAGGGGGAGGAAAATGAGTACAGTTCAATGGTACTTTCCGGATACAATTGATGAAGCCATCATGTATCTCGGAAGAGAGAAGGTAGTGCCCCACGGTGGAGGCACCAGCCTGCTCAAGAGCGGCATAGCCTCTCTCAACGGGCTGGTGGATCTGTCGAAGCTGGGTTTGGACTCATTGAAGATGGACAAGGGGATTCTGGAGACGGGCGCCGGCCTGACCTACGGTGAGATTGCGGACAGCCTTGCCAACCTTCATCCGGACTGTATTCTGGGGAAAGCCCTGGGCACCGCCGCCTCCACCCCGATGAGGAACCGTATAACGGTCGGAGGGTCCGCCTCCGTGTTCCCTCTGTGGTCCGACCTGATAGGGGCCATGGCGGTGCTGAACGCGAGCATCTGCGTCGAGGGGAAAAATGCCGGGACCTACGACTTGAACTCCTGGCTGGCGGACAGGTCGCTCCGGCAGGGCAGCCTTATCATCTCCCTGTTCTACCCCGACCCTGTGGACTGGATCTCGTACTACCACCGGGAGACCAGGGTGGACTTCGATTACCCCTCCTTCACTGTATCCATCCTGGCGCGGAAGAACGGCAGCCGGGTCGAAAAGGTCCGGGTGGCGGTTTCCGGCGGACTCGACAGGGTTCGTCGTCTCGGCGAACTTGAGGAGAAGCTATCGGGGGCCGATGTCTCTACCGTCGACAAGATCGACGTCAAGAGGATGGCGACAATGGAGTTCGGCAGGAAGCCCGCCGGGTCGCCAGAGTACCTGTCGGAGATGGCCGCACTGCAGGTCGAAAGAGGATTGAGCGCTGTGCTGTTGGGAGAGGTGGGGTCCAGATGAACGGGTCATTTGTGGTTAACGGACGCTCCGTCGAGTGGTCGTTCGAGCCCGACGCGACTTTGCTCGACGTGCTCCGGGACAACGGGCACCCGGAGGTTCACAGGGGGTGCGACGAGGGCTCATGCGGTGCCTGTTCGGTGCTGCTTGACGGGAAGCTGGTCAATTCCTGCCAGGTATTCGCGGCCTCCGCTACAGGGAAGGATATTCTGACGATCGCGGGCATCGGCACCATTCACGAGCCTCACCCGCTGCAGAGCGCCTTCGTGGAGACCGGGGCGATTCAGTGCGGGTTCTGCACCCCGGCCATGATACTGGCTGCTCTCGCTCTGCTGCGCAAGAATCCCAACCCGACTGACGAGGCCATTCGCTCCGCGCTTGACGGGAACTACTGCCGGTGCACTGGCTACGTAAAGATCATAGAGGCGGTTCGTCTCGCTTCGAGGAGGATGAGCGCGCATGACTGACCTCAACGTCGTTGGAAAATCTCTCGAGAAGGTTGATTCACTCTCCCTCGCCTGCGGAACGGCCCGCTACGCGTCGGACTGCGTGATTCAAGATCCCCTGTTCCTGGCATTCGCACTGTCCGACACTGCCCACGCGGAGCTCCATTCGGTCGACGACTCGAAGGCGCGAGAGGTCAAGGGCGTGGTGGACGTGTTCCATGCCTTCAACACCGACTCCGGCCTCTTCTCCACTGCCGGGCAGGGATTCCCCGAGCCCTCCCCCTACGACACTCGCCTGTTCAACAAGAGGGTGCGCTTCGTGGGGGAGATCGTGGGCGCGGTGCTCGCCGAGAGCATGGAGGCAGCGCGCGCAGGCGCGGCGGCGATAAAGCTGAAGTACTCGGAGCTGCCTCCGCTGTTCGACCCTGAGAAGTCGATGGACGCGGATTCCCCGAAACTGCACGGAGACAGCGATGCCTACGCCCCTCTCCCGGTTGCATACCGCCCGGAGGAGAACGTCGCGGGAGAGGTGCTCTTCTCCTACGGGGACCTCGAGAAGGGGTTTGCCGCCGCGGATTTCGTGGTGGAGGACAGCTACAGGACCCACCAGGCCTCGCACTGCGCCCTCGAGCCGCACAACGCCTCGGCATACTTCGACGAGAGAGGGAGGCTAGTGCTGATGGTATCCACCCAGGTGCCTTTCCACTCAAGACGCATTGTCAGCAGAGCGCTCGGCATCCCCGGACACATGATCCGGGTGATAAAACCTAGGATAGGCGGCGGTTTCGGCGGCAAGCAGGAGGTCCTGGTGGAGCTCTACGCGGCTCTTGCGGCATGGAAGCACAAGAGAAACGTCCGCGCGGAGATGACGCGCTCCCAGGTCTTCACCTCGGCCAGGACCCGCCACCCGATGCGAGTGCGCATAAAGACCGGGGTCAAGCGCGACGGGGCGATCACCGCGATGGACATGAACGACGTCATGAACAGCGGGGCCTACGGCGCTCACGCCCTCACCGTCCTTTCGAACGCCGCCTCCAAGGTCCTGCCGCTCTTCAACAAGATCGAGAACCTGAACTTCACCGGCAGGTCCGTCTACACCAACCTCCCGGTCGGAGGGGCGTACAGGGGCTACGGGGCGACCCAGGGGTACTTCCCTTTCAACCAGCACATGGACGAGATCTCGCGAAGGCTTGGGGTGGACTTCCTCGAGTACGTCAAGAAGCACCACATAAGGGTGGGCGAGACCTCGGCCGTCTTCGAGGCCATCGGCGAGGGCACGGAGGGCGTAAGCCAGATAATCAAATCGTGCAAGCTGGACGAGTGCATCGACAGGGGCGCGAAGGAGATACGCTGGCAAGAGCTGCGAGGCAAGAGGGTGACCAACGGGCCGGTGGTCAAGGGCGTGGGCGCTGCGGTCGCCATGCAGGGCTCGGGTATTCCTCAGGTGGACATGGCTAGCGCTTCCATGAAGATGAACGACGACGGATCGTTCAACCTGATGGTCGGGGCCACCGACATCGGCACCGGCTCCGACACGATACTGTCGCAGATTGCGGCGGAGACGCTCAACGTCCCCCTTGAGAAGATCATACCGCTGTCGTCGGACACGGACCTCACCCCCTTCGACGTCGGTGCGTACGCCTCGTCCACAACCTACGTATCCGGCAGGGCGGTGCTCCTCTGCGCGGAGAAGGTGCGCGACCAGATACTCTCGGTGGCCTCCGCGATGACCGGAACTCCGGCGGAGCAGCTGTCGCCGGCCGAGAGCCGCGTTGTGAACAGGACCACCGGCGAGGAGGTCTCCTTCTCGCAGATAGCCTGCCACTCCCTGTACAGCAAGGACCAGTTCCAGATCCAGGCGTCCGCGTCCTTCACGGGGACCGAGTCGCCCCCGCCCTTCGCGGCGCAGTTCGCCGAGGTCGACGTGGACACGGAGACCGGCAGGGTGCGGGTGGTGAAGTTCGTGTCCGTCGTGGACTGCGGACAGGCGATCAACCCGAAGCTGGCCGAGGGCCAGGTCGACGGCGCGGCCCTGAACGGGATAAGCTTCGCGCTTACCGAACAGTACCTGTACAACCAGAAGGGCGTCATGACCAACAGCTCCTTCTGGGACTACAAGATCTACGGCACGCTTGACATGCCCGAGATGGTGACCGTGGTGCTCGACTCCAACGAGCCCTCCGGCCCGTACGGGGCGAAGTCGGTGTCCGAGATCGGCATCAACTGCCCCGCGCCCGCGATAGCAAACGCCGTCTACGACGCGATAGGCGTCCGCATCTACGACCTTCCGCTGACGCCGGAGAAGGTGCTTAAGGCGATCAGGTCGCGCGCCTAGGGGCGTAGTCGAAAGTATGACGATGACCGCCGGAGACGCCTGTCTCCGGCGATTTTAAAGATAATGAAGAATAGGCTGGAGGTGTGACAATGAGCGACATCATGAGGATGATCCCCTTCGGGAACCTGATGAACTGGATGCTCTCCGAACACGAGCAGGAGGGATCCATCTTGGGGGTCCGGGAGGAGAAGTTTTACAGGAACAGGTCGGGCAAGAGGATCACAGTGTGCGGCGAGGAGATAGCGTCGCCGATCGGCCCCGCCGCAGGGCCGCATTCCCAGCTCGCGCAGAATATCATAGCCGGATACCTTGCGGGGGCCCGTTTCATAGAGCTCAAGACCGTGCAGATAATGGACGGCGAGGAGATTCGCAAAGCCGTGGCGAAGCCCTGCATCAACGCCCGCGACGAGGGGTACAACGTGGAGTGGTCGACCGAGTTGACGGTGCAGGAGGCTTTCGGCGAGTACGTCAAGGCCTGGTTCGCCCTCCAGGTGCTGGCCAGGGAGCTCGGGATCAGTCAAAAACGGGACTTCGCATTCAACATGAGCGTCGGGTACGATCTCAAGGGCATCCAGTCCCCGAAGATCGACTCCTTCATCGAGGGGTTGAAGGACGCGTCCGGAACCGAAATCTGGAAGGAGTGCAAGGGATGGCTCCTTGCCAACCCGGGCAAGTTCACGCACCTGGCGGCCGCGGATGTGGAGGCGATCGACAGCGGGCTTTGCAGGTCGATCACCCTGTCGACCCTGCACGGCTGTCCTCCGGACGAGATCGAGCGCATCTCCCGCTACCTTCTCGAGGAGAAGGGGCTCAACGTCTTCGTAAAGTGCAACCCGACCCTTCTGGGTTACGAGACCGCCCGCTCGCTGCTCGACCGCATGGGGTACGACTACATGGACTTCACCGACCACCACTTCAAGCACGACCTCCAGTACAAGGACGGGGTCGAGATGCTCAAGCGCCTGAAGGAGTTCGCAGGGCAGCTCGGGCGAGAGTTCGGCGTCAAGCTGACCAACACCTTCCCCCTCAACATAAAGAACGAGGAGCTCCCCGGAGAGGAGATGTACATGTCCGGGCGCTCACTCTTTCCGCTCACCGTCACACTGGCGAGCAGACTAAGCCGCGAGTTCGGGGGTTCCTTGCAGATCTCGTACTCGGGGGGAGCGGACTTTTTCAATATCGAATCCCTGCTCAAGACCGGCATCCAGCCGATAAGCATGGCCACTACCGTCCTCAAGCCGGGCGGATACGAGCGCATGAAGCAGATAGCCGACAGGGTCGAGCCGCTGCTTGACGGACCGTTCAGGGGAGTCGACGTTGGCGCCCTCGACGCCCTGGCAGAGAGCGCACTTGACAACCCGTTCCACAAAAAGGATGCGCGTCCGGTGGGCTCCAGGAAGACGGACTCGATCCTGCCCCTGTTCGACTGCGCCAAGGCCCCCTGCCAGGACGGGGGCTGCCCGATCAACCAGCAGATCCCCGTGTATCTCAGGCTCGTCGACGAGGGCAAGTACGCCGAGGCATTCAAGACCATAGCCATTGACAACAGCTCCCCGGCGGTCACCGGGACCATCTGCGACCACCAGTGCCAGCACGTCTGCACCAGGCTGGACTACGAACACCCGCTGCAGATTCGCGAGATGAAGAAGATCGCGGTCTTGAACGCGCAGGACGACTATGTCTCGCGCATTCGCCCGACCAGGCTGAAGACCGGGAAGAAGGTTGCCATCGTCGGCGCGGGACCCGCGGGGGTAGGGGCTGCGCTCTTCCTCAGGCGAAACGGTATGGAGTCCAGTGTCTTCGAACGACGCGCCGAGCCCTACGGGATCGTCAAGTACGCGATACCAGACTTCCGCATCGGTGCCGACATGATAGCCCGCGACGTAGAGATGGCCAGGAGGCACGGAGTGGAGTTCGAGTTCGGCTCGAACCAGTCGAATTTGGACGAGCTCAGGAGTAAATACGACTACGTGGTGCTGGCAACGGGCGCGTGGAAGGCCGGTGCCTGCCCCGTGAAGGAGGGCGCCGACAGGGTCAGGGACGCACTCGACTTCCTGCAGGAGCACAAGGAGAAGAGCGGTAGGCTGGAGCTCGGGGGGGCTGTGGCGATCATAGGCGGCGGCGACGTCGCAATGGACTGCGCGCGGGCCGCCAAACGGACGCTGGGTGTCCGGCGTTCGGTGGTCGTCTACAGGCGCACGAAGGCCTACATGCCCGCCGAGCCCGAGGAGCTGAGGCTGGCCCTGCATGATGGGGTGGAGCTAATGGAGCTTCTCTCGCCGGTGAGCTACGACGGCGGCAAGCTCCTCTGCGAGAGGATGCGCCTCGGAGAAAAGGACGCCTCCGGTCGCAGGGGAGTCGCGGGCACGGGAGAGACGACGACGGTCGATGCTGACTTCGTGATCTGCGCCACTGGCGCGGGAGTGGACACGGACCTGTTCAAAGCGGCCGGCATCGCACTCGACGCGAAAGGGCTCCCGGTGCTGAACGACGCCAACGAGACTTCCCTTGCGAATGTCTACGTGGCGGGGGACTGCAAGGCGGGACCGTCAACGGTGGTCAAGGGGATAGCGGACGCGAAGACTGTGGCCAGGAGCATCCTTGCGAAGGAGGGGATCTCCCCCGACTTCGCGGTGACCGAGCTGCTGCACGATCTGCCCTCGATATACAGGAAGAAGGGGATTCTCAAGGAGTCCACGATGGAGCACACGGACGGCTCTCGCTGCCTTGACTGCGGCGTCGTGTGCGAGTTGTGTTGCGACGTCTGTCCGAACAGGGCCAATGCGCTCGTCGTCGTTGACGGCAGGCACCAGATACTCCACCTCGACGGCATGTGCAACGAGTGCGGTAACTGCGGGATCTTCTGCCCTCACACAGGGGACCCGTACAGGGACAAGGTCACCCTCTTCTGGACCGAGGAGGACTTCAACGACAGCAAGAACACCGGATTCTACCGGGTCGACGGAGATCTCTACAGGGTGCGCAAGGAGGACGGGTCCGTCGTCTCCTGGCGCCGGGGCGAAGCCGGAGTGCCGCCGGAGATGGCCGCCATGCTGGACGCGGTGCTCGAACGCTACCCATACTACGTGATGAATCTATAGGAGGTGTTCGTTATGATCTTGATAGGCAACGGGAAGGTCGTAACCCGTGACGAGAACAACAGCGTTATAGAGAACGGCGCCGTCCTGGTGGACGGAGCCCGTATAAAGGCCGTGGGCGGGACGGACGAGCTCAGGAAGGCCCACCCAGGAGCGGAGTTCAAGGACGCGAAGGGACGCCTGGTGATGCCGGGGCTCATAAACGTGCACATGCACTACTACAGCACCTTCGCCAGGGGAATCGCGCTCGACAGCCCTCCCGCGAAGAGTTTCGCGGACGTTCTCGAGGGGCTCTGGTGGAGGCTGGACAAGTGCCTGACCCTCGAAGACGTCTACTACAGCGTCATGGGGCCGGGAATCGACCAGATCAAGTGCGGCGTAACATCGGTGATAGACCACCACGCAAGCCCCCACGCGGTGCGCGGCAGCCTGGCCAGGATAGCCGAGGCATCCGCCGAGCTCGGGCTCAGGAGCAACCTGTGCTACGAGGTGTCCGACCGCGACGGGGAGCAGAGCAGGGTCGACGGCATAATGGAGAACGTCGAGTTCATCAAGTCCTGCGCGGCCAAGAAGGACGACATGCTGGGCGGGCTGTTCGGATTCCACGCATCGATGACCGTCTCGGACAAGACCGTCTCGGAGAGCGTCAAGCTGATGGAGGGCCTTGGCTCCGGCTATCACGTTCACGTCGCGGAGGGAATAGAGGACCTGGAGGACAGCAGGGCCAAGTACGGTCTCGGCGTTGTTGAGCGCTGGCACAAGCACGGTATCCTGGGCCCGAAGAGCATTGTTGTTCACTGCATTCACATATCGGAGTCCGAGATGGACCTGCTGAAGGAGTCCGGCGTCGCCGTGGCGCACAACCCCGAGTCCAACATGGGCAACGCGGTCGGGCTGTCGCCGGTCCTCAAGATGATGGAGAAGGGGATACTCGTCGGCCTTGGAACCGACGGCTACACGGCCGACATGTTCGAGTCCTACAAGGTGGCCAACTGCCTGCACAAGCACGGGGCGAAGCTTCCTAGCGCCGCCTGGGCCGAGCCGCCCAAGATGCTGTTCGAAAACAACAGGACGATAATGAACCGCCACATCGAAGGCGAGGTCGGCACGCTTAAGCCCGGCGCCTACGCGGATATCGTGATAGTCGACTATAATCCGCCCACGCCGCTGCACGGCGGAAACGTGAACGGTCACCTTCTGTTCGGCGTCGGAGGCAGGCATGTGGACACCACGATCGTCAACGGCAAGGTACTTATGGACGAGAGAAAGCTTCTCCACCTCGACGAGGAGAGGATTATGGCGGAGAGCCGCGCCCTCGCCCAGAAACTCTGGCAGAGGATCTAACCGGCGCCGTCGCTGCGGGGGCCGACATCCGGGCCTTGCCCGTGCTCTACCCCGCAGCGACACGGCTTGCACTGACTATTCCATGGTTTTGAGGAGGCAACATGCCAATGACTGAAAGGCTGAACGTGGTCGGCACGCGTGTGCCGAGGCACGACGCCCTTGCCAAAGTGACCGGCAGCGCCCGCTACGTGGCCGATCTCCCCTGCGAGGACGCATGGGTGGGTGGGGCGCTCTGGAGCGACGTCCCTCGCGCCAGGTTAAGAGGCATCGCCCTCGGCGAAGGATTCGACTGGTCCAGGGTGACGGTCGTGACCGCGAGCGACCTGCCCGGCCCCAACGAAGTGCACATGGTCAAGGACGATTACCCCATCCTGGCGGACAGGGAGGTATCCTACGTCGGACAGGCCCTCGCGCTCGTGGCCGCGCCCGACGAGACTACCCTGAAGGAGGCTCTGGCCTGCCTTAGACCAAATCTTGAGGAGCTCCCCCCCGTGCTCACGGTGGAGTCGTCCCTTGCCAGGGAGGCCATCATCTGGAGGGAGGACAACGTCCAGGCGAAGTACGTGGTGGAGCACGGCGACATAGAGGCCGCATTCTCAAGGGCGGATTTGGTGGTCGAGGAGACCTACCGCACGCACCACCAGGAGCACCTGTACCTTGAGACGAACGGAATGCTGGCCAGACCCGGCGCCGGCGGAGGAGTGACAGTCGAGGGCTCCCTGCAGTGCCCCTACTACGTGGCGCGGGCTCTTGCTCACGCGCTCGCACTGCCGCTCGACAGGGTGGTATTGAGGCAGACCGAGACCGGGGGGGCCTTCGGAGGCAAGGAGGACTACCCGTCGGTGATAGCTGTCCAGGTCGCGCTCCTGGCGCTGAAGGCCGGCAGACCCGTACGGATGATACTTGAACGGAGCGAGGACATCGATGTCACCACCAAGCGCCACCCGTCCATAATCCGGCATCGCACGGGAGTGACCTGCGACGGTGTGATTATCGCGGCCGACATAGACATACTGTTCGACGGCGGTGCCTTCTCGACCATGAGCCCTGTGGTGTTGTCGCGGGGCGTCCTGCACGCCTGGAGCGCCTACAGGCTTCCGAACGCGCGGATTGTAGGAAGGGCGCTGGCAACCAACACCGCCCCCAACGGGGCGTTCAGGGGCTTCGGCGCTCCGCAGACCATCTTCGCCATGGAGCGGCAGATGGATCTGGTGGCGCGAAGGCTTGGAATGTCGCCACTGGAGGTAAGGAGAAAGAACCTGCTCAAGGCGGGCGACACTCTCCCCTGTGGACAGGTTCTGAGGTCCGCTCACGCCGAGCTGGTGCTCGACAGGGCCCTGGCCCTATCCGGTTACGGGCGAAAGCACGGAGGACACGAGAGCGATGACCGGGTGCTGCGCGGGACCGGGCTGTCGGTCTTCCTCCACGGCGGCGGCTTCACCGGCGCTGGAGAGGAGAAGATCGCGGGCAGCGCAGCGGTCGAGGCCATGGACGACGGCACGGTCGACGTCCTGGTCAGCAGCACGGAGATGGGGCAGGGGGCTGCCACCGTGCTGCCGCAGATAGCCGCCGAGGTGCTCGCCCTTCCTTGCGACAGGGTGCGCCACCCCAACCCGGACACGTCGCGGGTCCCCGACAGCGGACCGACCGTGGCCTCGAGGACCACGATGATGGTCGGCAAGATACTGCTTGACGCCGCGGCCGACATGCGCAAGAAGCTGACTGAATTCGCGGTTGCGAGATCGGGGGCCGGCCCTGATTCAATTGAGTGGCGCGACGGACGCCTGTCCTCCGACGGAAAGGATCTGGGCGCCTTCGAGGATCTTGCGGAGCTGTATAAAAAGCAGTATGGCAGGCCGCTCAGGGGAGAGGCGCAGTACGACCCTCCGCCGGACTGCCAGTGGAGCGAGGAGGAGTACAGGGGGGATGCCTACAAGGACTACGCCTGGGCCTGCGACGTGGTCGAGGTCGAGATCGACGCTGACACCCTCGAACTGCGCATTCCGCGGACGACTTCCGTAGTCGAGATAGGCAGGGCGATTCACCCGGTGCTCGCTGAGGGACAGGTGGCCGGAGGGACCCTGCAGGCCCTTGGATGGGGGGCCATGGAGGACGTGAAGATGGAGAAAGGACGCTACCGCAACAACAGCGTGTCGACCTACATCATCCCCACCGCCGTGGACGCCCCGGACTTCAGGATAGAGATAGCCGAGGCCCCCTCACCGCACGGCCCCTGGGGCGCGAAGGGGCTGGGGGAGCTGCCCATGGACGGAGGCGCACCCGCCCTGGCGGCTGCCGTGGAGGACGCTCTGGGCGTGTTTGCATCGGAGCTGCCGCTCACCAGCTACAGACTTCACGCCCTGTTGCGTCGGGATGACCGGGGAGGGGACAGACGATGAAATTCGAATTCACTGTGAATGGCCTTGTCCGAAAGGTGGACGCCCCCCCGATGAGACGTCTGCTGGACGTCCTGCGGCAGGATCTGGGCCTTACGGGCTCCAAGGAAGGGTGCGGAGAGGGGGAGTGCGGCGCGTGCGCCGTGCTGCTCGACGGTAAGCTCGTGAACTCCTGCATGGTGCCCGCCCTGCAGCTCCCCGGTCGAAGAGTCGAGACCATAGAGGCGCTTGCGCCTGAAGGCAAGCCCGACGCACTGCAGCAGGCCTTCCTCGACGCGGGGGCGGTACAGTGCGGCTTCTGCACTCCGGGGATGGTTATGGCGGCCAGGGCGCTGCTCGCTCGGAACCCGGCGCCTTCCAGGGATGAGATAAGGGTCGGGATCGCAGGGAACCTCTGCCGCTGCACCGGCTACGAGTCCATCGTGGACGCGGTGGAGAGGGCCGCGTCCGCGGAGTACTCCCCGAGGCTCGATGGCTCGTCGACAGGTCGAGCGGAGGTATTGTTGAACGAGGAAGAGAAGGGTAGAGTATTCTCGCCCTGTACGCTGGAGGAGGCCCTCGACGTTATGGCGGAGCTCGCGGGTGAAGTGACCCCGGTGGCGGGCGGCACTGATCTGCTGGTCGACCTGGAGAAGAAGGGCCGGCCCGTGCCGCGCGCCGCCCTGGACCTCGGCGGCATAGATGATCTAAAGCGCATCAAGGTGACCGGCGACTGGCTCGAGGTCGGCGCAGGAGCCACCTTCGCTGAGATAGCGACGAACCCGGACGTTAGGGCGGTCGCGCACATGCTGGCCGACTGCGCGTCCCAGGTCGGGGCGGTCGCGATCCAGAACCGCGCCACGATCGGCGGGAACATCGCAACAGCCTCCGCCGCTGCCGACTCCCCGCCGGTGTTGATGGCTCTGGGTGCCAGGATAGTCGCGGCGCGCCAGGGTGGTGTTCGAGAGATACCGGTGAACGGGTTTATATCAGGCTATAGGAGTACCGCCCTTCAGGACGACGAGCTGCTCGCGGCGATCCGCATTCCTCTTGACGTGAAGGGCTGCGCGCAGATGTTCCGAAAGGTCGGATTGAGGCGCGCGCTCGCAATTTCCCGTGTGTCACTGGCCTGCGCGGCAAGAATCCAGGGAGGTGTCGTTACCCGGTGTCGCATCTACGCGGGCAGCATGTCACCCGTCCCGCTGTTCCTTGAAAAGGCGAGCGAGCTTGTAGTGGGAAAGACCCTCACTGTCGAGCTGGCGAAGGAGGCGGGAAGGCTGGCGGAGGAAGCCGTATCTCCACGGACCTCGCCGGAGTACCGCAAGGATACCACGGGGAAGCTGACAACGCGATTCTTCAAGGATATGCTTGCAGGTACTTGCAGGCCGGACAGATAACCGCGTCGCGCAAAAGGCCACCCTTTTTTTGGAAGAAAACTTGACATGGTATTCATTTCCCGGTATCATTCAAGGGTCGACCTTGTCGACAAAGTAATCAAGCTTAGGCTTAGGAGGAACAGATTTGACAACTCAGGGCACTGTTAAGTGGTTCAATGCCACGAAGGGTTACGGCTTCGTAACTTGCGACGATGGGAATGACGTTTTCGTTCATTACAGCGCAATTCAGGGGGATGGTTTCAAGACCCTTGACGAGGGGCAGCGCATCTCATTCAACATCACACAGGGATCGAAGGGCGATCAGGCCGCAAACGTCGTAAAGCTGTAGCTTCGCAGGGCGGACGATATTTCAGGGCAGCGGATTACCGCTGCCCTTTATATTTGTGGTCCTGCCCGGTCGCACCATCCTGCCCCCGTTGAGTTTTTGCTTTCTAATGAGAATCCGTGTAAAATACTTCCCGCATGTTTTCCGACCCCTTGCAGGTCGGGATAATTTATAGATAAGAAAACTGTAAACCTTCGTTGAAAGGGGTAGCGACTATCATGCGATCAGAGCTAATTTCTCAGGAGGGGAACGTCGTCTCCATAAAATTGACCTTCGAGGCCGAGGAATTTGTAGAGGGAGTCAACAAAGCCGTCAAGGAGCTCTCGTCCAAGGTAAATATCGCCGGCTTCCGCAAGGGACATGTCCCGCGCAAAATCCTGGAGATGCGCCTTGGCAAGCGGGACATTTTTTCGGAGGCTATAGAGGAGATGCTCCCGGAGGCCATCCACAAGGTAGTGAGTGACTATGACCTCGACCTGATCGACGAGCCCAGCGTCTCGATAGACATGATGGAGGAGGGCTCGCCGGTTGACGTGAGCCTGACCTTCGAGGTGAACCCGGAGGTAGTACTTCCCGAGATCGCGGAGATCGTGGTCAAGAGACCCGAGGCATCGGTCGACGACGACACCGTGTCGAGGACCGTCGACGAGGTGCGAATCCAGAATGCCACTCTCTCGCCGGTGGATGATGCCGCGGGCGAGGGCCACGTGGTGGAGATCGAGTACATGACGGTGGTGGACCGCGAAGACGGCAGGGAGGAGATTCACGGCCCCGAGAACGCTACGATAGACCTCGGCCTGACCTCGGTCAGGCAGGAGATAAAGGAGGCCATTCTAGGGGCGAGGCAGGACGAGCCCAGATCGGCGGTGATCATGGTCGAGGATGATTACCCCGATGCTAACGTGGCCGGACGCGCGGTAAAGTACATGATATCGATAAAAGCGGTACAGGAGAAGGTCCTTCCGGAGATGGCGCCGCCCTTTTTCGAGAAGATCCTCAGGAAGGATTGCAAGACCGAGCAGGAGTTCCGCGAGGAGATAAAAAGCCGCATACTGGAAAAAATATCCTCCGAAATAAATGCAAGGGCTGAATTCGACGCCCTTCAGAGCATCGCGGACCTGTCGACGCTGACAGTTCCGGAGACACTCGTCGCCCGCCAGGCGGCGGCCATGAAGAGAGAGGACGAGGAGAACCTTAAAAAAAGCCGCGGCATCACGCTTGAGGAGATGTTGGCCGAGGCATCGTCGAGCATGGCGGACTACGAGAACAATATCAGGACCCAGGCCGAGGTCATTGTAAGGCGCTCCCTTGTCCTGGACAAGGTGGCGGAGGAGAAGGGGATCAGCGTTGAAAAAGAGGACTTCGAGGCCGAGATGCAGGCCCTGGCCTCGTCCTACAACCTTGACGTGAACCGGCTGGTGGAGGGCCTTTTCAAGGATGAGAAGCGACTAATGGAGGTTGCTAACAGGATAAAGTACAAAAAGACCATGGCGGAGATCATGAACATGGTCCGGATCGACGAGGCAGAGCAGGCGTCCGAGGAGACGCCTGCCGAATAACCGGCCTTTCGCCGGCGGGAGGTGTTGTCTTGCTTATTCCTTATGTGGTCGAACAGACTGGGCGCGGTGAGAGAACCTACGATATATACAGCCGCCTACTGAAGGACAGGATCATTTTCCTCGGGGACTCGATCGACGAGCACACCGGCAATATCGTAGTAGCCCAGCTGCTCTTTCTCGAGAGCGAGGACCCCGAGAAGGATATAAATCTTTACATCAACAGCCCGGGAGGATATGTGTCCGCAGGGCTGGCGATTTACGACACGATGCAGTACGTAAAGTGCCCCATCACCACTATCTGCCTGGGACAGGCCGCCAGCATGGCTGCCGTCCTGCTGGCAGGCGGCAGCGAGGGGAAGCGGTACGTCCTTCCGAACGCGCGCATTATGATCCACCAGCCGCTTGGCGGAGCTCAGGGGCAGGCCACCGAGCTGGAGATCCACGCGCGCGAAATACTGAAGCTTCGCGACAGGCTGAATGATATACTTGTGAAACACACAGGGCAAACGAAGAAGAAAGTACGCGCCGATACCGAGAGGGACTACTTTATGTCGCCGGAAGAGGCAGTCGAATACGGAATAGTCGACAGGGTTATTCATTCGAGGTAGCGGATATTCGTAGAGAGAACGCCTGCTTCAATGTAGATGAACGGGCCGAAATGGCCCGTGCATCTGTATGTTTGTTGCGAGGTTGAGAGCAATAGGGAGGTTTAAAGATGTCCAGGTTTGAAGGAGGGGGCAGGGGTTCGAGAGGAGACGCGAAGAAGAACTCCTACAGCGGGCGCTGCTCCTTTTGCGGTAAAAGCCAGGAAGAGGTGCAGAAGCTGATCGCAGGCCCGGGAGTCAATATCTGCGACGAGTGCGTCCACTTGTGCAACATGATCCTGGCCGACGAGATGGGAGAACAGGGGGAGAACATAAAGTCCGCCGACTCCTTTCCCCTTGCCGAGGTATCGAAGCCGCGCGAGATAAAGGAGTATCTCGATCAGTACGTGATAGGCCAGGAACTCGCAAAAAAGGCGGTGTCCGTGGCAGTCTACAACCACTACAAGAGAATAGGCGACTCCGGCGGGGACGAGGATGTGGAGCTGCAGAAGAGCAACGTGCTGCTGCTGGGCCCTACCGGTTGCGGGAAGACCCTCATAGCGCGCTCGCTGGCTAAGAAGCTGAACGTCCCGTTTGCCATGGCGGACGCTACCACCCTGACCGAGGCCGGGTACGTGGGGGAGGACGTTGAGAACATCCTCGTGAAACTGCTCCAGGCCGCCGACTACGACGTCAACGCCGCCCAGCGGGGCATCATCTACATCGACGAGATAGACAAGATAACGCGCAAGTCGGAATCCGCGTCCATCACCAGGGACGTCTCGGGCGAAGGGGTTCAGCAGGCCCTCCTCAAGATCCTCGAGGGCACCCTGTCGAACGTCCCTCCCAAGGGCGGCAGAAAACACCCCTACCAGGACTTCATACAGATTGACACATCGAATATCCTGTTCATCTGCGGCGGTGCCTTCGACGGAATAGAGGAAATCATCGGACGTCGGGTCAACAAGAAGATGATCGGGTTCGGAGGGGAAATACTCGGAAAACACGAC
>CAYWKH010000041.1:0-17571 GCA_964458805.1 uncultured Synergistaceae bacterium
GGGAGTCCGCCCGCCTGTGGCAGTCGATGCTGAACGCCAGGACCCTGAGGGTCTACACGTCGCAGGACGTGGCCGGGGTGGAGACAGGGGGCGCGGTTAAGAACATAATGGCCATAGCGTCCGGCATGGCATCGGCGCTAGGGCTGGGGGACAACGCCAGGGCCGCGCTGGTGAGCCGCGGACTGGCGGAGATAATGCGGCTGGGAGAGGCCGTGGGGGCCCACCCCCAGACCCTGGCGGGGCTAACCGGCATGGGGGACCTTGTCCTGACCTGCTACAGCGAGCAGTCACGCAACTTCCGCCTTGGGGCGGCGCTGGGGCGCGGGCTTTCGCTTGAGGATGCGCAGCGCCAGGTCGGCCAGACAGCCGAGGGGGCGTTTACCGCCAGGGCCGTCGTCGAGTGCGCCGGGCGGCTCTCGGTGGACATGCCGATCTCTTTCGGAGTCAACCGACTGCTGTACGAGGGCTCGTCGCCGCAGGAGGAGCTGGACAGGCTCGTCTCGCGGGACGCGAAGGAAGAATACCCGCCCGACATGATGTGGGGGTCGTCGAGGGCGAAGTTGCTAAAAATGGAAAGAGATGTATAATGAGAAGAGAACACGGTGCCAGATTATCCCTTGCTGAGGAGGAATGTGTTAATGGCAAAGGCTGTTGTCGATAAGGATGCATGCATCGGTTGCGAGACCTGCGTGGGGACCTGCCCCGTCGAGGCGATTTCGATGGTCGACGGCAAGGCGGAGGTCGACGAATCCTGCATCGAGTGCGGAAGCTGCGTCTCCGTCTGCCCGGTGAACGCGATTACCCAGTAGCACGCCTAGGCGCCCTCCTTTCGGAGGGCGCCTTTTTCGAATCCGGCCGCGCGTCCGGGCTACTTGCCCTCAAGCTCCGGGAAGCGCACCGCTGTTCCGTAGGCGATTATCTCCGCCGCTCCCGTGCTGATGCTGGTGGTCGACAGGCGAAAGCCTATCACCGCGTTGGCGCCCCTCTTTAGAGCCTGCTCGCCTAGGCGCTCCGCCGCGAGTGCCACGGCCTCGTCGATCATGTCGGTGTAGCGCGTCAACTCCCCCCCGACGGTCCAGTTCCTGACGTTGGAGGCCACGTCCTGCACCAGTGATTTCGACAGACAGCAGGATGCGGTCACGCACCCAAGGTACTCGCACTTCCTTCCCGGCACCACGTCCACGGTAAGAACCGGAATCCTCCTGTTGCTCATCGTCCTTCATCGTCTCCTCGCTCTGTCTTCTCATCTTCCCCGGTCTGCGCAAACACGTCCGGCGAGCTCTGTATCGCGGCATCCTCATCCTTGGAGTAGCGCGACGGGGGGCTGCGCAACGCGTCGTGGATCTTCCTGAACACGCCGAAGAACACCCCGGCGAACGCCAGCAGAAGCAGGGCCAGCAGCAGATAGCGCACTATGCTGCCGACGCTCTTGAGGGTGTCGTAGATGAAGCGACCCCCGGGGTACTTCTTTATGGTCCACGCGAACTGGACCAGCTCCGGGTCCTTGAGGTCGTCGAACGGGTAGCCCTCGGCCAGGCAGTCTATCGCCCGCCCGGCGACGGCCTGGCCGGCCTCGCCGGAGGACTCCGTCGCGTGAACGTCCCACAGGGCTATTCCGCGCTCGCCCGTCCTTCTGAACACCTCGAGCAGAGCGACCCTCTCGTCGGGCCTCACAGGCGCGGCCCCGGCCCTCCCGGCGCTTTTTCCCCTGAACTCGGAGATCCGGAGGAGGTCGAAGATATCCTCGCTGCTCCAGGAGGTCCAGAACTCCACCCCGTAGTCGCGGAGGAAGATCGCGCTCGCCTCCGGATAAGCCATAACGGATGGCTCCAGGGTGTCCATCGGCCGGTCCCCGGTGAATATCGCCGCAAGCTTGCGCGAGTCGGGGGCGACCGACCGCCAGACCCTGAGAAAGACCTCCTTCTTGACGGCGATCTTCGCCATCAGGTCGGGCGAGATTCCGTCAAGAGGCACCCCCGCCTGCATGAGAAAGAGCAGGCCGCGCACGGCGTCGCGGTCGCCGCCGAGCGGGGGCATGAAGTCAAGGGTCCTGTCCAGCACGCTCCAGTTCACGTCGCTGCTCTTCCATTCGGTCGACACGTAGTTCTCCGCGCCTATCCTGTTGACCGCTCGAAGGAAGTCGGCCCCCCAGGCCTTGTACAGATCTATGAACCTGCTCTCCCCGTCGCGCGACAGCAGGGCGAGGTCGTTCCTGTCGGGGGAGTCTATCAGCATCGACTGGAAGAATTCCACCGGCTCGAGGGCGAGCGAGTATCCGAACGCCTCCCACAGCGACCTGACCTTCTGCAGGACTGCCTGGAAGTCGGAGCCTCGCTCGAGCTCCCTGTCCACGTAGTCGCGGACGTACTCCGACGATGCCAGGATCCTGGCGCAGTGTATCATCGAGTCGGCCTCGTACCTGCATATCCTCTCCCAGTTGACTAGAATGGAGGAGACGTTCATCTCCATGTCCTGCTTCATCGAGGGCATGGCTCCGTCCGGGCTGCTGTTCCAGACGGCGTCCACGGTGACGTCGGCCGTGTACTCCGCCAGGTAGCTCTTTCTGAGCTCCTCCTCGAAGGCGGTCTTGGCCTGCCCCATCTGTATGCCCTCGTACAGGAGCATCCCGACGCCTATAACCGGGATGATCCGCGAGAGCACCTTGCCACCGATCTTCATCACGGCCAGGTTCATCATCCTCTGCATCAGCTTCCGCCCCAGCAGGGTCAGCACCAGCCCGCCGACCAGGCCGACTCCCGACGACAGGCGCCCCCTGTCGGCCTGCTCGCCGGAGAGGGAGACGACGAGGACCGCGCGACCGGTCCTCGGAAGGGGAAGGGAGTTGTAAAGCGGCAATCTCCCCCTGATCGTCTCGATGAAGGGTCTGCGGATCTCCTCCATCGAGGCACGAAGAAGGGACTGGGTGCGCTGCTCGAGGCTGTCCAGCACCTCGCGCTGAAGGGCCTCCTGCACCTCCGAGAGGCGAGGCGCGGCCCTCTTGACGAACAGGCCGACTACCTCCTCGATATCCTCGTTGAGAAGGACTCCGGCCTTCACCTGCTTCCACCAGATGCCCACGGAGCTGTGGTCGTCCGGCAGGGTGGTGGACGCAAGGGCCCTCTCCACCTCGGAGTAGTGATCCTGCAGTATGCGCCTGAGGTCGACGTTCGCCCACTTCTCCAGCTCGCCGACAACCCTGTCCCTCTGCCTCAGGACCAGGCTGGGCAGCCTTTCGAGCTCGGCCTCCGCCGCGTCCGCGGCAGCCTCGATCTCGCGCATCTTCTCCGCCAGCAGGCCGGAGGGGGCGGCTGGTTCAGCATCCTTCCGGATGGCCTCCGCAACGGGAGGGGTCGCGATATCCCTTGAGACATCGCCCTCCCCCGCGTGAACGGGAGCGCGACTGAACAGGGCGCCCGCGAGGAGCACGAGAAGCGCTATGGTTCTCTTTCCTGTCGCCAATGGACCCACTCCTTCGTCCGGCATATGTGTCCCGGACGATTTTACCACAGTCGGCGGCCCCGTCGGCCTCCGGCGCTGGAGGCCCAGCGGTACCCGAACGCCCCCGCAAGATAATGAAGGGGACGGCGCTCGTCGGCGCCGCCCCCTTCGGTCGACGTTAGCGTACCACCCGCGCGGCAGCCGGAAGCAGCCTCACCGCAGGTTCTTCACCACCATCGCCACTCCCTGCCCTCCGCCTATGCATGCGCTCACTATCCCGAACTCACTGTTCATCCGCTTCAGGGAGTATACAAGGGTCGCCAGTATCTTCCCCCCGGTGGCCCCTATGGGGTGCCCGAGCGCGATCGCGCCGCCGCACGGGTTGAGCTTTTCGATGTCGAACGGCATATTGCGCAGGCACGCCAGTATCTGGGCGGAGAACGCCTCGTTTATCTCGATTATCTCCATGTCCTCCAGCGCCATGCCGGCCATCTTCAGCGCCTTCGGCATGGCCACGACCGGGCCCAGCCCCATGTGAACCGCATCGAGGGCCCCGGAGGCGTAGCCGATTATCTCCGCCATCGGCCTGTGTCCGTTCGCGGATGCCCAGTCGAAGTCCGCGACCACGCATGCGCTCCCCGCGTCGCACAGGGCCGAGCTGGAACCGGCGGTTATGGTCCCGTCCTTCTTGAAGATGGGCGGCAGCTTGGCAAGCGACTCGAGCGACGTGTCGCCGCGAGGGATTTCATCCGTGTCGACCGAGATTACCCCCCTCTTCCTGTCCTTCACCTGGACCGGGACTATCTCGTCCTTGAACAGGCCGCCCTCGGACGCGGCGACCGCCTTCCTGTGGCTGGCCAGAGCGTACTCGTCCTGATCCTGCCTGCTTATGGACAGCTCCTCCGCCAGGATCTCGGCCGTAGCCCCCATAAGCATGTCCGAGAGCGGACAGTGAAACCCGTCCTTGTGCAGGATGTCGAGCGCCCTCTTCTCGCCCATTCGGAATCCCCAACGGGCTTCGGGGAGGATGTACGGAGCGTTGGACGCGCTCTCCATGCCTCCCGAGACCACGGCGACGGCATCGCCGAGGCGTATCCTGTCCGCGGCGAGCATCGCGGTCCTCAGGCTGGAGCCGCACCTCTTGTTCACGGTGAAGGCCGGAATACTCTCGGGGAGGCCCGCGCGGAACATCGCTATCCTGGCCGGGTTGGCGCCCACTCCGGCCTGCCATCCATTCCCCATCATGACCTCGCCGATATCCTCCGGGCTCACGCCCGACCTTTTAACCGCCTCGGCGAGCGCGGCCGCGCCCAGGTCCGTGGCCTCAAGTTCCTTGAACGCGCCTCCGAACTTGCCTCCGGCCGTCCTGCACGCGCTTAAGATAACAGGTCTGTTCATTTTTCCACATTTCCTTTCATGGCCGTCATTCGATCCCCTTCATGGGCGCCAGGTCGGGGGAGACGTCGAAGTCCATCGTGGTGTTCTCCCTCAGTTCGTCGAGGGTTACCTCCGGAGAGATCTCGTGCAGCACCATTCGCCCTCCCTGCCATCTCACCAGGCAGAACTCGGTCACCACAACGCTGACCACGCCCTTCCCGGTGAGCGGAAGTGCGCACTCCCTGACCAGCTTGGGCCTCCCCCTCTTGTCCAGGTGAGTGGTGGCAACGTAGACGGCCTTTGCGCCGGTCACAAGGTCCATCGCCCCGCCCATGCCGGGCACCATCTTTCCCGGAATCATCCAGTTGGCTAGATTAGCCTCGCTGTCGACCTCGAGGGCTCCCAGCACCGTGGCATCGAGATGCCCGCCTCTTATTAGCCCGAAGCTGGTGTCGCTCGGGATGATGGACGATCCCGGCAGCAGCGACAGGCAGCGCCCGCCCGCCCCTATGAGCCGCAGATCGTCCTTCTCCGGCTTGGGCCCGGCGCCCACGACGCCGTTCTCGGTCTGCAGAAGAACTTGCACCCCTTTTGGAAGGTGATCGGAGACCAGGGTCGGAATGCCGATCCCCAGGTTCACCACCGCCCCGTCGGCGAGGTCCATGGCTATCCTGCGTGCGATCCTGTGACGGACGACCTCCTCGTCAAGTACGGGTAGCATAGTATCCGTCTCCTTTCAAAACCAGTATGTCCACCAGCATCCCGGGGGTTACCACGTCGTTGGGATCTATGTCGCCCTGCGCCAGTATCATGTCCACCTCGGCTATCACGAGGTCGGCCGCGGTCGCCATCGCGGGGTTGAAGTTGCGCCCGGTCCCGTAGTAGGTCAGGTTGCCGCACCGGTCCGCCCTGTAGCCGCGGATTATGGCGACGTCGGCCTTGAGCGGCAGTTCGAGGATGTAACTCCGGCCGTCCACCTCCAGCACCTGCTTGCCCTCCTCGTGGACGGTGCCCACGCCCGTCGGCGTGAGGAAACCGCCCAGCCCGAAGCCCCCGCAGCGTATTCTCTCGACGAACGAGCCCTGCGGGACCAGTTCAAGCTCGAGCTTGCCCTCGTTGTACAGCTTCTGGGTCGCTCGGTTCAAGCCGACATGGGACGCAGTCACCTTGCGACACTGGCCGTTGACCACCAGCTTGCCGTGACCGACCCCGTCGGGGTGCTGATCGTTTGCGTACAGGGTATCGTTGGCGATAAGGTGGAGGTCCCCGGTGCCCTGCGCCACCAGGGCGTCGATCAGGGTGTAGGGGACACCCGCGTAGTTGAACCCGCCTACCATCAGGGAAGTCCCGGGCTTGATGCGACAAACGGCCTCCTCCGCAGACATGACGGGTTTGATAAGCTTGCTTGCCATGAAGATTTGACACCTCCCTAAGATTGAATGTTTCCCGGCTCCGAGGTCCGCTCCGGGTCGCGCCGAGCCGTCCTCTTCTGCCACAGGAACACCCCGGTCAGGATGACCAGCCCTGCCGCGTCGGTTGCCATATTCGGCACTATGAGCAGGAACGGGACTATGAACAGCAATAACCTCTCGATCGCCGTCAGCCTGGAGTAGTAGTACCCCTGGACCCCGGCGGCGAGGCCAATGATGGCCATCAGGGCCGTGCCGAAGGAGTAGGCGATCTGCAGCAGGTTGCCCTGGAATAGCAGGTGATTATTGTACACGAACATGTAGGGGACCAGGAATCCCGCTGTAGCAGTGAGAAGCGCGGTGAACCCGGTCTTGATGGCGTTGCTCTTGGCTATTCCCGCCGCCGCGTAGGTGGCGAGCGCCACCGGCGGCGTCACGTCGGCCAGCACCCCGAAATACAGGCAGAACAGATGGGCCGACATCAGCGGCACGCCCATCTGGTACAGGGCGGGCGCGGCCAGCGTCGAGGTTATTATGTACTGCGCGGTGGTCGGGACGCCCATCCCAAGGATTATGGATCCTATCATCGTGAGAATGAGCGCAAGCGGGAGCACGCCCCCGGACAGGTTTATCACGAACGAGGAGAACGCAAGCCCCACCCCGGTTATCCCGATCACCCCTATGACGAGGCCGGAGCAGGCGCATGCGGCGGCCACCTCGACTGCCCCCAGTCCCCCGCTGATGAGCGCGTCGAGAAGTCGCCTCGGCGTCATGCGGTACTCGGCCTTGCCTATCCAGGACACGCAGATCATGATTATGATCGACCAGAAGACCGCCTTGACCGCCGAGTACCCCAGGGCCAGGAAGGCCACCAGCGTAAAGATCGGCAGCAGCAGGTGCCACCCCTCCTTGAGGACCTTGCCGATCCTTGGAGCGGTATCCGCCGTGAGGCTCTTGATCTTCCTCCTTCCTGCACGAAAGTGGACCATGGCTACGATGGAGATGAAGTACAGGGTAGCCGGGAGGGCCGCCGCCACCACGATGTCCCAGTAGGATATGCCGAGAAACTGCGCCATGATGAAGGCCGCCGCCCCCATGACGGGGGGCATGACCTGTCCGCCGGTGGACGAGGCGGCCACCACCGCTCCGGAGAATGTGGCCGTGTAGCCCGCCTCCTTCATCAGGGGGATGGTGAACGCGCCCGTGGTGACCGCGTTGGCCACCGAGCTGCCTGACACGGTGCCCATCAGGCCGCTGGCCACGACCGCGGCCTTCCCCGGGCCCCCCTGGCTGCGACCGGTGAGCGCAAGCGACAGGTCGATGAAGAACTGCCCCGCTCCGGTCACGCTGAGAATGGCCCCGAACAGGACGAACAGGAATATGAACGAAGCCGACACGCCGAGCGGCACGCCGAAGATGCCGTCCGTGCGCAGGTACTGGAAGGGGGCCAGCTCCTCCACTGGGAAGCCGCTGTGCCCCAGCACTCCGGGGAAATACTGTCCGAAGAGGGCGTAGGCTATCGCGATGATCGCCACCGCCGGAAGGGGCCAGCCCATGGCCCGCCGGCCCGCCTCGATGACGAGCAGCACCATCATTACGCCAAGATATATGTCGGAGGCGATCGGCATTCCCTCCCGCATCGCGATGGCCTCCCAGTTCAACAGGATATTCAGGCAGCCGGCCGCAACAAGCGCCGCAAGCACCCAGTCCCAGGGATCTATCCTGTCCCTGGGGCGCTTTTTCGTCGCCGGGTAGATCAGGAAGATCAGGCTACCCATGAACATCCAGTGCACCCCTCTCTGGTACATCGCGGAGAGGAGTCCGAAAGCAGCCGTGTAAAGGTGGAAAAGGGAAGCCGCCAGGGCGATGCCCGCTACCACCCAGTACTGCCACCCCTCGAGCTCTCGTTTTCCGCCCTCCGCAATATCCTTTTCCAGGGCAGCGGGCTCTACGGGCGGATTGTTTTCGGTCTTCATGTAAAAACCTCCTGGTGGAGTTTTTTCGTGCGTCTCTGGATCCAACTCCGGCCGGCCTTGACGGACCGGCCGGAGATTCCGCCTGGTGCGGGCCTGGACAGCCCCTATTTCATGTCGATTCCCTGCTCGCTGAAGTACTTCTTCGCGCCGGAGGCGAACTCGGTTATCCCGACGCTTGCCTCCTCGGGGGTGAAGTGCTCCGCCTGGGTTGTGATGTTCATGAACTTGTCCCTGTTCTCGATCAGGGTCTTCACCAGGTTGTAGGACAGGGTCTCGTCCATGTCGTCCCTGACGACGAGGTAGTTGCCGTCCGCAATGGTCGTCACGTCCTCCTTGATGCTCTCGTACACGCCGGCCTTGATCGTGTAGGGGATGAGGAACGGGTTGGCCTCGATGACCTTGTTGACCAGGGCCTCGTCAAGGGGGACCATGACCGCGTCGCGCTGCGCGGCCACTTCGAGGACCGCCGAGCCCGGCGCGGCGAAGTTCCAGAATACCGCGTCCACGTTGCCGTCCTTCAGGGCCATGACTCCCTCCGGCTGGGTGAGCTGCTGCTTGGAGAAGTCCTTGTCGGGGTCGATGCCGGCTGCGGCGAGAATGAGGTTGGTTAGTATCTGGTCCCCGCCTCCGGGCGCTCCCACGGACACCCTCTTGCCCTTGATGTCCTCGAGTTTAGTGATGCCGGAGCCCTTTACCGTGACCAGGTGCTGGGGAGCGGGGTACATGCTCATGAGGATCTGAAGCGGAAGCTTTCCGTCGGGCTCGAACGCCTCCGTGCCGGTGATGGCCTGGTAGAGGGTCGACGCCATGGACATGCCGATGTGCGCCCGCCCGGACGCCACCAGGCGGCAGTTCTCCCGCGAGGCTGAAGTAGAGCGCGAGGTCGCCCTCACGCCTATCCCCGCGTTGGACAGGACCTCGGCCATGGCCCCTCCGAGGGGGTAGTAAGTGCCCCCCACGCCTCCGCTGCCGATGGTTATGAACGTGTCCGCCATTCCGGCCGACGCGAACACCATTATGCCAACAAGCGCAAGTGCCAGAACACCCTTCTTCATGAACCTCTTCCTCCTTCTGTTCCTATGGGATTTAAAAGGGGCTTCCCTACCCCTTTCCCTTGAGCGCCTCGGAGGATGCCTTGAGAGCTTCCTCCAGGCGCGCTGTCATCGTGTCCATCTCCTCCCGGGAGACGTTCAGCGGAGGCGCGAAGAGAAACTGGTCCCCCGCCACTCCCCCGATCTGTCCGGTGCCCGGGTAGACGACAAGTCCGCGCTTCATGCACTCCTCCGTCACCAGCGCGGCGGCCTTCACCGACGGCGGGAAGGGCGCCCGGGTCTCCCTGTTCGCCACTATCTCGATGCCGCGCATCATCCCCATGCCGCGTATCTCGCCCACGACGGGTATCTCGTAAAGCGACGGGATCTTCTGATCGAAGAGCCTGCCCATCTCGGCGGCGTTTTCGAACACCTTGTTCTTCTTCATGTAGCGAATGGTCGCGATCACCGCGGCCGCCGTCACCGGGTTGCCGTTGTAGGTGAAACCGTGCTGGAACGCGCCGCTGCCGTCTCGGATCGTCTCGGCCACGACCTTGCTGACTATCATCGCGCCCACGGGGGCATACCCGCCCGAGAGGGCCTTCGCGGAGCAAACAATGTCCGGCGTCACATCCCAGTGCTGTGTGCAGAAGGGCTTACCGGTGCGCCCCATGCCGCTCATGATCTCGTCGGCCACCAGCAGCACGTCGTACTTCGTGCATATCTCGCGCACTATCGGCCAGTACTCCTTCGGCGGATGCAGGGCGCCCACGGTCGAGCCGACGACGGGCTCGGCGAAGAACGCGGCGACGGACTCGGCCCCGATGCGAAGGATCTCGTCCTCGAGGGCGTGCGCGCAAGCGACGCCGCAACCCGGGTACTCGAGGTTGTACGGGCAGCGGTAGCAGTAGTGCGCCTGAATCTTCGGGGCCTCGAGAAACAGTGGGGCGAAAATGCGCCGCCTGCCCATGTTCCCGGCAAGCCCCATGGTGCCGGTGGTCCCCCCGTGATAGGAGTTCCAGCGCGCGATCATCCTGAACTTGCCCGAGCCCGCCCCGTCGCGCTCCACGAAGTACTGCCTGGCCATCTTCATAGCGGACTCGATGGCCTCGCTTCCGCCGCTCACGAACCAGACGTAGTCCAGGCCGTCCTGCGTGAGCGAGGCCACCTCGGCCGCCGCCTCCACCGACTTCCTGTTGTTCCACCTGGACGGGTGGGCGAACTCCAACGTCAGGAGCTGCTCGTGAATTGCGTCGCCTATCTCCCTTACGCCGTGACCGATGTTCGAGAGCAGCGCGCCGGAGCACCCGTCCATGTAGGCGTTGCCCTCCTCGTCGTAAAGGTACACCCCCTCCCCGCGCACGGCCGTCCTGAGTTTCCCCTTGAAGTTCCTCGGTATCAGATGTCCCAGATCCACTTGACAGCAACTCCTTTCATTGGCCCTGCTTCTATGAAGCTCCCTCTCCCGCCGCCTGTCGAGGCGGCATCTTCTGCCTGGTGTAGACCCCTTCATCCTCCCAGCGCTCCTCCAGCATCCCCAGCTTCCGGGCCGCATCGTCGCCCAGGAGCTGGGCCACGCAGAGAATAATGCAGTTCAGCACGCTCATCGGCGCCGCGAAGGAGTCGATGAAAGAGACCGGCCTGTACGGCACGGTGACCACGCAGTCGGACGTGGCGGCCAGCGGACTCGCCAGGTCGTCGGTCACCGACGCGGTCGTCAGCCCCAGCCTGGAGGCCGTCGCCATGACCTCGACTGTCCACGACGAATACCTCGGGAAGCTTATCCCCATGACAAGGCTCCTCTCCGGCGCGTTCAGGAGCATCTCGAAAGGCATGTCCTGGCTGATTGTCCTGACGTTCGGCAGGATCCACGACAGGTAGAAGCAGAGGTAGTAAGCGAGGGTGTAGGAGCTGCGATAACCGGCCAGGTAGACGCACTCTGCCGATACGACGGCCTCCCCGAGCCTCCTTATGGAGTCGAAGGAGACCGCGGACAGGGCCGTGCCGAGAGTGTCCAGGTCCTTGTGTATGGCTCGCTCGAAGAAGTCGAACTCCCGGGAGGATTCGTACTCCCTGAGCCGCTCCAGGGTCGACAGCCGGTCCAGCAGGAGTCCGCTCATTGCGCTCCTCAGTCCGTGGTATCCGGGAAACCCCAGCAGGTGGGCGAGGCGAATGACGGTAGTCTCGCTCACACCGACCCTCTCTCCGAGCTGCGAGGCCGTCAGGAACGCCGCCTCGTGCGGACTGTCGAGGATGTATCCCGCCACCAGCCTCTGCCCCGGCGTCATCTGCTGCATCCTTGCGGAGATAAGTTCCTTGAGCATAGGTCCTCCTTGAAGGAAATCATTTTTTATTTCTTGTGCTTGAAGCATTTCCTTCAAAGACAGTAATCTAAAATGATATTTTTGTCAAATCTAATTTTTCCATTTTCCTTAACTCTGAAACCACCGGCTTAACGGCGGGGAAGATGCAGGCTCGGCAATAAAAAACGGGCCCCGCTTGTAGTTCCGCGGGACCCGCTGCAGGGCGGTCGCTATTTATGTCATTCGTAAAACTTGATGATCGCCTCGATGAAATCAGGTTTTAAGCGAAGTCCCCTGAGGAGTATGCCTCTATCTCGCATAAACTGCTTGAGGACGTCGATCGTCGCCCTGTCGAGGTTCTCTTCGTCATAGGGTCCGTTGGGGTTGAACTCCGGCTTCTTCTCGGCGGGCTTCTTCACGGTCGACCTCTTCGCTGCGGGCTTCTTTGGTTTCTCCGCCGCGGCGGCAAGGGCCGACAGCCTCCTGTCCAGCGCGTCCTCTATCTGACCCAGGGTCGCCAGGGAATCCAACCTGCGGGCCACGGCGTCCAGCTCTCCGCTTATCGCGGCCCCGACGCACTCTGCAATCCGGCTCGGGGACAGGGGCTCCGGCACCGCTCTTCCTGCCTGCGCCGGACTCGCCGGCGCACCTGCGGACTTCCCGGCGGCCTCCGCCGCGCGCAGCACTTCGAGCTGCGCCTCGACGGCGCCGACCGACTCCGGCGGCACCACGTAGGCGTTCACCATCTCCCCCGCCCTCGGGTCCTTCTCCCTGGCCCTGACCGCCGCCCAGTACTCGAGGTGGCGGTCGGCCACGACGTACCCCCCCGGCCCGGAGAGATGAAGCACCAGGGGCTTGAGCAGCCCTCCGCTCGCCAGTATGGCGTCGGCAAGTCTGTCGACCGTCGCCCGGTCGAAGTCCGTCCCGGGCCTGCCCGGCCTTATGTTCTTGACGTCCACCAGGAAGTGCCTCACTACCGCCACCCCGCCTTCTCGAGGACCTCGTCGGCCAGTTCGCGGAAGTTGTCCGCGGCCTTCTGGGTGGTGGGGGACACGTCCAGGGCACAGTAATCGAAGATCGACTTCGGGTCCGGGATGTCCAGCCCGTCACTGCTTATGGTCCGGCTCAGCGACGAGGCCAGGGGCATCCTCTCGAAGACGACCGTGTCCATCAGGGGGAAGCCGAACCTCTCGGAGACCACCTGCTTCTGCCTCGGCAGAGCATACTTGTTGTACTGCGCGTTGGTGGAGATCTTGGAGGGCAGCACTCCGATGACCGAGATGGGCTCCCGGTGCATGTTCGCGCGGGATTCGTTCACCTCGTTGATGAACTGCCTGACGTTCATGAGCCCCTGGTTGGCGAACGGCCTCAGATCGGACGGGATTATCAGGAAGTCCGCCGAGGCCAGGGCGATCTCCGCGTACAGATCCTTGGAGGGTGGCGCGTCGATTACGACGATGTCGTAGTCCCCTCGCACCCGCTCCAGCTTGTTGAACAGGCGGGAGCGGCAGGCCGATATCATGGTGAGCCTGTACTGGTGGTTGGTCAGGTCGATGTGCGAAGGGATCACGTCGAACTCCGGGGTGTTGAACGAGCGCGACCTGCGGACCACCTCGGGGATGAAGTCGAAATCCCCCGAGTCAAGTATGTGGTAGACGTACTTCTGAATGATGTCGTCGTCCTCCACGAACTGAAACTTGAGCAGGCCGACAGCGAAGGTGGCGTTCGACTGCGAGTCCAGGTCGACCAGCAGCACCCTGAGGCCCTTGTTCCTGAGGGCCGCCGCGAGGTTCACCGCCACGGTGGTCTTGCCGACGCCGCCCTTGTTGTGGTAGACGGCGATCACCTTCATGCTACCCTTCCGCTCCGCCGGGGGCGCCGGAGTCGCGGGCGCGGGTTCGACAGCGGACTTGCGGTCCGGATCGGGCGCCTCTCCCCATTCGGCGGACGGCGCCTCGTCGCTCGTGAGAATCGGCGCGGGCGCGGCCTCCCCCGCCTGTTCCGGGAGATCCGCGGGCTCCGCGTCAACGGGCGGGGCGGGGGGCCCGCCTGCCGCCGGGGGCTCGTCGACGGCCTGCTCCTCCCCGTCCGGTGGAGCGATGCGCAGGACGGTCCTAAGCTCCTCCGTCCTGGACACTATCTCGTCCTCCGTGCACTGGAGGGACAGCTCTATCCCGCCGCCGGGGATCTTCTCGTACACCCTTACCTCACTGCCGTTGGTTAGGATGCCGTGGCGGGCGCACAGGTAGTCCACGTACCGGCCCAGCCTCTTCAACAGGACGCCGGGGATCGCCCCCGGGGCGGCGGGCAGAATCACCGTATCCGTCCTGTCCGCGCGGCTTGCGCGCATGAAGAGCAGCCTGCGGAAGAACATGGACAGGTCGAGCCGAAGATCCGCGATCCTCGCCCTCCCCCGCCCTCTGCCGGACGGAAGCCCCAGCTGCGGAAGCAGCGAGCGCCTCACGAATCTCCTCTCGACATCCTTTTTGCTGCGATAATGTCCGCTTTTAACGGTCAACAGGATCCCCCCCGAGGCGAATAGTCCGTACTTGCGCGAGACATTCCGATAATACCACCATTTCTGAGTCCGCGCACTTTATTATTTTTCGCCGCCGGTGGACTGCCCCGGATGCGAACTCCAGAACGACAGTGGATCGACCGCCCCTCCGCCGCCGCGGATCTCGAAGTGCAGGTGCGGCCCGGTGGTCACCCCCGTGTCGCCCAGCGCGGCGATTATCTGCCCCTGGTGGACCCTCTGCCCCCGCTTGACGTACAGGCGCGAACAGTGTCCGTACAGCGACGAGCTGCTCTCGTCGTGGGCGATGATGACCGCCTCTCCGTACCCTCCGCGCCTCCCGGCGAAGACCACGGAGCCCGCCTTGGCCGATCGCACCGGGATCCCGTAGGGCGCGGCGATGTCAACTCCCATGTGCCAGGAGTCCTTCCCGGTGACCGGGTGAACCCTCTGGCCGAATCGGCTCGCCACCCTCCCCTCCACCATCAGCGGCCACAGGAAGCCCAGCTTCGCGATTCCCTGCGCCAGCGACGCCTCCTCCCGCTCTTCCGCCGGGGAGGGCTCCACCGCCTGCGCCGACAGGCAGCCGGTCAGGACCAGAAGCAGCACCGCGAACGCGCACGCCCCGCGCACCCATTTGTTCAACATGACCACCGCCGATCGCGTAACTCTCCAAGCGGACGAGGCCGCATCCTTCAGACCGGTCCTAAATTATACCAGCCCTCGAATTGCACCCACTGTAGCACATCATTCTCAATTCTTCTCGATTCGATCGAGAATACCGGTACCACCGCCCGCCCTTCCACGCTGACCGACGCCGCTCTTGTCATTTTATGGAAGATGAATTATAATCTCCTGCAGAGGAATAATTATTATTCCATAACATACTCGAAAGGGTGGGCGTATTTAATGAAAGGCTTCAACAATCTTCTCACGTCCCGCATTGGACCGGCGATCACGGGCGGCGTCGTGGGCGCGCTTGCGGCGCTGCTGGTCTACTTCGGCAACCCTGGCAACATGGGCATCTGCGTGGCTTGCTTCACGCGCGACATAGCGGGCGCGCTGGGGCTGCACCGGGCGGGCGTGGTCCAGTACCTGCGTCCGGAGATACCGGGCTTCATTCTGGGGGCATTCCTCTCCGCATTCCTGGCAAAGGAGTACCGTCCCCGCTCCGGCTCCTCCCCCGTCGTTCGATTCTTCCTCGGCTTCTTCGCGATGATAGGCGCGCTGATCTTCCTGGGCTGCCCGTGGAGGGCCTACGCCCGTCTCGCCGGCGGAGACTGGAACGCCCTGGCCGGCATCGGCGGACTCGTCGTCGGCATCGGCATTGGCATCGCCTTTCTATGGCGGGGCTTCAGCCTCGGCAAGGCGGACAGGTCGCCCAAGTGGGCGGGCGCCATCATGCCCCTTGCAGCCATTTCACTGCTAGCCCTGCTCATTATGAGGCCGCTCTTCGGGCCGGACGAGACGGGGCCGGTCTTCTTCTCGGCAACAGGGCCGGGGGCATCGTTCGCGCCCGTGGCTGTCTCCCTCGGGGCGGGGCTACTCATCGGCTGGATGGCCCAGAAGAGCCGGTTTTGCACCGTGGGCGCGATTCGCGACCTGATAATGCTCAAGGATCCCCACCTCTTCAACGGCGTCGCCGCTTTCTTAGTCGTCGCCTTCGCCGTCAACTACTCGCTCGGCATGTTCAAGCCCGGTTTTGAAAGCCAGCCGATCGCGCACACCAACCAGATGTGGAACTTCCTGGGAATGGTCCTCTCCGGGCTGGCTTTCACGCTGGCCGGAGGGTGTCCGGGACGGCAGTTCATCATGTCGGGGGAGGGCGACGGCGACTCGGCGCTGTTTGTCCTGGGCATGCTCGTCGGCGCGGCGTTTGCGCACAACTTCTCCCTCGCCAGCTCGGCCGCCGGGGTTACCGGGTATGGCATGACCGCGACGGTTATCGGGATGCTCTTCTGCCTGGCCGTCGGCTTCCTGTTCCGCATAAAGATGGACTGACGAGGAGGATTGTGAAATGACCGATACTGTGATCGTGGACGCCCGCGGACTCTCTTGCCCGCAGCCGGTCCTGGAGACGAAAAAGGCGCTGGATAATGCCTCCGCAGGGAGAATAGAAGTCCTGGTGGACACCGTGACCTCGCGTGAAAACGTCGCCCGCTTCGGTGCCAGTCGCGGTTGGAAGGTAGAAAAGGAGGAGCGAGGGGACGGATTCTGCGTCATCCTCGCGAGATAGTCAGAAAGCAATCCAGAATCTTTATACCTAATCCTGATTAGCCTTATTTGAATCAGGCTAATCAGGATTAGATTCAAGAAGGAGCGTCCTGTTCGCCGGCAGAGAGACGAAACTTGCAAGGATAGCTTGGACGCTGATTGCCGCCAATGAAAACAGGGCTCTCGCATGGACTGCGAAAACCCTGTGTTCATCGACTGGAGCCGACTTGCGGACTCGAACCGCAGACCCCATCCTTACCATGGATGTGCTCTACCTGCTGAGCTAAGTCGGCTGGAAAAGCCGGTGCTCATCGGCTTCCAGTGTAGTGTTCGCAGACATCTCCTCCGCTAGACCCCTTCCCTATCGAAAAAAGCCGAACGTGTGATTTTCATGGTACACGCGGAATTGTCAGGTATTCCGCTTACAGGGCGATTACTTTGACGCTCCTCTCGGGGTGTCTTTTTGTGTTCTCGCAATCTCCTTGCGCAGATGCTTGTACCACAACGGACCGGGCTCTGTGCAACGCGGGTCGATTTCGCGTCCCGCAGCGGCGTTCTTGCTGTCGCGCTTCAGCTTGTCTTTGGCTCTGCTCTTGCAGCGGTCGTGATACCAAAGCCCGACCGCCTTGTCCTCGCGCATAAAATCTTCGCTTCCATCCCCGTAGCCGGTTCCTTCAACGACGTCATGCACTCCACAATAAAAGCACTCCCGCAGACGATACTCTCCCGTTCCGGGACTGAGCACTACGGTCGCCTCGACGATGTTCCATACCGCGCTGTACAAATCGGCGCAGAATATCTCCGTGACAATCGCTCCGTCCGGAAGAACCACGGGGCGCTTGATGTATCGCGCACTCGCTAGACCTTTTTCGAGCAGCTCCGCAAGAGCCTTGCGAGCCTTCAATGTGCTGGTCTGCTCGGTGTCTTCCGCGAGGAGCAAGTCCGCATCGCTGTAAGCGCTGATTCCGATGTGGGCAAGCAGTCCGCTCCGCTTCTCCTCCGATATCCTACGCTCCTCCTTTAGAAGCGCGTAGGCATCGCGCTGGCGGATCGCTCTCAGGAGGAGCAACGCTTGTGCGACATCACGCTTGAGAAGAATCCAGTCCTCCAAGGTATCCGTATGCCAGTGGTGCGGGACCGACAGGAAGTCCATCTCGACGTTCCGAAGCGGACCGTACCTGACCGCGAGACCGGGTATGTCGGATTCCTCCGCTAAAAGAAGCCTTGCAATCATCTCGGGCGCGTCTTCGCGGCGCAGCTCGTATGGCGTCCGATTCCCCGCGGGAACAATGAGATTCATCTCGCGGG
>CAYWKH010000042.1:0-17393 GCA_964458805.1 uncultured Synergistaceae bacterium
GGGGGCGTCCGCCGACGAGCTGTGGTCGCAGCTGCGCCAGAACGGCGCGGTCGGCATGATGGTGTCGGAGCTTACGGGGCAGCAGCTCTCGCTCGGCGCGGTGCGGATGTACTACGGCCCCGCGTCCGGACTGCCGGGCGGCGCGTTGAAGCTGGCCGCGGGCAACCCGATGCAGGCCGCGATGTTCATTCCGAGGGACTTTCCCGGGGCGGAGCTTCTGCCGCACCTGCTGGCCACTCGCTTCACCGGCGCGCAGATTCGCGAGTTCGAGACAGGCACGGCTGTGCTGCTCGGGCGCACGCCGGAGGAGCTGTTCCTCACGGGCGTGATGCCCGACATCGAGGGGCTGCTGCTCGCATCCAGGCTGGAGATCCCGGTGTTCTACAGGATAGCCCCGGCCGCGCCGTCCGATTCGGGCGCGTCCCTCGCGGCGTTCGAGTCCCTGCTGGGCTCCTTCCCGCAGATACGCGCGATCTGCCCGTCCGGCGAGGTGGCGGTCGGCTACCCGGACCTGCGTCCGCTGGCGTCGCTCGTCCCCCGCCACGGGCTGTCGGTGGCGGTGGTCGAGTTCTCGAGGCAGCTGGGGGCGACCCAGTTGAACTGGCTCGCATACCCGCGCCTGCTGGCGCTGCACAGCGTCACCAACGACGAGATCATCACCAGGAACATCTCGCGCGCGGCGCTTCACGAGCGCTTCGTCAGGGCGGTCAAGGAGAGGGCGGTGAGGCTGCTGGTCTTCCGCCCGTCAGCGTCGGAGGCGTCGCCAGACACGTTCGAGCGCTTCCTGCAGGAGCTTCGCCATCTTGCGTCCGACATCTCCTCGTCCGGGGTCGCCATCAGGTGGCCGGAGCCGTTGCAGCCGTGGCGGACGGGGGCGGCCGGGGCGCTGGCCCTGTCGCTCGCGTTCGTCTTCGGCTCGTTGCGCTTTCTGCAGAGGATCTTCTTCGGGACGTCGCCCGACGGTATCTCGCCCGCCTGGCGCGGGGAGAGAAGAGGGCTGGCGCTCTTCGGCATCCTAGTGATCCTGGCCGCCGTCGTACTGTACTTCGTCCCGTTCGCCGCCAGGGTCACCGGCGCCCTGGCCGCGGTGCTCGTGGTGGTGGAGGGGTCGTTCCTGGCGCTCGACGGATGGAGGAGGCCGCTGCTCGGAATCCTTGGCAGCTTCCTGTTCGTCGTGGCGGGAGGCCTGGCCATCGCCGCCTTCTTCAGCGACCCGACCTTCATGCTGCGCCTGCGCAGCTTCTCCGGGGTCAAGGCCACGCTCTTCCTGCCGCCCCTGATGGTGCTGCTGACCGACCTCAGGAGGCGGGAGCACCCGGAGTCACTGCTGCAGATCTTCCGCAGGCCGCCTCTGTGGGGGGAGATCTTCCTGATGGTGATGTTGCTGGGGGGCGCGGGGCTGGTGCTCTTCCGCAGCGACAACGTCCAGTTCGTCCCGGCCTTCGAGGTCCAGGTGCGGGAGTTCCTCGAGCGAGCGCTGGTGGCACGCCCCCGCAGCAAGGAGGTGTTCGTCGGCTACCCGGCGCTGATGCTTTGGTACTACGTCCGGAACAACGACATGTGGCCGCGCTACAGGGAGGTACTTCGCCTCGCGACGGTGATAGGCTTCTCCTCCGCGGTGAACAGCTTCTGCCACTTCCACACCCCGCTGCCCTTCATCCTGTTCAGGCAGTTCAACGGGCTGTGGACCGGCGTGCTGCTGGGGGCGGCGGGGATAGCGGCCCTGCGCTTCGTGGTGATGCCGATGTGGCACAGGTTTGGAGGAGAGGCGACGGAGTGAGGGGGAGGAGAGACCTCAGGGTGGTCCTGTGCGGATACTACGGCTTCGGCAACCTGGGGGACGAGCTCCTGCTGGAGGCGCTGATCGACGGGCTTGAGAGCTGCGGGGTCCGGCGCGGGGAGATGGCGGTGCTGTCGGCCTCGCCCGAGGAGACCGGCGCCAGGCACGGCCTGATCGCGGTGGACCGCTGGTCCGTCCGTGGAGCCGCGGCGCTGCTGCGCCGCAGCGAGACACTTCTGCTGGGGGGCGGCGGACTCTTCCAGGACGCGACCAGCGCCAGGTCGCCCTTCTACTACTGGGGGGTGGTGCGCCTCGCGCTGCTCACCGGGGCCCGACCCTGGTGCGTAGCCCAGTCGGTCGGCCCGTTTCGCCGCGCCCACTCAGCACGGCTGGCCCGCTCGTCGCTGGCCGCCTGCGCGGTCCGAGGGGTGCGCGACGCCCGCTCGGCCTCCCTGCTGAAGGGGTGGGGGCTGGAGTGCGATATCACGTGCGACCCGGCCATGTCGCTGTCCGCCACGGCGAACGATCCGGCCTCCCGCGACGCGGCCGCGGGACGGCTCGTGGTAAACATACGCCCGTGGAGGGGCGACCTGCCGCGCCGTACTGCCGTCGAGGCGGCCAGGATGGCATCGGATCTGTCGCTTGAACTGACCGGCCTGGCCCTCGCCGCGGATGACGCCGCCCTGATGGAGTCCCTTCGCGACGAGGGGCTCTTCCCGGCGACGTCGATTGCGACGCTGGACGCCGGCGGCTGGCGGTCCGAATGCTCCGCCCTGCTGTCCGGCGCGACGCGGGTTGTGGCCATGAGGTTCCACGCCGCCGTGCTGGCCCTGCTCCACGGCCGGGAACTCGTTGGCGTTGCCTACGACCCCAAGGTCGCGGAGCTGGCGGGCGAATGGGGTTTCCCCCTGTGGGACGGAGGCGGGCGCATGCCGCGACCGGGCGCTCCGTCCGCGGGCCTGTCGGCGCGGTCGATGGGGGAAAGATTTCTGCGGGAGCTGCGGCTGATGTGCGAGCGGGCGCTCCCGCCAGGAGGGGAGCGAGGAAATGACTGACAACACGTCGTCTCTATCCGCGAGGGCGCTGGACATCCGGCGCGACGTGGTGCGCATGACCGGGCTGGCCCGCTCGGGACGCCTGTCCTCCTCACTGTCGGTGGTGGACATCCTGGTCTGGCTCTACTGGGAGGCTATGAAGGTCGACCCGTCCAACCCCTGGCTCCCGTCCAGGGACAGGTTCGTGCTCGGAAAGGGGGACGCGGCCCCGGCCCTCTACGCGACGCTGGCCGCGCGCGGCTACTTCGACAGGGACGAGCTGTGGAGCTACAGGAGGCTGGGGGCGATGCTGCAGGGGTACCCTCCCGCCCTCAGGGTCCCGGGAGTGGACGCTCCCGGAGGCGGCTCCCCGGGGATGGGGCTGGGAGTGGCGAACGGCCTGGCCCTGGCCCTGCGCGACGAGGAGCGGACTCCTACGGTCATCTGCCTCGCGGGGGAGCGGGACTGCCAGGAGGGGGCCTTCTGGGAGGCTGTCATGGTCTCTCCGCGCTTCTCGCTGGCCAACCTCGTACTTGTGCTGGAGACTCGCGAACCCGGCGGGCTCGGCGGCAGGATGGAGGCCTTCGGGTGGAGGGTGGAGGAGTGCGACGGGCATGATTACTCGTCCCTCTCCGCAGCCCTTGCGACGCTCGGGGCGGAGCCGCGCTCCCGCTGCGTCATGGCCCGGACGACCCCCGGAAGGGGGGTGCCCTTCCTAGAGGATGATCCTCTCGCCGAGGGCGATTTCCCGGACAGGGAGTGCGTGGACAGGGCGCTTGCAGAGCTCGACAGAGAGGGGGGTCTGCTGTGAGCCTCGCAGTCAGAAGCGCCGGGGAGGCACTGCCTGCCGCCCTTTCGCGGCTTGCCGCGACGGACGCCCGACTGGCGGCGGTGGGCTGCCGCAACGGAATCGGAAGGGAGACAGCCTTCTCGGAGGCGCGTCCGGACGCCTTCTTCGACGTCGGCGCGGAGCAGAACCTGGTTCTGACCGCGGCGGGGCTCGCGCTCGGCGGGAGGAACGTCTACGCCGCGGCGAACGCGGCCCTGCTGGCCGGGAGAGGTTACGACCAGATCAGGGCTGCCGTGGCCGCGCCCTCCCTGCCTGTGAAGCTGGTGGGGCTTGAGGCCGGTTTGTCGGCGGGGCCGGAGGGCGCGTACCGCCAGATGCTGGAGGACGTCGCCCTGATGCGCGCTCTGCCCGGAGTGACGGTGCTGGTCCCGGCGGACTACACCTCCGCCCTGGCGCTGCTCGAGAGAGCGGCCTCGTCTCAGGGGCCGGTCTACCTCAGGCTGGGCGGCGCAAGTGCCGAGGACATATACGAGGAGGGCGACGACGCCTTCTTCCCCGGCGGCGGCAGAGTGTTGAGGGAGGGGAGCGGGGTCACTGTCTGCTGTTGTGGTATCATGGTCCGGGAGGCCCTTCGCGCGGCGGAGGTGCTGGCGCGTCAGAACATCAGCGCCGAGGTCATCGACTGCTACAGCGTCGCCCCCCTGCCGGCCCGGGTCATCCTCGACTCGGTCCACAGGACGGGCTGTTGCGTGACCGCGGAGGAGCACCTGGCCGGGGGCGGCCTGGGCGAGGCGGTGGCGGCCCTGACCGGCGACTCCTACCCGGTGCCGGTGAAGCCGGTGGCGGTGTTCGACAAGTTCGGCCAGAGCGGCGCCCCGCAGGAGCTTAGGGAGTACTACGGCCTGACTGCCTCGCAGATAGTGAGCGAGGCCATGCAGGTGTGGATAATGCGCAGGAGGTAGCAATATATGGATATTCGCCTGTCCGGGGTCACGAAGATATTCGAGCCCGACATAGTCGCCCTGGAGGACGTGTACCTGTCGGTGGACAGCGGCGAGTTCCTGTACCTGGTGGGTATGACCGGCTCGGGGAAGACCACCCTGCTGCGGCTTATTTCTAGGGAGTACGCCCCCACGCGGGGGCAGATAAGCGTGGGCGACAGGAACCTGCGCAAGCTCCGCCAGTCGGAGCTCCCCTACTACCGCAGGGAGGTGGGGGTCGTCTTCCAGGATTTCAAGCTGCTGCAGAACCTGACCGTGTTCGAGAACGTCGCCTTCGTGCTGGAGGCGATGGGCATACCGCCCAAGCTGGTGGAGGGCAGGGCGAACGAGGTCATCGACCAGGTCGGGCTGTGGCGCAGGCGCTTCCTCAAGCCGCCCCAGCTATCCGGCGGGGAGCAGCAGAGGGTGGCGATAGCGCGCGCGATGGTGAACTCCCCCTCCGTATTCCTTGCGGACGAGCCGACGGGCAACCTCGACATGAGGACGTCGGAGGAGATAATGAGGCTGCTGCTGTCGATAAACGCGGCGGGCACGACCGTTATCGTGGCGACCCACGACCAGCACCTGGTCGACTCCTACAGGCAGCGGCTGGTCGAGCTCCACAACGGACGCACCAAGCGCGACGAGAGAAGGGGGAGGTACTTCGTAGATGGCGAGCTTTAGGTACGCCCTCAGGGACACCATGCGCCTTCTCTCGCGCCACTGGGGGCTGAGCGCCCTGACCCTGCTGACCGCGGCCTCCGTGCTCTACATCCTGGGTTTCGCGTCCCTGTTCGCCATGAACATGAGGTACATGATCTCGCGCATAGAGGGCGCCCTGGTGGTCCAGGCATACATGAAGAGGGGGGAGACCGCCGACCAGGCGCTCGACCTGACCCGCTCCTCGCCCACGGTCGCCTCCGTGAGGGTGATCTCCCCCGACGAGGCGCTGGAGAGGCTGAGGGCGAAGCTCGGCAACCAGGCCAGGGCCGTGACCCTGCTTGGCGAGAACCCGCTTCCGTGGAGCCTCGAGATACAGGTCCAGAAGGTGGAGCATATCACACCGCTGGTGCGGGACCTGATGGTGCTGCCGTCGGTCGAGGAGGTCCTGTACTCGGGCAAGCTGGTGGAGAGGCTGGCGGTGATCTCGCGCGCCTCCGCCGCGGTGTCCGGGGTGGTGCTGCTGCTGACGCTGCTGATAAGCACCCTGGTGATATACAACACGATAAGGATAGCCATCTACTCCCGCAAGGAGGAGATCGAGGTTATGGTGCTGATCGGCGCCACCCCGACCTACATCTCGCTGCCGTTCGTCTTCCAGGGGATGATCCTGGGGGCGGGCGGGGCATTGCTGGCGATACTGGGGCTGTGGAGCACCTACTCCTCCGCGGTGGAGGCGGTCCGGTCGACCCTGGCGTTCGTGGACATCATAGTCGACCGCCGCCTGCTGGGGCAGTTCTTCGTCTTCCTGTTCGGGGCGGGGGCAACTACCGGCTGGATGTGCAGCTGGATAGCGGTGCACCGCTTCACCTCGAAGGGGATGCGTTCCAGGTGATGTCAGCCAGGGGAAAGGAGGTCGCACTATGACCGCGAGAGGACTTCTGTCCCGCGCGATGCGCGCGCTTTCGCCGGCCGCGGCCCTCCTGCTCGCGCTGGCGCTGGCGCTCCCGTGCGGAGCGGCCGATGATGTCGACTCCAAGCTCGTCCAGGAGGAGGCGCGGATGAGGACACTCGAGCGGCAGATCTCCGAGCACCGGCAGAGGGTGCAGCAGATGGGCGAGCGAGCGCAGGGAGTGGTGTCGCGCATCGAGGAGCTAGATCAGAAGAAGAGCATGACCGAGCAGAGAATAAAGGTCCTTGAGCTCAGGAACGAGAAGGGCAAGAAGAGCGTGGAGCAGCTGAGGACTGACATACGGGCCACGGAGCAGGAGCTGGCTTCGATGAAGAGGGTCCTGGAGGCGCGCCTGGTCGACATCTACAAGTACGGCGGGGTGGCGGAGTTCAACCTGCTGCTCTCGGCATCCTCGGCGCACGAGGCGATGGAGACGACCCTGCTGCTCAATCGCATCGCCCGCCAGGACGAGGCTATGATCACGGACATGCTGGCCCGCAAGGAGAAGCTCGAGACCTCCATAGCCCGGCTCGAGGAGGAGTTGAAGCAGATAGCCTCCAATGCGGCTGCCCTGGACCAGAACAGGAAGACCTACCGCAAGGAGATCGCCGACAGCAACGCCTACCTGCAGAAGGTGAGGACCGAACAGGCCCTCCACCAGAGGGCGGTGCAGGAGCTGCAGGACTCCCAGAGGGAGATCCAGGCCACGATAATGGAGCTCATGAAGAAGAAACGGGAGGCGGAGATGCGCCCGGACCCGCAGCAGGCGCAGCGGCCCCCTCGCGAGGAGGTCCCGGCCGGCGGGAAGCTGGCCTGGCCCCTGCCGTCCAGGGGGGAGATAGTCAGCAAGTTCGGCATGAGGGTGCATCCGACGTTCAAGACCAAGATAATGCACACCGGCATAGACATCAGCATGCCCGCGGGTACGCCGGTATATGCCGCCGGGCCGGGCGAGGTGCTTTACGCCGGCTGGCTGAGGGGGTACGGCCAGATAGTGATCATAGACCACGGAAGGAACCTGTCGAGCGTGTACGCTCACCTGTCCCGGCTGGACGTCGGCGAGGGGACGAGGGTGAGGAAGGGGCAGAACATCGGCCAGGTGGGCTCCACCGGCGTGGCGACCGGGGCGCACCTGCACTTCGAGGTCAGGGTGAACGGCGAGGCCAGGGATCCGATGGGGTTCCTCGGTAAATAGGACGATAAGGAGACAGGAGCGATGGACAAGGAGAAATCGCCGTCCCGCGTGCGACGCGGCGGCTGGATGGCGGGGCTGGCCGCCGGAGTGGTGATCGGGGCCGTGGCCGCCGGGGGACTTCTGGCGGCCGGCGCGGCAATGGACCTGGGCGAGTTCGCCGGCATCTCCCCATTCAACGCCCGCTCCCTGTGGCTTATGAAGCAGGCCAGGGGGCTGATAGAGACCTACCAGGTCGACTCGGGGACTAAGGAAGTAAAGGAGAGCGACCTTCTGTACGGCGCCATCCGTGGAATGGTGGCGGCCTGGGGCGACCCGTACACCCGGTTCGTGGACCCTCCTCAGCTCGAGGAGGAGGAGATCGAGATGGAGGGTCAGTACGGCGGGCTGGGGATCTACATCGGGCAGAGGGACGGCAAGACGCTGGTCATCAGCCCGATAGAGGACACCCCCGCCGACAGGGCCGGGATGAAGCCCAACGACCAGATAGTCAAGATCGGAGACGAGGTCATACTCGGCTGGGACCAGAACCGCGTGGTCAAGATGCTGCGCGGGGAGCCTGGCGTCACCGTCACCCTGTGGATCCGCAGGGAGGGCGAGGAGGATCTGCTGGAGTTCAAGATCGTCCGCGAGATCATTAAGATAAAGTCCGTCCGCTGGGAGATGATGGATGCGGACATCGGTTACATCAAGCTCTCCCAGTTCAAGCACAACACCGCCGAGGAGTTCGGCGAGGGGCTGTCCGATCTGGTGGACGGAGGCGCCAGGGGGCTGATACTGGACCTGCGCAACAACGGCGGCGGCCTGCTCAACGGTGCCATGGAGATCTGCGACATGTTCCTCGACGGAGGCCCGGTGGTGAGCATCAAGGGGCGCGTCGACCGCATGAGCGACGAGGTCGCAGCCTCGCCCGGCAACCTGACCGACCTGCCCATGGTGGTGCTCATCAACGAGGGGAGCGCGTCGGCTTCCGAGATTGTCGCCGGGGCGCTGGCCGACAGGGGCAGGGCTCTGTCCGTCGGCAAGAAGACCTTCGGCAAGGGCTCTGTGCAGACCCTGTTCAACCTGGGCGACGGCTCCGGCCTGTACGTCACGGTCGGCCGCTACACCACCCCCTCGGGACAGGTGATAGACAAGGAGGGGCTCTCGCCCGACGTGGAGGTGGACGGCGAGATGACCAAGGAGGCGGACAAGGACGACCAGCTCAAGAGGGCGAAATCGGAGCTCCGCGCCCTGATCTCCGGCAAGAGGGCGACCGTGCCGAAGGTCAAGGCCGGACACTGACGCAGGGCCGGGTGATGGACAGGCTGAGGGGAAGGGTCGAGGTCGTCGTCGGCCTGCAGTGGGGCGACGAGGGAAAGGGCAGGGTGGCGGACGCCCTGGCGCCGGGCTTCGACGTCTTCGCCCGCGGCCAGGGAGGCGCTAACTCGGGGCACACGGTGGTCATAGATGGAAAGAGACACGAGCTCTTCCTTCTGCCCACCGGGATGTTGCGCCCGTGCAAGACCTGCGTGCTCGGCAGCGGGGTGCTCATAGACCCCGACCTGCTGCTCGCCGAGTTGAGGAATCTGCAGGAGGGCGGCATGGACCGAGCCACCCTGGTGGTGAGCGAGACGGCCCACGCGATAATGCCCTACCACAAGCTGCTCGACAGGGCTTGCGACCGCACCCGGGGCAGAAGGCGGCCGCCCGGTTCGCACGACCTGGGCATGGACTCGGCTTGCGCGGACAAATACGCAAGGCGGGGCATAAGGGTCGAGGACCTGCTGGACGAGGACATCCTCAGGGAGAGGCTGGAGTCGAACCTGGACGAGGCCAACACCCTCCTGTCGAAGGTCTACGACGAGGAGCCGCTCCCCTTCCACGAGACCTACTCCACGGCGCTCTCCTGGGGCAGGGCGCTCGCCCCCTACGTGCGCGACGCCTCGCTCTCCGTGGCGGAGGCGATCGCCGAGGGCAGGGGGGTGCTGTACGAGGGCGCTCAGGGGACCCTGCTCGACGTGGACCTCGGGACCTACCCTCATGTCGCGAACTCCTGCACCGCGGCGGCCGGGGCCTGTACAGGCCTGGGAGTGGGCCCCTCCGCGATAGACCGAGTGGTCGGAGTCCTGAAGGCCTACTGCACCAGGGCCGGTGAGGGCCCCCTCCCGACAGAGGAGCACGGCGAGAAGGGCGACGGGCTCAGGACCAGGGGCGCCGAGTTCGACTCCGCTACCGGCGCGGCGCGGCGCTGCGGCTGGCTGGACCTCCCGGCCCTGCGCTACGCGGCCAGGGTCAATGGCGCGTCCTCCCTCGCGATCACCAAGCTGGACATCCTCGCCGGGGTGGAGCGGATACCCGTGTGCGTCTCCTACGAGATCGACGGGGTCGAGGTCGCGGAGTTCCCCTGTTCGCGCGCCGGTCTGGCCAGGGCCGTCCCGCGCTACGAGTACCTCGAGGGGTGGCGGGAGGACATCTCCCGCTGCGTGTCGTTCGGGGAGTTGCCGAAAAACGCCAGGGACTATGTACGCTACGTTGAGGCCGCAGTCGGGACGCCGGTTAGCATGGCGGGGGTCGGCCCCGGCAGGGAACAGACCATCCTGCTGGACTCCTGACCGGGGAGCACGTCCGGTGTTTCTGCCCGTCATTCGCTTCTGCACCCTTAAGGACCTGGACCGAATAATGCGCGTGGAGGAACGGTCTTTCGATTCACCGTGGCCTCGAGACCTGGTCCGGAGGGACCTGTCGGGCGGAACTGCCGCTATCTATCTCGGTGCCTTCGGCGGGGAGACCATGCTGGGATACGCAGCCATGTTCCCCTGCGAAAGGGGCGCGGAGCTCGCGAGCATCGCGGTCACGCCGGAGTACCAGCGCCGGGGGGTGGCCTCCCAGCTCCTGCTGGGGATATCGGAGGTCGCGGTGGCGCTCGGGTACGGCAGGCTGTGCTTGCATGTCAAGGTCACATCCGAGGGGGCGCGCGCCTTCTACGATAAGTACGGTTTTACGACTATCATGCTTAAGCCGGACTACTACGAGGGCGGTACGGACGCCCTGCTGATGGAGTCCGCGCTGCCGCTGAAGATATAAGCGCCCCGGCGCGCGGGTCGCGTAAAAAGGAGTTGCTGCGGTGAGCGGTACGACCGAGATAACATGGAGGGGGCTGTCGGGCCTGCGCCGCCTGTTGGGCGCCCTCTCGCCGCGCGGTGTGGTTCGCCTGGGCGCAGGGCTTGGACTGTTGCTCCGGGCTTTCGGCGGCAGTAGGGTAAAGGAGGCGGAGGAGAGGTGCGCGAGGGCCCTCGGGGCGGGGGCGAGGGAGGCCAGCAGGATCGTGCGGGAGTCCTACGCAAACCTAGGCAGGTCGGCGGCGGAGTTTCTGTCCGCGGGCGGCGGAAAAGTCTCTTCCGTCATGACTCTGCACGGCGCGGAGCACCTCCGGCGAGCCTTCGAGAAAAACAGGGGCGTCATCCTGTTCTCCGGGCACATCGGCAACTGGGAGCACGGCGCGGCCCTGCTGTCCGAGATGGGCTACCCGATGAACGCGATTGGCGCGGAGCAACGGGACGACAGGGTGACCTCCCTCATAGAGGAGCTTCGCGCCGTGCGCGGCGTGACAACGGTCGGCAAGGGACTGGACCTCAGGGCCGCGATGAGATGCCTCAAGCGAGGGGAGCTGCTGGCGATCCTGATCGACCAGGATGTCAGGGACAGGGGGGTGTTCGTCCCCTTCCTCGGCATCCCCGCCTCCACCCCGTTCGGGATGCTCAAGATGGCCGCGAGGCTTGGGGCGGTTATACTGCCCTCTTTCTCCCTGCGAAGGGGATGCTCCGCCGAGCACGACCTGTACATTCTGCCATCCCCCTGGAAGGAGGGTGCGCCCGGGCCGGGCGAGTCCATGGAGGAGGCCATGACCAAGTGCAACGACCTGGTGAGCGGGTTCATAAGGGAGCACCCCGAGCAGTGGATGTGGCTCTACCCCCGGTGGGCCTCCGCGAGGGAGGTTTAGCGGTGTACCTCGGGATAGACCCTGGAAGGGAAAAGTGCGGCTGGGCGATGGTGGACGAGGACGGGGAGCTGTGCGCGTCGGGCATGTTCAGGACGGCCGACGCTCGGGAGTTCTTCAGGGCCGCCGCGGACGGGACTTTCCAGTCGCTGGAGCGCTTCATCGTCGAGAAAACCGCGCAATGGCCGGAATCATGCTTCGAGCTCGAGATTCTCCTGGGGGACGGCACAGGGAAGGAGTCGCTTTTAGCACTTGCGCAATCAGCGCCTTTTAGAGTAAAGTTAGTTCCCGAGGGGGGGACCACCCTCGAAGCTCGGTCCCTCTACTGGAGGTTGCACCCGCCGCGGGGGCTGTGGAGGCTCGTTACGACGAAGCTCCGCGTGCCGCGAAGGGACGTGGACGACCTTGCCGCATGGGCCATCGTCCTGCGCAGCCTCGGAAAAATGCAGCGGGAGACAGAAAGGGATTGGTGAGAGGTAATGGGAACGGAGAAGCTGGCGACCCTGGTCAATACATTTGGATCTTCCCTGATGTCAGTGAGCGGGGAGATGGGGGTGGAGCTCGCCCTGGCCAAGTCCGAGATCGCCCAGGGAGTGAATGTGAAGGGCAGCAGGCTCGCGGCCCTCATAGGCATAGTGGGAGGCGGGGTGCAGGGAACCGCTGTCATAATGCTTGATGAAGGCGGATTCAACGCAACCGTGTCCGCCATGTCGGGGGGCATGATAACCCCCAACCTCGAGGACCCGGTGTCGATGAGCGTCATAGGGGAGCTGGCCAACATGGTCAGCGGCAGGGCGCTGATCCAGGCCGCCCTAGAGGGAACCGAGGTCACCCCGCCCCAGCTCATCTCCGGCGACGGGATCAAGACGATACCCAGCCAATCCCCCGGAATCAGGAGCTTCACCCTCCCCTTCAGGCTCACCGCCGGCGGCACCCTCTTCCTGGTCCTGTCCTTCAGCGTCTAGCCTCCCAATACCCTATACTGTCCTTATAAACAGGCCCGGAGGCGCGCAGGCGCCCCCGGGCTCTCTTGGTGTGCCCGGTTCGGGTCAGAGCTTCTCTCCCTCCGACGACGCCACGATCGCGGCCACGCAGGCGTCCCCTATGACGTTGATCGACGTCCTGGCCATGTCGAGCACCGCGTCTATGCCCGCCACCAGCGCCGCCCCCTCGAGCGGCAGGCCCACCGCGGTCAGGACCAGAGTGAGCATAATAAGGCCCGCGCCCGGCACCCCGGCCGTGCCTATGGAAGCCAGGGTCGCGGTCAGCAGTATATTGAGCTGCGCCCCCATGCCGAGGGAAAGGCCGTAGGCCTGGGCGACGAACAGAGCGCACACGCCCTGGTATAGGGCAGTGCCGTCCATGTTGATAGTCGCGCCCAGCGGCAGCACGAACGACGTTACCTTCTCCGATATCCCCAGGTTCTCGCGCGCGTTGCGGATGGTCACCGGCAGGGCGGCGGCGCTGGAGCGCGTGACGAACGCCGTGAGCCCCGCCTCGCGGATGCCCTTCAAGAACCAGAGCGGGGATTTCTTGACGAAGGTCATGATGAGCGAGGAGTAGACGATCAGCAGCTGCAGCACGCAACCCACGTAGACTGCGACGATCACCTTGGCGAACGGCGCCAGCACCGACAGCCCGTACTTGGACACCGTGTCGGCGATGAGGGCGAACACGCCGTAGGGCGCCACCATCATCACTATGCCGGTGAGCTTGTACATGGTCTCCGCCATCGAGTCGAAGAAGCTCACCAGCGGGGCGCCCTTGTCCTTCGCCAGCACGGCCGACACCCCGAGGAACAGCGCGAAGACGATTATCTGGAGCATCTGTCCGTCGACCGCAGCCTTGAGCGGGTTGTCGGGGAAAAGGTTGAGCAGGACGCTCTTGATGCTCGGTGCCTCCTTGGCCTCGAACTTCAGACCCTCGCCGATCGCCAGCCCGACTCCCGGCTGCATCAGGTTGCCGAGCGCGAGTCCTATGACGATCGCCACGGCGGTGGTGGCCAGGTAGAAGAACAGGGTCTTGAGACCTATTCTACCCAGGTCGCGCGGGTCTCCGATGGAGGCGGCCCCCACGACGAGGCTGGAGAAGACCAGCGGCACTATCAGCATCTTCAGGAGCTTGAGAAACGCGCTCCCCACAGGCTCGACGTACTGCACCTTGTCGCCGAACATAGCGCCGGCGGCGATCCCGAGCACAAACCCTATCCCTATCTGCCAAATGAGAGGTATCTTCTTTTCCGACAAAAAAACCGCCTCCTTCAGTCGATTTTGTGATGCGAGTCAAGACAGAAAGCCGTTCGACACCTCTGTACCTGCGGATCACCCCCTTGAGCGCTACTGACTGGTGAAAGATACCCCATTTTAACCCTTTTCTCGCGATAGGGACAACCCTTTATAATTTACCGAGCCGGGTCCCGGCGGTATGGCACGAGGTACGAAATTCTGATAGGATATGCAGGTTATAAGGCCTTGTGGCGTAGAATTTTAAGGGGGGGGAGGATGTCCGTGTCGTCCAGACGACTTTGCGCCGTATTTTTCCTGTTCCAGTTGATGGTTTGCGCGCCCGCTTCCGCGCGGATGGGGGGGGTGGTGCTGGTCCTGTCTGGCGGCGGCGCCAGGGGGCTTGCCCACATCGGCGTGCTGGAGATCCTGGAGGAGCAGGGCATACCCATAGCCGGCATCGTCGGCACCAGCATGGGCTCGATAATTGGCGGCCTGGCAGCCAGCGGCTACGCCCCGGGCGAGCTGCGACGCGTGGTGGAGGACCTCGACCTGACTAACCTGCTCTCCGAGAGGACCAATCCGATATTCGTCCCCCTGCCCTCCGACAACCTTACCCCCAGGAACAAGATACCCTGGGTCATGCTGAACCAGGCGGGGGAGGTCATAGGACCGCTGGGAGGGCTGTCGGGCGTCAAGCTGCTGGAGCGCTTCGCCCAGCTCGCGTCCAGGGTCCAGGTGGTCCGCTTCGACGAGCTGCCGATACCGTTCGCCGCCGTAGCCACGGACCTGGAGACCGGCGACAAGGTCGTCCTGCGAGCGGGCAGCCTCGCCTCGGCCATGAGGGCTTCGATGGCCATCCCCGGCCTGTTCGAGCCTTGGCCCATGGGCGACAGACTGCTGGTCGACGGCGGCCTCGTGTCCAACCTGCCGGTCGAGACGGCCAAGGAGCTCTTTCCCGGCTACCCTGTCATAGCCGTCGACGTCTCCGGCCAACTAAGGAAGAAAAAGGACATCCGGTCGATGGTGGACGTCGTCGACCAGACCATAACCATCTTCACCCACAGCAACGTAGAGCGAGAGACCCCCATGGCAGACCTGCTGATCTCCCCGAGCGTAGTAGGGGTGAGCATATTCGACCTCACAAACGCCGGGAAGGCCATCGACGAGGGCCGGGCTGCCGCGGCGGAGCAGATGGCCGCGATAACGAGGCTGGCCTCGGCGGCCCCGAGCCCGGCGCAGCGCGAGTCGCTCTGCCTGAGCTCCATCGTGTCGTCGATATCGGTCGAGGGGGCCACCATCGAGCTGGCGTCGAGCATAGTGGACAGGTATGGCTCCTGGGTGGGCAAACCCCTCAGCGCGGTGGAGGTGCTCCGAGCCAGCGGTGAAATAGGCGAGAGGGACGACATCCAGTCGGTCGACTACAGGTTCGAGGAGGACGGCCCCGATGTGAAGGTCGTCTTCGTCGTGCAGAGGAAGCCCGCGTTCGAGATCAACTTCGGCGGCTACACGACGAACCTCCACCCCCACCGCTGGCTGTACATAAGCGGAGTCAGGCGCGACCTGTTCCGGGACGGGGATGCCCTGAAGTTCAACCTCAGGGCGGGGGACCAGTGGGGGATCGACGCCGGCTACTTCGACAGGCCGGGCAAGGGCCCGTGGGAGGTGCGCCTAGCGGCGTACAACCTAGAGCTGGAGACCGCCAACGCCGGGAAGCGCGCCTGGGACAGGTACGCCCTCGGCTTCTACAAGCACTTTACCACCAGCGACTACGAGATAGGCGCAGGCTACGCCGCCGAGCGCGTCGTCACCGGAGGGGAGGAGTACGACACCAGCGGGCCGACCCTGTTCCTGACGTCGGACACACTGAACGACCCGGTCGACCCGACCGACGGCGCCCTGCTCCACCTTCAGGCGTGGTGGCCCGACTTCGAGGAGCCCCTGTTCCGCATCACCTACTTCAGGGCGTCGCGCTTCGCCGACGATTGGCGATTCTACTTCAGGGCGGGCTTTGCCGAGGGCGACGTGAAGCGGGAGGGGCGCGCGGTCTACCTCGGCGCGGCGGAGGAGCTGTACAGCTACTCCGGCAACCCGATCGAGGCGGAGAGGATGGCCTGGTGGAACGCCTCGTTCCGAAAGGTAGTCTTGAAGAGCTGGTGGGGCGCCCTGAACGCCGAGATCTTCGCCGGCATGGGCTTCGCTTTCGACGACGAATGGGAGCGCTTCCGCGACCTGTGGGAGGCGGGGGTCTCCCTGTCCATCCCCGGAGTGCTGCTGGACGGCAAGCTGATGTTCATGTACAACGACGAGAAGGACTTCAAGGTCGGGTTCTTCCTCGGCAGCCCGGCCTGGGGCAAGTACCCGCTGCCCTAGCCGTTCCGGGGCCACACGCAACGATCCCCGCGCCGCGCGCGGTACAGGAGGAGGAAAAATGGCACGCAACATAACACCCATGAAAGAGGACTACTCCCAGTGGTACCTCGACATAATAAAGGTCGCCGAGCTGGCCGACTACGCGCCCGTTCGCGGCTGCATGGTCATACGCCCGACGGGCTACGCGATATGGGAGAGCGTACAGAAGCACTTCGACGACGCTTTCAAGGAGACGGGACACGTCAACGCATACTTCCCCCTGCTGATACCCAACTCCTTCCTCGAGAAGGAGGCCGAGCACGTCGAGGGCTTCGCACCCGAGTGCGCGGTGGTCACCCACGCCGGGGGCGAGGAGCTCGAGGAGCCCCTGATCGTTCGACCCACCTCCGAGACAGTCATAGGGCACATGTACAGCAAGTGGGTCCAGTCCTGGCGCGACCTGCCCATCCTCGTCAACCAGTGGTGCAACGTCATGAGGTGGGAGAAGCGCCCCCGCCTCTTCCTCAGGACGTCCGAGTTCCTTTGGCAGGAGGGGCACACCGCTCACAGCTCCGCCGAGGAGGCGATGGAGGAGACCCTGAAGATGCTCGAGGTCTACCGCCAAGTCATGACCGACAAGCTCGCCCTCCCCGTCATTCCGGGCGAGAAGACCGAGGGCGAGAGATTCCCCGGCGCGGTCAACACCTACACCTGCGAGACCATGATGAGCGACGCCAAGGCCCTGCAGGCCGGCACCAGCCACTTCCTCGGGCAGAACTTCGCGAAGGCGTTCGACATCAAGTTCCAAAACCGCGACGGAGAGCTGGAGTACGCCTGGACCACCAGCTGGGGCTCGTCAACCCGCCTGATCGGGGCGCTCATAATGACCCACTCCGACGACGACGGCCTCGTCCTGCCGCCGCGGACCGCCCCGGTGAAGGCAGTCATCCTGCCGATCAGCACCGACGAGCAGAAGCTCGACACCGCGCTGCTCCCGGAGGCCGAGAGGATGTCCAGGGAGCTCGACGCCGCCCTCGGAGGCAGGTACACCGCGATAGACCGCCAGTTCCACATGCGCCCGGGCGACCGCTTCTTCCACCACCTTCAGAGGGGGGTCCCCTTCCGCATCGAGCTCGGCGAGAGGGAGATCGCCGAGGGGAGGGCCCGCGTGGTCAGGAGGGACACCGGCGAGAAGTACGACATCCCCGCCGCGGACCTTGCCGGACGCCTGCCGGGGCTGCTCGACGAGATGCAGGACGCCATGCTCGCCAGGGCGATCGCCTTTCGAAAGGAGCGCACCAGCTTCGCCGCCGGTTACGACGAGTTCAAGGCCATACTGGAGGAGAGGGGCGGCTTCGTGGAGACCTACTTCTCTGGCAGCACCCAGGACGAGAAGAAGATAAAGGAGGACACCGGCGCCAGCCCGCGCTGCATGCCGCTGGACCAGACTGA
>CAYWKH010000043.1:0-16312 GCA_964458805.1 uncultured Synergistaceae bacterium
GAGGTATTGGCAGAGCTGTCCGGGAAGCTCCAGTAAGGGGTGGTGGCAGCGATGTCTGAGATCAAGAGTCTTGTGGGAAAGGCGTTGGCCGACATCGTCGCGGAGGCTCGCTCGGGCGGACCCCGCGTCTCGGTGGGGCTGATGTCCATGGGCAGCGAGATGGGAGGGGAGGAGCTCGCGCGCGGCGCCATGCTCGCGGCGAAAGGATCCTCCCGGGTCGAGGTAGTGATGATAGGCCCGAGGGTGGCCGGCTTCGAGGATCTGGAGTGGATCGAGACCGAGCCCTGCGAGGAGGATGTAGCGGTGGCGATGGAGGCAGCCCTTTCCGAGGGTCGCATTTCAGGGGCGGTGGCGTTGCACTACCCGTTCCCGCTCGGAGTCACGACCATCGGCAGGGTGGTCACCCCCGGCCGGGGCAGGCCCATGATAATCGCCTCGTCCACCGGCACCTCCGCGGTGAACAGGGTGGAGGCGATGGTTAGAAACGCCCTGTACGGCATCGCAACCGCCAAGGCCCTCGGCATGGCCGAGCCCTCCGTAGGCATCCTGAACGTCGATGGGGCCCAGATAGCGCACAAGGCACTGTCGCGCCTGAAGGAGAACGGGTATCCTGTATCCTTCGGGTCGAGCGTGCGCAAGGACGGGGGAGCGGTCCTCAGGGGTAACGACCTGCTGGCCGGGGCCGTCGACGTCTGCGTTACCGACACTCTCACCGGCAACGTGCTGATGAAGCTGTTCTCGTCTTTCACCACGGGTGGCTCGTACGAGTCGCTGGGCTGGGGGTACGGCCCCTCGGTCGGAGAGGGGTGGACGAAGGTCATCTCCATCATCTCCAGGGCCTCCGGCGCCCCTGTCATAGCAGGCGCCCTCGAGTTCACGGCCGGCGTGGTCGGCGGGGGACTGCCGGAGAGGGTCGCGTCCGAGATCGCGGCCGCCAGGAGGGCGGGCCTGGCGGAGATAGTGGAATCGCTCACGCCCAGGCCCTCGGCCGCGGAGATAGTGACGGCGCCCCCCTCCGAGCCCACCGGCGAGGAGATACACGGGGTGGACGTGCTCGCGATAGAGGACGGAGTCAAGGCGCTCTGGAAGGAGGGCGTCTACGCGGAGTCGTCCATGGGCTGCACCGGGCCGGTGATAAAAGTGGCGGAGAAAAACCTGGAGAGGGCGGAGGAGATCCTCCGCAAGAACGGCTATATTTAGCACGCGGTTCGTATTGTAGCCGCGCGTATGCTCTATCCGGCGGTTGTTGTGGTATACTCCTGCCTGGACATAGCCGTTTCTCTTTCTTAGTTTTTATGAGGAGGTGGTCGATGAAGAGCTTGCGAGCTCGTGTGCGCGGAGTTCCTTCTCAGTCGATCCAGCTTTTGCGCCCTGGGACTGGGGCGACTCTTATCATGAAACAAAGGGGGAATTGGCAGCATGGATAAGGTTATGGAAATTAACGGATTTATTAATGGAATAGTCTGGGGCCCCTGGATGCTTGCCCTGCTCGTCGGGACCGGCGTCTACCTGACCGTAATACTGGGACTGCCGCAGCTTCGCTACTTCTTCCTCAGCTTCAAGGAGGTATTCGGCAACCTAGGCTCAAAGAAGGAGGGGGAGGGTGCCATATCATCGTTCGCGGCCCTTTCCACGGCCCTGGCCTCCACGGTCGGCACCGGCAACATCGCCGGTGTCGCCACTGCGTTGCACCTCGGCGGCCCCGGGGCACTATTCTGGATGCTTGTGTCCGCCTTCTTCGGCATGACCACGAAGATGGCCGAGGTCATACTGGCGGTCCGCTTCCGCGAGAAGGACGACCTCGGCAACTGGCGCGGGGGTACGATGTACATACTCGAGAAGGGCGCCAACGCCAAGTGGCTCGCGTGGCTGTTCGCCCTGTTCGGATTCCTGGCCTCCTTCGGCATTGGCTGCGCGGTGCAGTCCAACTCCGTCGCGGAGGGCTTCGAGATGGGCTTTGGCATCCCCTACCTGTGGACCGGAGTGGTCGTCTCGATCCTCACCGCGCTCGTCATCATCGGCGGCCTGAAGAGGATCTCCGATGTCACCACCTACCTGGTGCCCTTTATGGCGATCTTCTACATAGTCGGCGCCGGGATAGTGGTGTTCACCCACAGCGAGATGATCCCCACCGCCTTCGCCAACGCATTCAACTACGCTATCACGGATCCGATGGCGATGCCGGGCGCAATAGCCGGTTGGACCATTCGCCAGGCGATGATCAAGGGAGTCGCCAGGGGCGTCTTCTCCAACGAGGCCGGCCTCGGCTCCGCCCCGATGGTTCACGCCACCGCGGTGGTCGACCACCCCTGCCGCCAGGGCATGTACGGCATATTCGAGGTCTTCGTGGACACTATCATCATCTGCTCCCTGACGGCCCTAGTCATCATGACCAGCGGCATGCTCACTGCTCAGCCCGAACTCTCGGGCGCGAGACTGACCCTTTCCGGGTTCGAGTCCGTGTTAGGCAACACCGGGACCATCATACTCTCGGTTGGACTTGCCCTGTTCGCCTTCTCGACGATACTGGGCTGGTACTGGTACAGCGAGACCTGCGCTACCTACATCCTCGGAACCAAAGTCATCCCGGTGCTCAAGGTTCTCTGGATCGCAGTCCTATTCGTCGGCGCAACCGGCGGCGTGCTTCTGGGCAACGCCAACCAGTTCCTGACCCACCTGTGGGATATGTCCGACACGCTGAACGGTCTCATGGCCGTCCCGAACCTTATTGCCCTGCTGATCCTCTCGGGAGAGGTCCGCAGGCTCGTCTCGGACTTCGACAAGAAGCGCCGCAGCGGGGAGCTCAAGATCTAGCAAGCACCGCAGTTGCGCGGTCCTCAAGAGAGGGGCGGCTAGCCGCCCCTTGCTTCATTTGGGAGGGAGGTTTTTTTATGCAACGGGCGACACGAATGGAGGTCCGCCTGGACAACCTCAAGGCAAACTATGCGGCCATCAGGCGTCACATCGGGGAGGGGCCGGAGATTTTCGGCGTGGTCAAGGCAAACGGTTACGGACACGGGGCGGTGGAGGTGAGCCGCGCCCTTCTCGAGGCCGGATGCAGGCGCCTCGCGGTCGCTATACCCGACGAGGCGCTTGAGCTCAGGGAGGCAGGCCTGGATGTGCCAATCCTCGTCCTCGGGCCGTCGCCGGAGCGCTCGGCCCGGGAGTACGTGAGACTTGGCATCGCCTCCGCGGTGACGGACCTGCACTTCGCCAGGGCGCTCGGCGCGGAGGCGACCAGGCAGGGACGGCCCGCCGCGGTGCACGTCAAGGTCGACAGCGGGATGGGGCGCATAGGTTTCCTTCCCAAGGATATCCCGGCCGTCCTGGACGAGCTCCTGACGATCCCCGGGCTGGATATCGAGGGAATGTTCACCCACTTCGCGGTCGCCGACGAGACGAGGTTGGATTACACTGACTACCAGTTCGCAGGACTGCAGCATAGCCTGCGGGCTGCCTCGGACCGCGGAATCAGGCTGACCCTGCGCCACGCCTGCAACAGCGCCGGGATACTGGCGTGCTCGGACAAGTATCTGGACGCGGTCAGGCCCGGAATAATCCTGTACGGCATGTGGCCTTCCGAGGAGTGTCCCAGGCCGATCGAGCTCAAGCCCACCTTCGAGATAAAGACCGAGGTCGCCTTCGTCAAGGAGCTTCCGTCGTGCAGCGGGGTGGGATACGGCCTCAGGTACATGACGCGCGGCATCGAGGAGATCGCGGTGCTTCCGGTGGGCTACGCCGACGGCTACTCCAGGGCCCTGTCCATGAAGGTCCCGGTCCTGGTGAAGGGGAGACGGGTACCGATGCGTGGCAACATCTGCATGGACCAGACGATGATCGACGTGACGGGCCTGGAGGTCAAGGTCGGTGACGAGGTCGTCCTTATAGGCAGGCAGGGGGACGAGGCGATCTCGCCGGAGGAGATAGGCGCGGCCAGGAACACCATCAACTACGAGGTGCCGAACGCGTTCCTGAAGAGGGTCCCGAGGGTTTATATCTCCTGACCCGGGTTGGGTATAATGGACGCGTCACAACACAAGGAGGCGATGCTTTTGAATACGACCCTGCCATCTCTCAGAAAATTTCCTTTCTCCGAGCTCCCGGAGGAGGTTGTTCGAGCTCTGGAGGCGGCGGCCCGGAGATGCCGCGCAGAGGCCGTCACGATGGTCACCCTTCCGAACAGCGGCCACCCGGCCGGCTCCCTGTCGAGCATGGATATGTACCTGGCCGTGTACGGCGTGGCCGACCTGACGCCCGAGAACTGCTCCTCGTTCGATCGGGACTACGTTGCGATCAGCCACGGTCACACATCTCCCGCCGCCTACTCGGCGCTGGCCGCGTGGGGCTTCTTCGACCCCATGGACGTCGTCTCCCACTTCAGGCAGTGCGGCTCGCCATTCCAGGGGCACGTGGAGCGAGAGGTCTCCGGGATCGACTGGGGCAGCGGCAACCTGGGGCAGGGGCTCGCGGCCGGGGTGGGCTTCGCGCTGGCCCAGCGGGCGCGCGGAAACGGCGGGTGGACCTACGTCCTTATGGGCGACGGCGGCCAGACCAAGGGGCAGAGCGCCGAGGCCAGGCGAATCGCCTCCAAGGAGGGGCTGTCGAATATGACCGTCCTGGTCGACTGGAACCACATCCAGATCTCGGGCACCCTTGACGAGGTGATGCCGGCCGACATACCGGCCCTCTGGAGGACGGACGGGTGGAACGTGCTGGAGTGCGACGGTCACTCCTTCCGCGAGCTTTACTCCGCGCTCAGGGATGCGTCCCTGTGCGCGGATCCCACGGTCATACTGTGCAGGACGGTCATGGGCAAGGGGGTTTCCTTCATGGAGAACACCTCGGAGTTTCACGGCAAGGCCCCGCTGGGGGAGCTCTATACCAGGGCCATGAGTGACCTGGGAGCCGATCCATCCCTCATGGACGAGGCGCGCAGAGGGAGGGAGGGGCCGATTCCCAAGGGGCGCAGGATCCTTCCGACAGCCTGCGGCCTCGAAACCGGCGCCCCCCGCACCTACACGTCCGATGCCAAGAGGACCGACAACCGCTCCGCGTTCGGACATGCTCTCGCCGATATTGGAGAGCTAAACTACAAGCGGCCGGGCGGCGCACCTTTGCTCGTCTTCGACTGCGACCTGGCCACCTCGGTCAAGACCGCGGACTTCGCCGCCGCCTGCCCTGACTGGTTCGTACAGACCGGCATCCAGGAGCATGCGACCGCCACCGCGGCCGGCGCGGCCTCGATCGCCGGTGTCGCCGCCCTGTGGGCCGGCTTCGGAGTCTTTGGCCTGTCCGAGACCTATAACCAGCAGCGCCTGAACGATATAAACCGCTCGAACCTCAAGACGGTGCTCACCCACGTGGGGCTCGACGTCGGGGAGGACGGGGTGACACACCAGGCGATCGACTACGTCGGCCTGCTCAGGAATCTCTTCGGCTACAGGCTTGTCGTCCCTTGCGACCCGAACCAGACGGACAGGGCCACGCGCTGGACGCTCTCCGAGCCGGGGTGCATCTGCCTCGCGATGGGGCGCAGCGGGTTGGACGTCCTCCTCGGCGACGACGGGGCACCGTTCTTCGCGGGCGACTACTCTTTCGACTACGGAAGGGCGGACCTCCTGCGGGAGGGGGGCGACGGGACGATTTTCGCGCTCGGCGCCATGACCGGTAGGGCCATGAAGGCGGCCGACCTCCTGGCCGACAGGGGGACGAGGGTGTCGGTCTACGCGGTCTCCTGTCCTCTACTGCCCGACGACGAGGCGCTTCGTAAAGCAGCGGCGTCGGGCAGGATTCTCACCTGCGAGGATCACAACGTCGCGTCCGGCATGGGCTCCATCATCGCCGCCAGGATGGTCGAGCTGGGGATCGCGGCATCCTTCAGGTCTGTAGGCGTCCACCGGTACGGCGACTCCGGCCCGTCCGACGACATAATAAAGGCGATGGGGCTGGACCCCGTCTCCCTCGCCGATGCCTTCGAGTCACTCAAGTAGCGTCCGCTCCCAACGGGATGCCGGGGCGTCCGTTGCCGCGGAGGGGCGAAGACTGCTCCTGCATGCGTGCTGCGCCCCGGATGCGACCGTCCCGTGGTCCGACCTGCGGGCCGAGGGGTACGAGGTCCTCGCCTACTGGTACGGGGGGAATATTCACCCGTCCGACGAGGAGGCCAGGAGGCGCGAAGCCCTGTCGCTTCTCGCGGCTCGCATGGGGGGGCATATTGTGATCGACTCCTGCGAAGCGGGCTACTGGCTCGAGGAGACGTCGCACCTCGCCGACGAGCCCGAGGGAGGGAGGCGATGCGCCCTGTGTTTTCGGCTTCAGCTTGAGGGAGCGGCCAGGGCGGCGCTGCGTGAGGAGGCGGGCGTGATCTGCACCACGCTCACCATAAGTCCGCACAAGGATGCTGCCATGATTAACAGGATAGGCGCTGAGTGCGCGGCCGTATACGGGCTGGAGTGGCTCGTCCGGGTGTTTCGAAAGAGAGACGGTTTTCTCCGGTCCGTCGCCATGTCCAGGGAGTACGGACTGTACAGGCAGGGCTACTGCGGCTGCATCTACAGCTTGGGCGGAGGCGGGAGCCGATGAGTATCGAGCGAGAGGAGGCGTGTTATGCCTTTCGGCCATATTGAGAGCCGCCTGGGCAGGCTTCGCGCCAGGATGACGGAGGAGAATCTGGACGTCCTGGTGGTCCTCTCCTCCGAGAACTACAACGGTGAATCCGTGGCCTACATATCGGGCTTCACCGGCAGCAGCGGAGCGGTGCTGATCTCGGGCGACAGGGCCATTCTGGTGACTGACGGACGCTACACGGTCCAGGCCAGAGAGCAGTCCCCCTTCCAAGTCGTTCTGCAGGGGCGCGAGTCGCTGCGCGACAGGACCGTCGAGGCCCTGCGCGACGGCGGATGGGGCATAGCCGGTTTCGAGGCTGGAAGACTATCGGTCGACCTGTTCCGCAGCCTGGAGGGTAGCGTCCCGATGTGGAGGGACTGCTCCGCGCTTCTACCCTCATTGCGCAGGTGCAAAGATGGAGTGGAGGTAGCGGCCATCTCGAGGGCAGCCGATATAGCCTGCTCGGCCTACGAGGAGGCGCTGGAACATGTGCGCGTCGGCATGACCGAGATAGAGTTCAACGCACTGCTCGAGTACCTGGTCAGAAAAATGGGGGCCGAATGCGGCTGGAAGGGCGGCAGATTTGTCGTGGCCTCCGGTGAGAGGGGGGCCATGCCGCACGGCAGGGCCACAAAGAGGGCGTTCAAACCAGGGGACATTGTGACGGTGGACTTCGGCGCCACGGTGGACGGGTACATGTCCGACCTGACCAGGAACTTCTCCATGGGACCCCTGGCGGCCAGGGGGCGCGAGATAGAGGCCGTCCTGCTGGAGGCTGCCGCTGCGGCGGCCGAGGCAATAAGTCCGGGGGTCGCGGGCAGCCTCGTGGATTCGGTGGCAAGGGGAATAATCACCGACAGGGGGTGGGGAGGCAATTTCAGCCACGGCCTGGGGCACGGCCTGGGGCTGGAGATCCACGAGCCCCCCAGGCTCTCGCCCCTGACGGAGGATGTCCTCCGGGTGGGGGACGTGGTCACCATCGAGCCGGGCATCTACATCGAGGGGTGGGGCGGCATGCGCATCGAGGACGACTACCTGGTGACGGAGTCGGGCGCTGTCTGCATCTCGGGGGGCAGGGGTCGGAGCGCCAGGGAGATATCAGTCTGAGCGGTTCGGCCTATGGGGCCGTCAGAGGTTGTCTTTTTCCTCCCGGCCTATATAATGATCGAGGTACTGATCCTGATCCGAAAAGGGGGAACTGCCATGAAGAAGTACGTGTGCACCGTCTGTGGTTACGTCTACGACCCTGCGGAGGGGGACCCGGACAACGGGGTAGCCCCGGGGACGGCGTTCGAGGACGTCCCGGAGGACTGGGTCTGCCCGGTCTGCGCGGTGGCGAAGGACATGTTCGAACCGGAGGAGTAGACCAGGCACCGGTCTTGACTGAGGCAACGAAAGGGGAGCGCACTTGTGCGCTCCCCTGCCCATGTGCGCCTACCGCAGATTTGAGAGTGCGACGAGAATCGCCGCGGCCTCGAGCTCCTCTCTCGCGGCTGAGCTCGACTCCAGCGTGAGGGTGATGTCCTCGCCCAGGCTCACCGCGAGGGACCTGCCCACGTTTGGTATCTCCTCGAACACGGACAGCATCCCCTCGAGGCGGAAGACCTCGTAGGTCGATCCGAAGCCTACGGGGCGGTCGTCCGCGACGGTCCCTTCAGGTCCGGTAACCAGCGGGCCGGCCCCGGGGCCTGACATCAGGGTCGCCTCGATCACCCCGCCCCGTTCATTCCTGTACTCGCGGTACATCCACTCCCCGAACGACCCGGAGGGCGCCTCCAGCGGCGTGACGCTAAGAGCCCCCGCCGAGAGGCCCGGCAGATCCGGAAGGTCCGCCGAGGCCAGTGCGGCCGCCGACGATAGAACGACTAACAACACCGCCGCGATGACTGATAATGACCTGGACACAGCCTCTCCTCCCGTTCGCGGATTCATTGATCCCTATTCTACCTCATTTCGCCTTTTTCGAGAGCGAGGTTATAATAACCTTGGAGGGAGCTCGTCAAAGAAGTCCTTCTTGGGAGGGTAATTATTGCACAAGTTCGCCATCAAGGTATACGGATGCCAGATGAACGTCTACGATGGAGACAAGATGAAGACTGCCCTGGTGAACATGGGTTGGGAGGAGAGCCCTGAGGACGAGGCGGAGCTGGTCGTGCTGAACGGCTGCAGCATTCGCGACAAGGCGGAGCAGAAGGTGTGGAGCGACCTGGGTCGCTTCGCCTTCCGGTGGAAGCGGGAGGGAAGGCCGACGGTAGCGGTGACCGGATGCGTCGCCCAGAGGGTCGGCCGGGCGATGGCCGCACGCTTCCCCTGGGTTCGCCTGGTGGCCGGGCCAAGGCACATTGGAGCTCTCCCACCTGCCCTGTCGATGCTGTTGAAGGACGAGGAGTCGCGGATATTCCTGATGGACGACGATCCGAGGGCCTTCATAGACCTCCCCGGAGCGCCCACGGAGAGGGTCAACCGCTGGAGGGCATTCGTCACGATCGCTCACGGCTGCGACAACTTCTGCTCTTACTGCATAGTCCCCTACGTGAGAGGACGCTTCGTATCGCGCCGACCGGGAGAGATACTGGACGAGGTGAGGGCGCTGGTGGCCGACGGAGTCCTGGAGGTCACCCTGCTGGGTCAGAACGTCAACAGCTACGGGAGCGACCTTCCTTACGGATACCGCTTCTCATCGCTGCTCAGGGACGTTGCCGTTCAAACGGGCGTCCGCCTTCTTCGATTCGTCACGTCCCACCCGCGGGATTTCACGCCGGACATCGCGGATGTAATGGCCGCTCACGGGGACGTGATCTGCCCCTCGGTAAACCTTCCCATCCAGTCCGGCAGCGACCGGGTGCTGAAGATGATGAACAGGGGCTACAACCTCGATCAGTACCGGGCGGCGGTGTCGTCGATCCGAGACCGCCTGCCGGGGGCGGGACTCACGACCGACCTTATTGTCGGCCACCCCGGGGAGACCGACGACGATTTCCAGAGATCCATGGACGCGCTTGAGGAGTTCCGGTTCGACCTGGTGCACTCCGCGGCCTATTCGCCCAGGGAGGGGACGTCCGCGGCCTCCAGAGAGGACCAGGTCTCGGGGGAGGTCAAGATGAGGCGACTGAACGAGGTCAACGCGCTCCAGGCGAGGATAGCCCGCGAGATAAACAGCTCGCTGGCGGGCGGCGTGTACGACATCCTGATAGACGACCTGGCGCCGAGGGGCAGCGGCCTGCTCCAGGGGAGGACTCCGTCCGACAAGGTGGTGCTGGTCGAGGGCGGCGAGGAGCTCCTGGGAAGGTTCGCCAGGGTGGAGATCACCGGCGGCGAGAGCTGGCGCCTGGATGGGCGCCTGCTCCCGGCCTCCTGCTGAACCGGGCGGACATGGGCGGCTCGTTCGAACGCAGGCCCGGCAAGTACGCAGGTCTCGCCTTCTTCGCGATAGGGGTTGCCTGCTTCGTGCTGGCCGGCCTTCTGGTCTACTCCTTCTCGGGGAAGATCGTCAGCGGGCCCTCGGAGACAGTGGCCGGACCGGCCCCCACGATCGATCGGGCCGGCGGAAAGAAGGAGGCCCCGGCGTCCGCCATCGATGGCGCGGGGCGCGAGGGCGGGCGAGAGCCGACGGAAGGCGCGCCCTGGGTGCTGTACATAACGGGTGAGGTCTGTTCGCCAGGGGTCTACAGCCTGCCCCCGGGCAGCCGGGTGTTCCAGCTCGTCGAGGCTGCGGGCGGACTCGGGCCTCAGGCTGACCCGGTGCAGGTCAATCTCGCCTCTCCCCTCGCCGACGGGGTGCACGTTCACGTCCCCTCTTTGCGAGCGGATTCACCCGTCCCGCCTCCGGTGGCTGGAGGGACCCCGCCTACGTCCATCTCGTTCGTCAAGGACGCCAGGGTGAACGTTAACACCGCATCGGCGGCCGAGCTTGAGACCATCCCCGGAGTAGGGCCGGTTACAGCAAGGGCGATAATCGACCGCAGGGAGACCAGGGGGCCTTTCCGCTCCGTGGAGGATCTGCTGGACGTCAAGGGGATCGGGCCCAAAAAACTCGAAGCGATGAGGGAGAGCGTTTCCGTCCGATGAGACACGAGGAGACGGACCGGCGGAGCGTGCCCTTCGTGCCGCGCGAGGGGGTGGCCCGCGCGCCCCTCGTCTTCCCGCTCGCGGGGCTGTCCGTCTCGCTGGCGTCCGTGAATAGCGGCATCCCGGCGGTCGTCGCGGCCCTGCTAGCGCCGCTTGTGGTCGCAGGTCTTGTCCTGGTTCTCTCCGAGCGAAGGCCGCCCCGCCTGTTGCCCTACGCAGGCGGGCTTGCCCTGATGTCATTTATTGCCTCCATCTTCTGCTGCACTGTCCTGGTGCGTCAGCCGCCGCTCCCGGAGGGGTCCGTGGCGGGGCGCGGAGCGGTGGTGCTTGAACGCTCGTGGGGCGCCAGGCGCGCGGTCCTGGTGGACGCGGAGGCGGACAGGTACCTGCTGAAACTCCCGCCCAACAGACACGTTATGGAGGGGGACTCGCTCTCCTTCTCCGGCATCGCTCGCCGTATCGCGCCCAGGGGGGACTCGTCGTTCCGGGAGGACCTCTACTGGAGCGCAAGGGGAGCCAGGATCGAGATAGAGGCGGGCTCGACCTCACGAGGCGATGGCGGCTCCTCTCTTGCGTCCTGGCGAACCGCGCTCCGCAAGAGGATGCTTCTGACCCTGCCCCCGCGTACGAGGGGGTACATGCTGGCGGCGGTACTCGGCGTGCGCGACCCGGACCTCGACGAGGCGCACCGGCGGTGGGGGACCTCTCACCTGCTGGCCGTGTCGGGCTTTCACGTGGGGCTGGTGGCCTTGGGGTTGTGGAAGATCCTCACCTCCTCCCTGGTCCGGACGTATGTCCCGAGGCGCATCGCGGTGGCAGCCGCGAGCCTGGTTCTCTGGGGGTACGCGCTGCTGGCCGGGGGAGCCCCGGGGGCTCTTCGCGCCGCCATCATGCTTCAGCTTCTCCTGCTGGGGGGTGCCCTCGGGAGGAGAGGGAACGCGCTGAACTCCGTTGCAATGGCCGCGTTGCTCCTGTTGCTGTGGCGTCCGGCGTGGTTCTTCGACGTTGGCTGGCGATTGTCGGTCATCGCGGCGATGCTGCTCGCAGCCATGGCCGAACGCCGGCTCTCGATCCGGGCCCTTCCCGTCTCGAGCGTGCTCATCTGGCTTGCCGCATACCCGCAGGTCGCGGCGGTGTTCGGGAGTGTTCCCCTCGCCGGGCTCCTCCTCAACCTTGCCGCCCTGCCCCTCTTCTCCGCGCTGTACCCGCTGGCCTTCTTCCTGTCAGCCCCCCTGCTCGCGGGCTTTCCGGGCGGAAGACTGCTCGTCTCCGCGGCGGAGGGGCTGTTCACGCTGTGGGAGATCGCTGCGGACTCGCTCGCTGGACTGACGCCTTGGGCCGCGGGCTGGCACCCCGTGCTGGCCGCCCTGGGAGGGGGGCTGTTCGTGCTGACCGTGGCGGGAGGACTGCACCCATTGAGAGGCAGGACGGTCGCGGGGGCGGGTATATTCCTGCTTATCGCGGTGCTGGTCCTTTGATGCTTGACAGAACTGGTGATAACACTTTATTATGACGCAGTTCAGCTAGGCGCGAGGCTGCTTCCGTGCGGGACAGGCTCAAATCCAAAACAGGGGGGTTATGTAAATGTTGGCCAGAATTCTGTTGGCGGCCCTGGTGCTTCTACAGGGGGGAGCCGCTTTCGCGGCCGGAATAGTCACTGATATCGTGCCGCTCGAGAGGAACGGGATAAACCTTCACTTGCAGCGGATGTGCTCGGATGAGAAACCCGGAGACAGGCAGCTGCTTCTGGTCCACGGCCTTACCTATTCATCGCACGAGTTCGACGTTGATACAGGCGACTACAGCCTGGCACGGTTCCTGGCCTCCAACGGGTTCACCGTCTGGATGCTGGATATTGCCGGGTACGGGTCCTCGCAGGAGGTGGAGGACGGCTACATGCCGGACTCGAATTACGCGGCGGAGGATATCGCCGCGGCTGCGGACCTGGTGCTTGAGCGCAGCGGGCAACAGAGGCTGGACGTCCTGGGGTGGAGCTGGGGGACTGTGACGGGCGGTCGCTTTGCCGCGAACCACCCGGAGAAGGTCAGGAAGCTTGTCCTGTATGCCCCCATAGTCGCGGGGCTCGGGGTCTACGAGGTGAAGTCTCCCTTCAACAAGAACACATGGGAGCATGCGGCCGGGGATTTCCAGGTTAAGGAGGACGGGCGGATAGACTACGATATTACGGAGCCGTGCGTAGTGGCCACCTTCCTGTCCAACTGCTGGAGGTATGACGGAAAGGGGAGTCCGAACGGCGGGCGACGCGACCTTCTGGTCGGCGCGGACGAGAGACTGATACCAACAGCCTCCATAGATGCCCCCACCCTGCTCATCGTCGGCGACCAGGACCCGTACGTGTCGGTCGGCCTCTGCGAGGAGGCCTTTGGCACGCTGAAGAACAATGAGTCCATGCTGAAGGTTGTCCCCGGCGCGTCGCACGCCATGATGATGGAGAAACCCTTCTACAAGGAGTTCAGGGAGGCGGTCCTGGCATTCCTGCAGTAAGCCGCGCCATTCGGCGCTCTCACCGCGCGTCGACAGCCGGGGGGTGCGATAGCTAGCAAGGGTTTATCAGGAGGGGCCGGCGCTCCGCAGCGCCGACCCCTCCTTTGCTGAGGTCGGCGCTATCCTGCGTTGCAAAGGCTCGCCTGGCAAGTGGTATAATATTGTGTTGTCCCGGCAAAACTTCTGAAGCGCGGCTATCCTGCGCGAAAACCCGGGGTCATTGAGACATGGAGGCAGACATGCTGCTCGTAATCGACGTCGGCAACACCACCACTGTGATCGGAATCTACGAGGGTGCGGAGCTGAAGAGGCATTGGCGCTTGATGTCGGAGCGTCACACATCCGACGAGCTGGGCATATATCTTTTAAACCTGCTGTCGATCTCGGGCATTGATGCCGGGGAGATCGACGGCGCGATATTCTCGAGCGTGGTTCCGTCGCTCGACAGCGCCCTGCGGGAGGGGCTGGAGGAGTACCTGGGGGTTAGCCCGGTCAAGGTGACCGCCGAACTCGACCTTGGTCTTGAGATAGCCTACTCCCCCAGGCACGAGGTCGGCGCCGACAGGCTGGTAAACTCCGTGGCCGGAAAGGCTCGCTACGGGGCCCCCCTTGTAGTTGTGGACTTCGGAACCGCCATCACCCTCGACATCCTGGACAAGAACGGCGCCTACATAGGCGGGGCGATAGCCCCCGGGCTCGTCACCGGGATGGAGGCGCTGTTCGGCAGGACCGCCAAGCTTCCCCAGGTCTCGCTGGTACCTCCAAGGAGCGTCATCGGCAACAACACAATCGGCTCCATACAGGCTGGGATCATGTTCGGCAACGCCGGGCTCGTCGATCACCTGGTAAGGAGGACCTGGAAGGAGATGGGGCAGAGGACCGAGGTCGTGGCGACGGGGGGGCATTCGCCCGATATAGCCTCCCTTTCGGAGACCATCACCCGCGTGGACCAGTGGCTCGCCCTCGAGGGGCTAAGGCTAATATTCGACAGGAACCGCCCGGAATGCCCCTGAAATTCGCGATAGGGGGCCTGCTCCTGGACAATCCCGTGCTGCTCGCGCCCCTGGCGGGGGTGACGATCCCCTCGTTGCGACTCCTCTTCTCCAGGATGGGAGCGGGGGCCGTCCACACGGAGATGATAAGCTGCGCCGGGTTGCTCGCGCTCGAACGCGGCCAACAGAGGACCAGGACCGGGCGGATGCTGTCGATACTCGACGGGGAGGCGCCCGTGATCGCGCAGTTTTTCGCCGGGGACGCCGATACCCTGTCGGCCGGCGTCGAAGTGGCCCTGCGGCAGCAGCGGGGTTTCGCCGCCATCGGGATAAACATGGCCTGCCCGATGCCCAAGGTGCTCAAGAAGGGGGCCGGGTCGATGCTCCTCGACAGGCCGGGCGTCGCGTTCGAGATGGTCGCCCGCCTGGCCGCCCTGGGGCTCCCGGTCTGGCCGAAGATTCGAAAGTGCCCATCAACCGCGCCCCTGTCCACCGAGTCCTTCTGCGAAGGGCTCCTCCGGTCCGGGGCCGCATCGGTGACCGTGCACGGCAGGACCCCGGCCCAGAGGTACGAAGGTTCAGCCGACGCATCCCTCCCGGTTCGACTGGCCGCGCTGTTTCCGGAGAGGATCTGCGCGAGCGGGGACATCTTCACGACGGAGAGATCGGCCGAGTACATTGAGGGAGGCTGCGTGGCGGTAATGCTCGCCAGGGGCGCGCTCGCGGACCCGTTTCTGTTGCCGAGGACCCTGGCGCGGCTGGGGCTCGGCTCAAATCCTGAACTGCTGGACCCCGCCCCCGATTATCAGACGGCGCTCCTGCTGGAGTTCGGCGAGAGCGTTTGCACCGAGGCGGGGCAGCGAATCGCGGCGCTCATGGTTAAACGGGTGCTCTCGGGGATGTTCAGGGGACAGCCGGGGGTGGGGGCGCTCAGGCGGGCCGCCGCCGAGATCCTCTCGTGGGAGGAGCTCAAGGTGATGCTCGAGGAGCGCGAGACCCGGGTTTCGCCGGGTATCCGATAGAGTGGTGCGAACGGTTTTTGAAAGGGGAGAGTTGCATAGTGGATGCGCAGAATGAAAGGGAGCTCCTGAATGCGCCGGTGGAGGAGGCGGACGGCAGCCCTGGCGACGAGATCGTCCGCCAGCGCAGGGACAAGCTGGAGCGCCTGCTGACCGAGGAGGGTTACAACCCCTATCTTCACGAGAAGTGGGAGTGGAAGCATCATCTAGACTACGTGCGCAGGAACTTCGAGCATCTCGCCGTCGACGAGATCGACGAGACCGCAGAGATAGTGACCGCCGGCAGGGTGATGACCCTCCGCAAACACGGCAAGGCCACCTTCGCCAACCTGGCCGATGAGACCGACACCCTGCAGCTCTACCTCCAGCTGAACGCCATGGGGGAGGAGGAGTACTCCTTCGTGAAGAAGTGGGTCGACTCCGGCGACTGGGTCGGGGTCGCGGGTCACCCGTTCAGGACCCAGCGCGGCGAGCTGACGCTTCACGTCAGGAAGCTGGTGCTGCTCAGCAAGACCCTTCGTCCTCTGCCCGAGAAGTGGCACGGGCTGAGGGACACCGAGCTGCGCTACCGCAGGCGCTACACCGACCTGATCGCCAACCCCGAGGTGCGCGACACCTTCCGCAAGCGCTCCAGGATCATATCATCCATACGCAAGACACTGGAGGACCACGGGACCCTGGAGGTCGAGACGCCGATACTGTCCGTCCTCGCCGGGGGTGCGAATGCCAGGCCCTTCAAGACCTACCATAACGCCCTCGGATTGGAGATGTACCTGCGGATCGCCACCGAGCTCTACCTCAAGAGGCTCATCGTGGGCATGTTCGGCAGGGTGTACGAGCTCGGGAAGAACTTCCGAAACGAGGGGCTGAGCCCCATGCACAACCCCGAGTTCACCGCGATGGAGGTCTACTGGGCCTACGCCGACTACGAGGACATGATGACCCTGACAGAGGAGATCATCCGAAACGCCGCCGCCGCGGTTCGCGGCCCGGACAACTCGGGACCCGTGCGCTACCAGGATGTGGACCTGGACTTCACCAGGCCGTTCAAGAGGGGCTCGATGCTCGACCTGGTGAGGGAGTACACCGGGATAGACTTCAGGGAGATCAATGACGACGAGG
>CAYWKH010000043.1:16322-17132 GCA_964458805.1 uncultured Synergistaceae bacterium
TCGCCAGGGACCGGGGGGTCTATCTGAAGGGCGACGAGAGCCGTTTCCTGGTGCTCAACCTGATGTTCGAGGCCTTCGTTGAGGAGAAGCTCATCCAGCCCACCTTCGTCACCGGCCACCCGACGGAGATCTCTCCCCTGGCCAAGCGAGACCCGTCCGACCCGGACTACACCCGCCGCTTCGAGCTGTTCATCTGCGGCAAGGAGGTCGCTAACGCGTTCAGCGAGCTCAACGACCCGGTTGACCAGAGGGCACGGTTCGAGGACCAGCTCAGGAAGAAAGAGGCCGGCGACGACGAGGCGCACGACTTCGACGAGGACTTCATAAACGCGATCGAGACCGGCCTGCCCCCGACCGGAGGCCTGGGGATAGGAGTGGACCGACTGGTCATGTTCCTGACCGACTCCAGGTCCATCCGTGACGTCATCCTCTTCCCGACTATGAGGCCGGTGGCCACGAAGGAAAAGGAATCGCCCGAGGAGTAGATGGCGCAGGTGGAGAGGAACGAGTCGCGGCAGGCGCCCGATAGCGCGCGCCTGAGGGCGGAGCGCCTGAGGGTGGAGATTGAGCGGCACGGACGGCTCTACTACGTGCTCGACGCCCCGGAGATCCCGGACGACGAGTACGATGCTCTGTTCGCCGAGCTGGTAAGTCTGGAGGAGCGGTATCCGGTCTTAAGGACCCCTGACTCCCCGACTCGGCGGGTAGGCGGCAGGGCGGCCGACGGGTTTGCCAAGGTCCCGCTGGTCGAGCCTATGCTCAGCCTGGACAACGCCCTGGGGGCCGAGGACCTCTCCGCCTTCCTTTTCA